>NZ_JBEOUK010000043.1:0-81205 GCF_040304045.1 Kitasatospora sp. NPDC094016
TGCGAGCTCCACATCTGGTGCTGGCCGACGCCCGCGGCGTAGATCGCCTCCGGGCCGACCAGTCGGCCGATCCGCTCGATGACCTGCTGCGGGGAGAGGCGGCCGCCCGGGGCGGGCTCGTAGCCCAGCGGGTAGGTCTTCTTCCACGCGTCGAGCTTGTCCCACCACTGCGAGTAGTCGCCCTTGTGGCCGGCGTCGAACTCGGCCTGGACGGCCACGATCAGATCGGCCAGCACCTCGCGGGCGTCGCCGACGATCGGCACGTCGGCGGGGCGGTTCTTGCCGATCTCGGCGGGGTCGATGTCCGCGTGGACGACCTTGGCGTGCGGGGCGAAGCCGTCCAGTTTGCCGGTGACGCGGTCGTCGAAGCGGGCGCCGAGGGTGAAGAGCAGGTCGGCCTTCTGCAGCGCGGTGACGGCCGGGACGGAACCGTGCATGCCGGGCATGCCCAGGTGCTGCGGGTGGCTGTCGGGGAAGGCGCCGAGCGCCATCAGGGTGGTGACCACCGGGGCGCCGGTCAGCTCGGCGAGGATCCGCAGCTCGGCGGTGGCCTGCGCCTTGATCACGCCGCCGCCGACGTACAGCACCGGGCGCTTGGCGGCCACCAGCATCTTCGCGGCCTCGCGGATCTGCTTGGCGTGCGGCTTGGTGACCGGGCGGTAGCCGGGCAGCGAGAGCTCGACCGGCCAGCGGAAGGTGGTGGTGGCCTGGAGGGCGTCCTTGGCGATGTCGACCAGGACCGGGCCGGGGCGGCCGGTGGCCGCGATGTGGAACGCCTCGGCGATCACCCGGGGGATCTCGGCGGGGTCGGTGACCAGGTAGTTGTGCTTGGTGATCGGCATGGTGATGCCGCAGATGTCCGCCTCCTGGAAGGCGTCGGTGCCGATCGCCTTGGAGGAGACCTGGCCGGTGATCGCGACGATCGGCACCGAGTCCATGTAGGCGTCGGCGATCGGGGTCACCAGGTTGGTCGCGCCCGGACCGGAGGTGGCCATGCAGACCCCGACCCGGCCGGTGGCCTGGGCGTAACCGGTGGCGGCGTGGCCTGCGCCCTGCTCGTGCCGGACCAGGATGTGGCGCACCTTGGCCGAGTCCATCAGCGGGTCGTACGCGGGAAGGATGGCCCCGCCCGGGATGCCGAAGACGGTGTCCGCGCCCACGGCCTCCAGCGAGCGGATGAGCGACTGGGCGCCGGTCATGGTTTCGACGACGTGCTGGGGAGCGGGAGCGTGGGCGGCCGTGGCGTCCCCGCGGCGGGGGGATGCGGCGTGCTCAGTCATCTGCCTGTCTCTTCTCGGAATGTGCCGGCCCGGTGGTTGCGGGCCCCGGTGGTGCGAGGGTGGGGTCCCGGTTTCGGGCCGATCGCCGGCTCTGCCCCAATCGTCCCGCTTCCTCCCCGGAAATCGGAGCGGATCGGGCGGTCGGGACCAGGGGTCTTGCGGTGGTGGAACAGCGTCAGTGCAACAAAAAACCCCTCGTGCCAAGGGCATGCGAGGGGTGGCGCGTCGGTCTGTCACAAGCGGGGCGTGTGAGCCCGCTCAGCCGACGCGCCCGCCAAGTACGAGAATTCGGGTGCGCATGGCAACGACCCTCCTCCTGTCCGGGGGCGCGTGTCAAGCAGGTGGGATGACCGTCTCGCCATGCGGACCCGACCCTGGACCGCTCACCGCGCGGCGTTCGGGCAGGTCGGGGGCACCGTGGTGATGCACGACACGCCCCCCGCCGCCCTCCCCGCGGCCACCCGTCCGGGCCTCCGCGGCCAGGTACGCGCGCCGGGCCGAGACCGAGCCGAGCGGCCTGGGCAGCGGGTAGCCCCGGCGCACCAGCGCCCGGCGCAGCCGGGTCTCGTCCAGCGGCGGCGCGAAGGCCGAACCCTGGCCCTGCCGGCAGCCCAGCTCCTGGAGCGCGGCGACCTGGCGGGGCAGATCCACCCCCTCGGCGCCGGTGACCAGACCGAGGTCGTGGCCGAGCCGCAGGGCGTGCCCGGCGAGCGTGCGGCTGAGCGCGGACTCCCCGAGGTCCTGCACCAGCGTGCGGTCCAGCTTGAGGCCGTCCAGGGGCAGCCGGGCCAGCTCGCCGAACGAGCCGCTGCCGGCGCCGTAGCCGGCCAGCACGGTGGTCACCCCGAGCCGACGCAACGCCGCCAGCCGGCGGCCGAGTTCGTCGGCGAGCGAGTCCGGGCCCATCCGGGCCACCTCGATCACCAGTTCGCCGGGCGGCAGCCGGCTGTCGCGCAGCGCCGCGGCCACCGTCTCGTACAGGCCGGGCGAGCACAGCCGCTCGGTGGAGAGCCGGACCGCGACCGGGACGGGCGCGGGGCCGCTGCGGCTGCGACCGGACTGGCCGCGCCGGTCGGCCGCGGCCATCACCGCCTCCTGGACCAGCCAGCGGGAGAACCGGGTGGCCGCGTCGCCGTGGTCGGCCGAGCGCAGGAACTCGGCCGGGGTGAGCAGCAGGCCGCCCGCCGAGCGCCAGCGGGCCTGCGCCTCGACGCCGGTCACCGCGCCGCTGGCGAGGTCCACCACGGGCTGGTGGAGCAGGGTGAAGCCGCCCTCGCGGACGGCGGCCCGCAGCCGCTCCTCCAGTTCGGTGCGGCGCTCCAGATCGGCCCGCATCGCGGGGTTGTAGAGCACCACCCGGCCCTTGCCCTCGGACTTGGCCCGGTACATCGCGAGGTCGGCGTTGCGCATCAGCTCGTCGGTGGCCGCCCTCGGGTCGGCGGCCGGGCCGCGTTCGGGGGTGCCGAAGGCGATGCCGATGCTGGCGGCGACACCGAGTTCGGCGCCGCCGATCCAGTACGGCTCGGAGAGCGCGATCCGCAGCCGCTCGGCGAGCTCCTGGACCTGGAGCCGGCCCAGCGGGCCGCAGACCAGCGCGGCGAACTCGTCGCCGCCGAACCGGGCGACGGTGTCCCCGCAGCGGACGGCCCCCTGGAGCCGGCGGGCCGCCTGCACCAGCAGTTCGTCGCCCACCTGGTGGCCGGCCGTGTCGTTGACCGCCTTGAAGCCGTCCAGGTCGAGGAAGAGCACCGCGACCCCGGCGCCGCCCTCGCCCTGCTGGCCGCGGGCGCCGAGGGCGGCCCGCAGCCGCTGGGCGAACAGCGCCCGGTTGGGCAGGTCGGTGAGCGGGTCGTGGAAGGCGTTGTGCTGCAACTGGGCCTGCAGTATCACGCGTTCGGTCACGTCCCGGCTGTTGAGGATCAGGCCGTCGCGGTGCCGGCTGACCGTCGACTCGACGTGCAGCCACTCGCCGCCGCCGGAGCTGATCCGGCACTCCACCCGGGCGGACGGCTCGGCGGTGCCCGGGGAGCGGTGGGCGGTGAGCCGGACCCTCGCCAGGTAGCGGCGGACCTCGGCGAGCACCCGGTCCACGTCCTCCGGGTGGACCAGGTCCAGCAGGTTGCCGCCGACCAGCTCCTCCGGGTCCCGCCCGTAGACGCCGAGCGCGGCCGGGGAGACGTAGGAGAGCACGCCGTTGGCACCGGCGATCATGATGACGTCGCTGGAGCCCTGCACCAGGGAGCGGAAGTGCGCCTCCTTGTGGGCGAGTTCCTGGGCGAGCGAGAGGTTGTCGAGCAGCATCACGCCCTGGCGCAGGATGAGCGCCAGGCCGACGGTGCAGGCCGCCGCGGCCACCACCCGGTCCAACTCCCGCCCGCCGAGGGCGTTGTAGAGGATCCCGGCGGTGCACACCGCGGCGGCCGCGTACGGGGTGAGCGCGCTGAAGGTGGTGGCCACCCGGCGGCGCGGCAGGCCTCCGGCCGAGGGGTGCTCGCGCAGCGGGCGGCGCCAGCGCGGCGACCACGGCGCCCAGGCCAGCAGCAGGCTGCCGGAGAACCAGCCGGCGTCCAGCAGTTCGCCCGAGCGGTAGCTGCTGCGCAGTTCCGGGGAGGTGAACAGGGCGTCGCACAGGACGGTGACGGCCAGCGCCACCATCGCGGTGTGCACGGCAGCCCGGTTGCCGTCCCGACCACCGAAGCGCAGTCCGACGACCAGGCTGACCAGCAGGATGTCCAGGACCGGGTAGGCCAGGTTGAGGGCCAGCCGCAGCGGCGAGCCGGCCTCGCCGGCGGCGATCCGGCCGAGCGCCAGGCTCCAGCTGAGGGTGAACAGCGAGCCGGCGATCAGCCAGCCGTCGAGCAGCAGGCAGAGCCAGCCGGCGGCCGAGCGCGGGCGCTGGGCGAGCACCAGGACGCCGGTGATGGCGAGCGGGGAGAACAGCAGGAAGGCGTACTCGGCGAGCGAGTCCTGCGGCAGCGGGCTGCGGGCGACCAGCTCGTACCAGCCCCAGGTCCCGTTGCCGCAGGCCACCATGAGCGAGGAGAGGCCGAACAGCAGCCAGGCCGGGCGGGCGCGCCCGCCCGCCGTGCAGCCGTACACCAGGCAGGACAGCGCGGCCGCGAGCGCCGCCGCGGCCAGGCCGAAGTCGCCCATGAAGATGGAGAGTTGGAAGGATCCCCAGCCGGTGGCGGCGCCCAGGGCGTAGGCCAGGCAGAGCGTGCCGAGGACGAGTCCGGGCAGCGTCCGGCTCTCCCGGAGCCGGCCCAGCGGGCCGCGCCGGCCGGGGGCGGACGCGCAGGCCTCGGCCGCGCCGGGCGTGGACGTGTCGGGCTCGGACGCGTCGGCGGGTGGCACGCCCGGCCGTCCGGCCCCGGGCAGCACCGTATCGGTGGAGCTCACTCGGCCTCTCCCCCTCCGGCCCGGGGCCTGGCGCCCCGGCCACGGGCCACCGGCCGCGCGCCTCTTGGCCGTACGCGGTGGCCTGGCGCCCCGTCAGGACGGAGGCCCAGGGGGTGGGCGGCCTTCCGGTCACCACACCGCACCGATGTTCCCGATCGGGACCCTACACCAAATCCGTCACTCAATGACACATGCACTCAACTTAGAGTAATGGCGAGGGGGTGGGGAAATGCACCCGATTCCGGCGGATCGGCCCGGTTGGCGGCGGCGCGCGGCCGGGGGCTCACGCGGCGCGCACGGGAGCACGCGACGGCGCCCGGCGCCGGGCCGCCCGGACCGGAGACGGTCGGGGGGCCCGGCGCCGGGCGCACGGGTCAGCGGGAGGCCCGGGCCGGACAGGGCCCAGTCCCTGTCCTAAGCCGGATCGTCCGGGAACAGCCGCAACCGGTGCGCCAGCGCCGCCGCCTCGCCCCGGCCGGTGACCGCGAGCTTGCCCAGGATGTTGGAAACGTGCACGCTCGCGGTCTTCGGAGAGATGTACAGCTCCTCCGCGATCTGCCGGTTGCTCCAGCCGCGTGCCAGCAACCGGAGCACGTCCCGCTCACGGGGGGTGAGGCCGAACGACTCCCCGGCGGGCGGGGTCGCGGTCGGCCCGGCGGCCGGCCGCGCGGCCGCCACCGGGGTCAGCGTCAGCCCGGCCCGGTCGGCCAGGCCCGCGACCTCGGCCAGCAGCGGACGGTCGCCCCGGACGGTGGCCAGTTCCCGCGCCTCGCGCAGCAGTTCGGCCCCGGCCTCGCGCCGCCCGGCCAGCACCTCGGCCTCGCCGGCCCGCAGCAGGGCGACCGCCAGCGGGTACGGCAACCCGGTCGGCCGCAGCGCGGCGACCGCCGCAGCCCAGTGCTCCGGGGTGTCGGCGGCCTCGGCGCGGGCCAGTTCGCCCTCCAGCAGCCGGGCCCAGCCGTGGTGTACCGGCGCCCGCGGCCGCAGCCGGGCCGCCCGCGCGGCGATCGCGGCCAGCGCCTCGGCCCGGCCGGGCGCGGCCTCCGGCAGGCCCCGGCTGTCCGCCTCCACCGTGGCGGCCTCGACCAGCAGCGGGTACACGTCGGACTCGTGGCCGAGCCGCCCCTCCTCCGCCAGCGCGGCGAGCAGTTCCTCCCGGGCCTCCAGCGGCCGGCCGGCGAGCGCGGCGATCCGCACCGCCAGCCGGCTGATCGGCACGCTGTGCTGGAGCTGGCCGACCCGGTTGGCCGACCGGGCCTGCGCCAGCATGGTCGCCGCGCCGGCCAGGTCCCCGCGCAGCAGCGCGAGGTCGCCGCGCATCCGGTCCAGGAACTCGGCGTGGGTGCCGGTCAGGCTGGTCAGCTCGCAGGCGTCGAGCACCTCGGCGGCCTCCCGGATCCGCCCCAGGTCGGTCAGCGCCTCGGCCAGGTTTCCGGTCAGGATGGTGCCGATGTTGCGCAGCAGGCCGTTGCCGTCCGCGTAGACCAGGCCCTCGCGGGCCAGCACCACCGCCTCCTCGGCCCGGCCCACCCCGCGCTGCATGCTGGCCAGGTTGTTGACGCCGCGCAGCAGCAGGTCGGGCACGCCCAGCCGGCGGGCCGCCTCGACCGCCCCGGCCAGTTCGGCCAGCCCGCCGTCGGCGTCGCCGTGCACGTCGTAGCGCAGGCCGCCGAGCGTCATCCGGGCGTGCACCTCGACGGAGTGCGCGCCGACCTCCTGGGCGATCCGGATGGCCCGCTCGGCCAGCTCGATGTGCTCGGGGCCGGGCTTCTTGAGCATCGCCACCCCGGCGCCGAGCGCGAACACCTCGGCCTGGACGGCGGACGGCGGCAGGTGGTCGACCAGCCGGTGCGCGTGGAGGATCTCCTCGTCGTCGCCGGAGCGGCGCAGATTGCCCAGCATCCGGGCCCGGTTGATCCGGAACCAGGCCGCGCGCACCGGGTGCACGGCCTCGTCGACCAGCCGCAGCCCCCGCCTGGCGAGGCTCAGCCCGCGCTCGCGGTCGCCGCAGCGCCGGGCCGCGACCACCGCCTCGGCCAGTACGTCGACCAGCTGGATCCGGTCGCAGTCCCCGTCGGCGGTGCTGTGGTCGCAGGAGCCGGGCGGGTAGGTCTCGGCCCAGTCGTACGGGCGCAGGGTGTGCGCCAGCACCTCCTCGGAGACCATGTCCCACAGTTCCAGGGCCCGTTCCAGCATGCCCAGTTGCTCGGCGAAGGCGTTGCGGCGCCGGGCCGCCCGGGCGGCGTCCAGGGCGGTCGGCAGGGCGCGGGCCGGGTCGTGCGCGTGGTACCAGTAGTTGGCCAGCCGGGCGGGCAGGGCGTCGCAGGAGACCAGTTGCGGCTTCGCCTCCACGGCGAGCGCGAACTTGCGGTTGATCCGGTGCCGTTCACCGGGCAGCAGGTCGTCCGAGACCGCCTCGCGGACCAGCGCGTGCCGGAAGCGGTAGCCCTCGCCCTCGCCGTCCGGGCGCAGGATGTTGGCGCCGACGGCCGCCCGCAGCGCCTCGATCAGCGCCTCCTCGTCGTCGTGCAGGACGGCCGCCAGCAGGGCGTGCTCGACGTGCGAACCGCCCTCGGCGGCGATCCGCACCACCCGCTGGGCCTCCTCGTCCAGGCTCTCCACCCGGACCAGCAGGATGTCGCGCAGCGAGTCGGTGAGCCCGGCGCCGCAGCCGTCCTCGAAGGCGGTGGCCAGCTCCTCGACGAAGAACGGGTTCCCCTCGGAGCGGCGGTGGATGCGGTCCACGAGCTTCCGGTCGGGGTCGGCGGTGCCGAGGATGCCGGCCAGCTGGGCGGCGACCTCGCCACGGCCGAACCGCTCCAGCTCCAGCCGCTGGACGGTGCGCAGCCGTTCGAGCTCGGCCAGGAAGGGGCGCAGCGGGTGGCGCCGGTGCAGGTCGTCGGAGCGGTAGGTGGCGACCAGCAGCACCCGGGACCGGTGCAGGGTGCGGACCAGGAAGGCGAGCAGTTCGCGGGTGGAGCGGTCGGACCAGTGCAGGTCCTCGACGGCGAACACGAGGGTACGCTCCGCGCCGAGCCGTTCGAACAGCCTCGCGGTGTGCTCGAACAGCCGGGCCCGGCCGTACTCGTCGTTGGGTTCGCCGTCGGCCTCGCCGAACTCGGGCAGCAGCCGGGCCAGGTGCCCCTCGCTGCCGGCCGCCGCGGCTTCCAGCTCGGCGCCCAGCGAGCGGTGCAGCCGGCGCAGCGCCGCGGCCAGCGGGGCGTACGGCAGGCCCTCGGCGCCGATCTCCAGGCAGCCGCCGAGCGTGGTGACCGCTCCCCCGGCGGCGGCCCGCTGCAGGAACTCCTCCAGCAACCGGGTCTTGCCGACGCCCGCCTCGCCGCCGATCAACACGGCCTGCGGGCTGCCGGAGCCGGCCCGGCGCAGCGCGTCGGTCAGTTCGGTGATCTCGCTGCCGCGGCCGACGAAGACGGGACTCACCGATATCTGCTGCATGGAGGCGAGCATGCCATAGCCGGAGGTGGCGGGCCGAGGGGTTATCTCCCCTGGCGAACGCCCGGAGGGGGAGGCGCTCCCCTGCTGCGCCTCCCCCTCCGAAACTCCCTCGGCACCGTCGTGGTGCCGGTCCGTCAGCATTCGCGCTGGCGCGCGGGGCGCCGCTGGAAGCGGGCGGCCACCGGACGCTGCCGCAGGCGGCGTCCCTCCTTGGCCTCCCGGACCAGGCGCTCGTGCTCGGCGCGGACGGCCAGCTCGTGGGCGTGCTGCTGGATGAGCTCGTACTCGATCACTTTCGGTTCCCCCTGTGGGTCTCACTGCGTTTCGCTGTCGAGTAAGAGCTTCCTCTCCCAGCGGGGGGTGCCGCATCGGAAGCCCTACCGATCTTCCGGGCCCCGGATGCCTTAGATCGGGGCCCGGGGAACGACAAAGGCCCGGTCTTACCTCGTTTTAGAGGTGAGACCGGGCCTTAGGCCTTACTTAGAGGGCCTTAGGCGCCTTAGGCGCCTTAGGACCTCAGGCAAAGATGCCCAGATTCCCTGGGTTGTGCTTACTGCCCCTCGACGGCGAGCCGCTCCAGACTCCGCCTACTGTCCTTCCACGGCCAGCCGCTCCAGACTCCGCCTACTGTCCTTCCACGGCCAGCCGCTCCAGGATCAGGTCCTTGACGCGGGCCGCGTCGGCCTGGCCGCGGGTGGCCTTCATGACCGCACCGACCAGCGCGCCGACCGCGGCGACCTTGCCGTCCCGGATCTTGGCGGCGATCGCCTCGTTCTCGGCGATGGCCTGGTCGACGGCCGCACCGAGCGCGGAGTCGTCCGAGACGACGGCCAGGCCGCGCTTCTCGACGACCTCGTCCGGCTCGCCCTCGCCGGCCAGCACGGCCTCGATGACCTGACGGGCCAGCTTGTCGTTCAGCTTGCCCTCGGCGACCAGCGCGGTGACCCGGGCGACCTGCGCCGGGGTGATCGGCTGCTCGCTCAGCTCGGTGCCGGTCTCGTTGGCCCGGCGGGCCAGCTCGCCCATCCACCACTTGCGGGCCTGGTCGGCCGGGGCGCCGGCGGCGATGGTCTCCTGGATCGGCTCGACGGCGCCGGCGTTCAGCACCGACTGCATGTCCTTGTCGGACAGGCCCCACTCGGCCTGCAGCCGGGCCCGGCGCACCCGCGGCAGCTCGGGCAGGCCCGCCCGCAGCTCCTCGACCCAGGCGCGGGCGGGGGCGATCGGCACCAGGTCCGGCTCGGGGAAGTAGCGGTAGTCCTCGGCGTTGTCCTTGATCCGGCCCGAGGTGGTGCTGCCGTCCTCCTCGTGGAAGTGCCGGGTCTCCTGGATGATCGTGCCGCCGTCGGTCAGCACCGTGGCGTGCCGCTGGATCTCGAACCGGGCGGCCCGCTCCACGCTGCGCAGCGAGTTGACGTTCTTGGTCTCCGAACGGGTGCCGAAGGTCTCGGTGCCGTTGGGGCGCAGCGACAGGTTGACGTCGCAGCGCATCTGGCCCTTGTCCATCCGCGCCTCGGAGACGCCCAGCGCCTTGATCAGCTCGCGCAGCTCGGCGACGTACGCCTTGGCGACCTCGGGGGCGCGCTCGCCGGCACCGACGATCGGCTTGGTGACGATCTCGATCAGCGGGATGCCGGCCCGGTTGTAGTCGAGCAGCGAGTGGGTGGCACCGTGGATGCGGCCGGTGGCGCCACCGACGTGGCTGGACTTGCCGGTGTCCTCCTCCATGTGGGCGCGCTCGATCTCCACGCGGAAGGTCGAGCCGTCCTCCAGCTGCACGTCGAGGTAGCCGTTGAAGGCGATCGGCTCGTCGTACTGCGAGGTCTGGAAGTTCTTGGGCATGTCCGGGTAGAAGTAGTTCTTCCGCGCGAACCGGCACCACTCGGCGATCTCGCAGTTCAGCGCCAGGCCGATCTTGACGGCCGACTCCACGCCGATCGCGTTGACCACCGGCAGCGAGCCGGGCAGGCCCAGGCAGGTCGGGCAGGTCTGGCTGTTCGGCTCGGCGCCCAGCTCGGTCGAGCAACCGCAGAACATCTTGGTCTTGGTGCCCAGCTCGACGTGGACCTCAAGGCCCATCACCGGGTCGTACGACGCGAGAGCGTCCTCGTAGGAGACCAGGTTCATGACGCTCACAGCGTCCCCTTCACTAAAAGACTTGGGAGGTACGGGCCCGGCCGCCGCTCGCGCGGGGCCGGGCCGGGGCGCTCAGCTCAGCCCAGCAGGACGTCGTCGGAGCCGAGCTGGCGCAGCTCGCGCACCAGCAGGGCGGTACCGGTGATCAGCGCGGCGGCGCCGACCAGGGCGTTGACCAGCTTGAGGGTGTCGCTCTCCTCGCGGGCCTTCCGCACGTCCTTGACGACCGAGACCGCGCCGAAGGCGCTGGTGCCGATGGACAGCCAGAGGCCCGGCTTGCTGTGCTTGAAGCCCTTCAGGGACGACGGTGCCTTGAGGGACGACGGGGCCTTGGCCTTCTCGATCTTGCTCACAGTGCCGGTGCCTCCTCCAGCAGGGTGTGCCCCCACTTGTCGTTGAGTGCGGCCTCGACGGCGCCGCCCACCCGGTACAGGCGGTCGTCCGCCATCGCGGGTGCGATGATCTGCAGGCCGACCGGGAGATTGTCCTCCGGGGCCAGACCGCAGGGCAGCGACATGGCCGCGTTGCCCGCGAGGTTCGACGGAATCGTGCAGAGGTCGGCCAGGTACATCGCCATCGGGTCGTCGGCGCGCTCGCCGATCGGGAAGGCGGTGGTCGGCGTGGTCGGCGAGACCAGCACGTCCACGCCCGCGAAGGCGGCGTCGAAGTCGCGCGAGATGAGCGTGCGGACCTTCTGGGCCGAGCCGTAGTAGGCGTCGTAGTAGCCCGAGGAGAGGGCGTAGGTGCCGAGGATGATGCGGCGCTTGACCTCGGGGCCGAAGCCGGCCTCGCGGGTCAGGGCGGTGACGTCCTCGGCCGAGCGGGAGCCGTCGTCGCCGACCCGCAGGCCGTAGCGCATCGCGTCGAAGCGGGCCAGGTTGGACGAGGCCTCGCTGGGCGCGATCAGGTAGTACGCGGGCAGCGCCAGGGTGAAGGACGGGCAGGAGACCTCGACGACCTCGGCGCCCAGCTCGCGCAGCAGCTCCACCGACTCGTTGAAGCGCTCCATCACGCCGGCCTGGTAGCCCTCGCCGGCGAACTCCTTGACCACGCCGATCCGCATGCCGCGCACGTCGCGCAGCTTGGCGGCCTCGACCACGGCCGGGACGGGCGCGTCGATCGAGGTGGAGTCCAGCGGGTCGTGCCCGGCGATGGCCTCGTGCAGCAGCGCCGCGTCCAGCACGGTGCGGGCGCACGGGCCGCCCTGGTCCAGCGAGGACGAGAAGGCGACCAGGCCGTAGCGGGAGACCGAGCCGTAGGTCGGCTTGACGCCGACGGTGCCGGTGACGGCGCCGGGCTGGCGGATCGAGCCGCCGGTGTCGGTGCCGATCGCCAGCGGGGCCTCGAAGGCGGCCAGCGCGGCGGCCGAACCGCCGCCGGAGCCGCCGGGGATGCGGGAGAGGTCCCACGGGTTGCCGGTCGTGCCGTAGGCGGAGTTCTCGGTGGAGGAGCCCATCGCGAACTCGTCCATGTTGGTCTTGCCGAGGATGACCACGCCGGCGTCCTTGAGACGGGTGGTCAGCGTGGCGTCGTACGGCGGGATCCAGCCTTCGAGGATCTTGGAGCCGCAGGTGGTCGGCACGCCCTTGGTGGTGAAGACGTCCTTCAGCGCGAGCGGGACGCCGGCCAGCGGGCCCAGCTCCTCGCCCTTGGCGCGCTTCTCGTCGACGGCCTTGGCGGCGTTCAGCGCGCCCTCGGTATCGACGTGCAGGAAGGCGTTGACCTTCTTGTCGACGGCGCCGATGCGGTCCAGGTGCGCCTGCGCCACCTCGACGGCGGACACCTCGCCCTTGGCGATGGCGGAGGCCGTCTCAGCGGCGGTGTACTTGATCAACTCGGTCATCTCGGTCAGTCCTCCCCGAGGATCTGCGGCACACGGAAACGCTGCTCCTCGGCGGCGGGGGCGCCGGACAGCGCCTGCTCCGGGGTGAGCGACGGCCGCACCTCGTCCGCGCGCATCACGTTGGTCAGCGGGAGCGGGTGGGAGGTCGGCGGGACGTCCTGTCCGGCGACCTCGGAAACGCGGGCGACCGCGCCGATGATCACGTCGAGCTGCTCGGCGAAGTGGTCCAGCTCTTCGGGCTTCAGCTCAAGACGCGACAGCCGGGCGAGGTGGGCGACCTCCTCGCGCGTGATGCCAGGCATGCAGCGATCCTCAGGGTGAGTTCTGGTGAGGCCCGACGCCGCGCGCAGGCGGTGCCGGGCCCGGGCAGGAGCAACCGGTCCGGTGCTCCGTCCTCGTGGTCTTTGGACCCCATCCTATGGGGCCCGGCCCGGCCACCGGCCAACGAGTAAGCCTGCGCGCCCGTCACTGCGGCCTGGTGCGGGCCCAACTCTGCGGGCCCGGCGCCTTGATCTCGATCTGCGCGGCCGACACGGGCTGGGGCGCGGGCGCGGCCTGGACCGTCTGAACGGCCTGCACGGCCTGCACGGCCTGCGGGAGGGTCGGGGGCAGCACGGGGGGCAGCACCGGCGCGATGGCCTGCTGGACCACCGGCTGGCCGGCCGGCGGCAGCACCGGCTGGACCGGCAGGCCCTGGCCCCCCTGCACCGCGTGGAGGGCCGACGGCAGCCGGCCCGGCGGGGGGACCAGCCGCTCCACCGGCGGGGCGCCGGTGCGGTGCACCCGCAGCCAGGCGGTGGCCTGCTCGGCCGGCAGCGCCGCCGACACCAGCCAGCCCTGGACGGCGTCCACGCCCATGCAGTGCAGCCGCTCCCAGGTCTCGTCGTCCTCCACGCCCTCGGCGACCACGGTCAGGCCCAGCGAGTGGGCGAGCTCCACCGAGCAGCGCACCACCGCCGCGTCGTGGTCGTCGGCGACCATCCGGGAGACGAAGGAGCGGTCGATCTTCAGCTCGCCGACCGGCAGGCTGCGCAGCCGCACCAACGAGGAGTGGCCGGTGCCGAAGTCGTCCAGGGACATCCCGACGCCGTAGCCGCGCAGTTCGGCGAGGGTGTCGGCGGCCCGGCGGGAGTCGTCCAGCAGCAGCCGCTCGGTGATCTCCAGCTGGAGCGCGTGGGCCGGCACCTGGTGGCGGACGAGGTGGCCGGCGACGCGCTGGGCGAAGCCGGGGTTGAGCACGTCGCGCGGGGAGACGTTGACCGCGACCTGCACCTGGAGGCCCTGTTCCCGCCAGTAGGCGAGCTGCCCGACGGCGGCCTCCAGCACGTAGTCGGTGAGCCGGGGCATCAGGCCGCTGGACTCGGCGAGCCCGACGAACTCGTCCGGCGAGACCCGGCCCTGGCCGGGGCGCTCCCAGCGCAGCAGCGCCTCCAGGCCGACCACCCGGCCGTCGAAGGCCACCTTGGGCTGGTAGTGCAGCTGCACCTCGCCGGTCTCCAGGGCCCGCCGCAGGTCGCCGAGCAGCCCTATCCGGTACGGCGTGTCGGCGTCCTGGGTCTCGTCGTACTGCGCGACGCCGCTGCACCCGCGCTGGGCGTGGCCCATCGCCACGTCGGCGCGGCGCAGCAGCGCCTCGGCGTCCTGGGCGTGCTGCGGGTAGACGCAGACGCCGGCGCTGGCCTCCAGCACGAGCAGCAGTCCGTCCAGCCGGATCGGCGCGGCGAGTTCGGCGATCAGCGCCTTGGCGACCCGCTCCAGGCTGTCCGGGCAGTTGATGCCGGGCAGCAGCACGGCGAACTCGTCGCCGCCCATCCGGGCCACCATCGGGCGGCCGCGCCGGTAGTTCCGGGGCAGGCCGGCGAAGACGTCGTCGATGGACTCCCGGGTGGCGCTGCCGGCCGGGCCTCCGGAGCGCAGCGCGCGGTGCAGCCGGCGGGCGATGTGCACCAGCAGCCGGTCGCCGGCGGTGTGACCGAGGGTGTCGTTGAGTGATCGGAAGCGATCGAGATCAAGCAGGATGAGACCGACGCTGTAGCCTTCCGCGCGCTCTGCGATCGCCTCCTGGGCGGCCATCAACAGGGCCTGACGGTTGGGCAGATCCGTCAGCGGGTCGGTCAGCTGGTCACGGGCGCGGTCGCGGGCGATCCGCCAGGCGGCGACCAGCACCGCCAGCGGCACCGCGAACAGCGGCAGCAGTTCGGGCTCGTACCGGTAGACCAGGACGGCCAGCGGGATGAGCGGCGCGGCACCGGCCAGCAGCACGCCGAGCAGCAGGACCGCACCTGCCACCCCCTGCGGCGGGCGTGTGGGCGCACCGCCGGTCGTATGATCCATAAGCCCTGTCCTCCGTCGGGCCCGCCCCGTCAGGCCGCCTTACGGTGAGGCACCGTGCCGGTACCGACAGCTGCCGGGCGTGGAGCGACCCCGCGGAGCACCGGCTCAGCCGGTGCCCCCACCCCTGCTGACACTCTGTTGCGCTCCAGGGTATGCCGGGGTCCACCCGGTGGGCAGACTTTCGGACAACCGGAAACGCGCCACCGCGCCCGGGTGTCGCACAGTGACACAATGCCCGCTTCCACGGCGCGACACCCGGTGACGTTGCATCAGGACGATAACAAGACGAGCTCGGTCACGCTCCGCTCGGGTCGGCCTCCGGAGCGGCCTCGGCGGGGGCCTTCCCGACCTCGGGCAGGCCGAGGTGGGCACGGGCCGCGGCCGCTCCGTCGGCGAGCAGCACGGCGAAGCCGGCATCGTCCAGGACGGGCAGTCCGAGCTGAACGGCCTTGTCGTACTTGGACCCGGGGTTGTCGCCGGCCACGACAAAATCTGTCTTCTTCGATACCGAACCGGTCACCTTCGCGCCGCGCGAGGTCAGCGCCTCCTTGGCCCCGTCCCGGGTGTGCCCGGCCAGGGTGCCGGTGACCACGACGGTCAGGCCCTCCAGCGGGCGCTCCGCCTCCTCCTCGTCGGCGGGCTCCTCGGTGAAGCGGACGCCGGCCGCGCGCCACTTCTCCAGGATCCCCCGGTGCCACTCCTCCTGGTACCACTCGACGACGGAGCGGGCGATGATCGGCCCGACCCCCTCGACGGCGGCCAGCTCCTCCTCGGTGGCCGAGAAGATCCGGTCGAGGTCCCGGAACTCCCGCGCCAGCTCCTGCGCCGCGACCGGCCCGACGTGCCGGATCGAGAGGCCGTTGAGGAAGCGCCACAGCGGACGTTCCTTCACCCTCTCCAGATTCTCCAGCAGCACGCCCGCCGTCTTCTTGGGCTCGCCCTTCTGGTTCGCGAAGAAGGTGGCCTTCTTCTCCTTGCCGGTGCGGTCGTCCAGCTTGGGCATGCCCGTCTTCTGGTCGCGGACCAGCACCTCGATCGGCAGCAACTGCTCCATCGTCAAGCCGAAGATGTCGCCCTCGTCCCGCACCGGCGCCTCGGCCGGCTCCAGCGGCTGGGTCAGCGCCGTCGCCGCGACATAGCCCAGGCCCTCGATGTCCAGCGAGGAACGGCCGCCCAGGAAGGCGATCCGCTCGCGGATCTGCGCCGGGCAGAACTGCGCGTTGGGGCAGCGCAGATCGATGTCCCCCTCGGACATCGGGCGCAGCTCGGCCCCGCACTCGTGGCAGTGCGAGGGCATCACGAACTCCTGCTCGGTGCCGTCCCGCAGGCTCTCCACCGGGCCGAGGATCTCCGGGATGACGTCACCGGCCTTGCGTAGCACGATGGTGTCGCCGAGCAGCACGCCCTTGGCCTTGACGACCTGCTGGTTGTGCAGCGTCGCGTACTGCACCATCGAGCCGGCCACCTTCACCGGCTCGGCCAGCACCGCGTACGGGGTGGCCCGGCCGGTGCGGCCGATGCCGACCTTGATCGCGGCCAGCTTGCCGGTGACCTCCTCCGGCGGGTACTTCCAGGCGATCGCCCAGCGCGGGGACTTGGAGGTGGAACCGAGCCGCCCCTGCAGGGCGATCTCGTCCACCTTGACCACGACGCCGTCGATCTCGTGCTCGACCGAGTGCCGCTGTTCGCCGAAGTGCCCGATGAACGCCCGCACCTCGTCCAGCGTCCCGACCACCCTGTTGTGCCGGGCCGTCGGCAGGCCCCACGCGCGCAGCAGGTCGTAGGCGTGCGACTGGCAGTCGATGTCGAAGCCGACCCGGGCGCCGATGCCGTGCACCACCATGTGCAGCGGACGGGACGCGGTGACCAGCGGATCCTTCTGGCGCAGCGAACCGGCGGCGGCGTTGCGGGGGTTGGCGAACAGGTGGACCAGCGCCTGCGGACGCCTGCCCTCCTTGGCGCGCTCCTCGTTCTCCGCCCGGCGGCGCTCGTTCTCCGCCGCCAGCGAGGCGTTCAGCTCCTCGAAGGCCTCGGTCGGCAGGTAGACCTCGCCGCGGATCTCGACCAGCTCGGGCAGGTCGTCGCCGGTGAGCTGCTGCGGGATCTCCTTGATGGTGCGAACGTTGGCGGTGATGTCCTCGCCGACCCGGCCGGTGCCCCGGGTCGCGGCGAGGACCAACTGGCCGCGCTCGTAGGTGAGGTTGACGGCCAGGCCGTCCACCTTGAGCTCGCACAGGTAGTGGTAGTCGATGCCGTCCAGCTCGCGGGCGACCCGGTCCGCCCAGGCCGCCAGCTCCTCGTCGTCCATGGCGTTGTCGAGGCTGAGCAGCCGCTCGCGGTGCTCGACCTTGGTGAAGCCCTCCGCGACGTCGCCGCCGACCTCCTGCGTCGGCGAGTCCGGCGTCACCAGGGCCGGGTGCGCGGCCTCGATCGCCTCCAGCTCGCGCATCAGGACGTCGAACTCGGCGTCGCTGACGACCGGGGCGTCCTGCACGTAGTACCGGGCGCGGTGCTCGGTGATCTCCACGACCAGCTCGGCGTGCCGCCTGCGCACCTCCGCAGGGACGTCCTCCCAGCCCTCGACAGCCACCACCGCAAGCCCTCCTACGTTCTCATTCCGGGTTGTCCACCAGGCTCTGCGCCGCCCGCGCCGCAAGCGACAGCGCCTTGCGCGCGTACGCCGGGGACGCCCCGGCCAGCCCGCAGGTCGGCGTCACCAGCACGCGGCGGCCCAGCAGCTCCGGGGCGAACCCGAGCCTGCGCCACAAGGTCCTGACACCCTGGACACTACCGGCCGGGTCGGACACCTCCTGGTCAGTGGAGGGCACGACACCAGCGAGGATCGCCGTGCCCGCCTCGACCGCCTCGCCGAGGTCGTCGTCCTCCCGCTCGGTGAGGAGGGAGAAGTCGAGGGAGACCCCGGCCACCCCGGCCCGGCGCAGCAGCGGGACCGGGACCTGCGGAGCGCAGCAGTGCACCACGACCGGCACGTCCAGGCCGCGGATCGTCTCGCGCAGCACCTCCTCGGCGACCTGCCGGTCCACCGGGCGCAGCCGCTGGAAGCCGCTGGCGGTCTTCACCGAACCGGCCAGCACGGCGGGCAGCGAGGGCTCGTCGAGCTGGAGGACCAGCTGCGCGCCGGGCACCCGCCGCCGGACGTCCGCCAGGTGGCGGCGCAGTCCCTCGGTGAGCGAGCCGGCGATGTCCCGGCAGGCGCCGGGGTCGGAGAGCGCCTTCTCGCCGTACTTGAGCTCGATGCCCGCCGCCAGCGTCCACGGCCCGACGGCCTGGAGCTTGAGCGCGCCCTGGTAGCCCTGGGTGAACTCCTCCAGCGCGTCCAGGTCCTCGCCCAGCCAGGAGTGGGCGCGCCGGGTGTCCCGGCCCGGCCGGTCGGCGAAGCGCCAGCCGCTCGGCTCGGTCTGCGCGAACAGCTCGACCAGCAGGCCGGCGCCACGGCCGATCATGTCGGCGCCCGGCCCCCGGGCGGGGAGTTCGGGCAGGAACGGCAGCTGCTCCAGCGCGCCGGTGGAGGTCTTGGCGGCCTCCCGGGCGTCGGTGCCGGGCAGCGAACCGACGCCGGTGGCGGCGCCGCGCAGGTCGGGGAAGGTGTCTCCGGTGCTCACCCGCCCGAGCCTAGTGCGCCGCCACCGGCTCCAGGTCAGCGCCCGGGGCGGACGGTGATGTCGGTGAGCTCCGCGTCGCGGGAGGCGTCCAGGGCGGCGAGGATCGCCTTCACCACCGACTCCGGGGCGATGAAGCGGTCCTCGTCGTAGGCCTTGCCCTCCTGCTGGTGCACCTTGGCCTGCATCGCGGTGGCGGTGCGGCCCGGGTAGACCGAGGTGACCCGGACGCCGTTCGGGTGCTCCTCCTGGCGCAGCGCGTCGGCCAACGCCTTGAGGCCGTGCTTGCTCGCGGCGTAGGCCGACCACTCGGCATGGGCCGAGAGCCCGGCACCGGAGTTGACGAACACCACGTGCCCCTTGACCAGGCGCAGCGAGGGCAGCAGGAGCCGGGTCAGCTCGGCGGGGGCGACCAGGTTGACGTTGAGCGTCTCCTGCCAGGCCTTGACCGGCAGCTCGCCGACCGTGCCCAGCTCGACCATGCCCGCGACGTGCAGGAGGGAGTCGAGCTCGACGGGCAGCGCCTGGTGGCCGAGGGCCCAGGAGAGCTTGGCCGGGTCGCCGAGGTCGCCGACCAGGGTCTTCGCCCCGGGGAAGCGCTCGCGCAGTTCGGCGGCGCGGCGGGCGTCGCGGGCGAACAGCCAGAGGTCGTCGCCGCGCTCGGCGAGGCGCTCGGCCAGGACGGCGCCGATGCCGGAGCCGGCGCCGGTGATCAGATGTGCAGCCATGGTGCTGATCTAATCAGGCCTTGAGCTGCTCAAACACCTGAGCCGGGGAGTCGGCGAACCGGATCAGTTCGGCGAGCGGGCGGGGCAGGAAGCCCTCGGTGTCCATCCGCTCCAGCTGCGTGCGCAGGCCCGTGTAGAAGCCCTCGGTGTCCAGGACGACCACCGGCTTGTCGAACATGCCGTGCTTCTTGAGCTCCAGCACCTCGGTGACCTCGTCGAGCGTGCCCAGCCCGCCGACCAGCACGACGATCGCGTCCGCCCGGGCCGCCAGCTCCGCCTTCCGCTCGGCGAGGTCGCGGGTCATGACCAGCTCGTCGGCACCGACGTACCCCTTGTGCCTCAGCATCTCGACGAGCACCCCGACCAGCCTGCCGCCCGCCGCCTTCACCTCGTCGGCCAGCAGCCCCATCAGCCCGGCGTTCGAGCCGCCCCACACCAGGGTGTGCCCGCCCTCGCCGAGGAGCCGGGCGAATTCGGCGGCGGGAGCGGTGTAGCGGTCGTCGAGCGAGTACGCGGAGCAGAAGACAGTGATGTTCATAGTGCGTCTGGTCTATCACGCCCCGGCGGGACCGCTCACCGGCTTTAGGCCTCGGCCGGCTCCCTCCGACCATCAGTCCTGGTACGGGACGAGCTTCGCCAGGCTCAGCGGGAAGCCGAAGGGCTCCGGAATGCTGATCACGTCGCCGAACTTCCGGTCACTGCGGGTGTGATACCGGTCGTGGTTCGGCTCGGAGAACAGCGTCACCGTCTGCTGGCGCGGGTCCACGATCAGATACAGCGGGATGCGCATCACGGCGTAGTCGTGCAGCTTGTCCATCCAGTCGTTGCCCGGATTGGACGGCGATACGATCTCCACCGCGATCAGGGCTTCTGCGGCGGGAGCCTTGTTGCCCGGCTGGGAGAGGACGTCCAGCGGGAGGTAGGTCAGGTCCGGCTCGCGCCCCTTGGAGACGTCCGGGCTGACGATCTCGCTCCGCTCGCTGGGGAGATAGCCGTCCGGAGCATGCTGCTCGAACTGCCTGCGCACCTGGGCCACGTTGAGCTGATGGATGTTGGACGGCGACGCCTGGATGATCAGTGTGTCGCCGGACCATTCGATCCGGACGCCTTCCGGGGCGATCCGCTCCAGTTCCTCGATGAAGTCGCGGTGCTGCTCGTAGAAGGTCATGCCGTCCTCTCCGGAGGGCGTGCCGGCGGCCGCGGTGAGTTGCCGATTCGGCCGTCGGACTGCTGAGAGCTGGTAGTGGTCCACCTCCCGGGCCCGGGCAGTCGCGTCGTCCCGTGCGAGGAAGCCGCGCAGCCGGCACTCCGAGTGTGCCAGGAGCGTTCGATCCGGCCGGGTCGACAGGGCGATCGCCCCCCTTGGCCGACGCTGCCGCTCACGTGCAGGAGGCCAGGATCCCCCGGCCCGGGTGGGCATGTCGGTCCGAGAGGACACCCAGGACGGCGACCAGACCGGCGGCGAGACGATCCGCGGGGTCGGCGCCGGGTGGGTTCTCGGGCCGGTGGGACGCCAGGCGGGCGGCCAGCCAACCCGGGGACGCCCAGCCCGCCCGGACGGCCGTGGTGGTGAACCGGCGCAGCAGGTCGTCCTCCGGGACGGCGCGGGCGGGCTCCTGGAGGTCGGGCGGCAGGTGCTCGGTCATCCGCTCCCAGCCCGTGGGGTCGGGTGGCGGCGGCAGCGGTGCCGGTGCGGGCTGTTCGCTCGCGCGCGAAGTGGTACCTGTCACTACGACAGCAACCGTCTTCTTGTCCTGGTAAGGGACTTCCTGGTTGCGTCCGCACGTGCGGAGCGACGAGCCCGCACGTGCGGATTTGTCCGGCTCCGCACGTGCGGACTTACCGGCGCCGCAGCGCGGCCTCGGCAGCGCCGCAGGTGCGGACTTCACCGACTCCGCACGTGCGGACTTACCGGCGGCGCAGCGGAGTTGCTCCTGCTTGACGCGCCGGGCGTCGGCGCGCAGGACGGCGAGGGCGGCGTCCCAGTCGGGGACGCCGCCCAGGGGCACGGTGACGGCGTAGCCGCGCACCCGGGCGCCGGAGGGGCCGTGGACGAGGGCCATGACCCCGGCAGCCTCGGCGGCCCGGTAGAAGCCGGGGACGGAGTCCTTGGAGACCCGGCAGGCCCGGGAGAACCAGAGGTTGGACGGCGGGCAGTGGAGGTTGGTGCCGTCCGCGTCGGCCTTCTGCGCCGCGTGCATGAGGAAGAGGACGAAGGACGGCCCGAGGGACTTCCAGGGCCCACCGGTCGGGACGCTCTGCATCCACTGCCCGACGCGGATCCGGTACTCGTTGGCGGGCGGGGTGCCGGTGGGGCGGGAGAGGGCGAGGGCTTCGGTGGTGACGGCGACGGGCACGTTCGGCCTTTCGTGGCCGATATGCGAGCCGGAGCGCGTCCGGGCTGGCATACTGGCCGAGGTGTTGTGCGCGTGCGCCGGAACCGCCAAGTTTACGGGCGTACGCGGGAATGGCCACCGCCCAACTGGGCGGTGGCCATTGCAGTTTACGCCGACAGATCAGCGAATTTGACGGACAGTCATAGATTCACTGCGGTGAGTGCTCGCTCACGAGTTCGGGATGCACGCTACGCGAGGTAGACCTGCTGCCACTCCAGCGAGGTCATCGACAGTGCCGCCTCGGCGAGTTGGCGGGCGGATTCGGTCTTGAGGCTGCCGAGACTGCTGTCGATCCACGGCTGCACGTTCTGGTACCCCTGCTCGCGGTACTCGACCGCCTGGAGCAGGCATTCGAGCTTGTCCGCGTCGTGCGCCACGCCGACTTCCGGGCTGTCCGCGTTCTCGTACTCCGCCACGATCGCCTGGACACCCGAGACGACAGCCGGGTGCGCGGCACTGACCTGGTCGGCAGTCACCCGCTCGTTCGAGGCAGCGTCCAGGTAGCGCCGGCCGACGTGCGGGATGTCGCCGATCCGGGTCTCCTGCGTGTCGTGGAAGAGGCAGAGCAGAGCGACCTTGGCCGGGTCCACACCCTCCATCATCGCGAGAACCGCGCCGACGACACCAGTGCGGAAGGAGTGCTCCGCGATCGTCTCGGGATCCTTCACTCCGGCGATCCACCAGCCCGACCGCTTCGCCCGCTTGAGCATCCCCGCCTCGAAGAGATAGCCCGCCGTGCCCTTGGCCTGCCCGTTCTCAACCATGGCCGTCCCTCTCCTGTGCCGGATCCATCACCACGCCTCCACCCCGTCCCGCAGATACCGTGAGCCGCCATCCGCGATCGCTCTCACCGCCGCGTTCAGCCGGTTCCGCTGGCGGGTTCGCAGCCGGTCGGCGACCTCCGGCGCGGACAGGAAGACGGCCTCGGACAGTTCGTCATCGTGCGGCCGCACCCGCGCGGCCAGGTCGGACGAGAGGGTGCCCGCGTCGAAGATGAACGCGATCTGGTCGTCCCACGGGCCGTGCGGGGCAACCCAGTCCACGACCAGCAGGCGGTGGACGGTGATCTCCAGGCCCAGTTCCTCGCGCAGTTCCCGCACTGCGGCCTCGTCCGGCGGCTCATTGGCCTCAGCCATCCCTCCGGGCAGGTCCCAACCCTCCTTGTAGGTCGGGTTGACGGTCAGGATGCGACCGGCCTGGTCGCGCAGGATCACGTCCGCAGAGACGCGCTTGCGAGCCTGCTGGGCATTGCCCTCCGCGAGGTAGGCGTGCCAGGCGTCGGTGTCGGTGGGTGCGGGTCTCACGTTGAACCTCCCCGAGGCGACGGGATGATGTCGGCGAGCAGGAGCAGCCGGGCTCTGCGCGCCTCATCGAATCGTGCCAGGTATTCACGCACCGGGCCGTACTCGCGGTACCGCCCGAAGAGTTCGCCGAGGTCATCCATCTGATGGACGACCCGGACGGACCCGAGGGTCGGGCTGGTGGTCAGAAGTTCTGTTCCGACGCCGATTGCGGCGTCCAAGTCGCCGCAATCGGCGTGGATGCGTGCGAGGGTGATGCGGCTGAATGTGAGCGAACGCGCGCGGCCTTCTTCCCGTAGGACCACAGCCTGCTCGCCGCATCGAAGGGCATGCTTGGAGCGGCCCAGGTCGCTGAACGCCAACGCGGACTCGCTGGCGAGGGTAGCGTCGTCGAAAGGGCTCAACCACGGATGCTCATCATCGGCTCCAACCGCAAGTGCGGTGTGAGCGTGGTCGAGTGCGCGCGCCGCCGGACCGTGCTGCCGAGAGGCTGCCAACGCTCGGGCCATCATGGTGTTCAGCCGAGCCATGAGGCCTGGCAGATGCGGGCCCTGGCAGGCTATTTCGATGCCGACGGTAGCCCAGTGCACGGCCTCCGCCGAATCGCCGGCCTGGAGGGAAAGGTGGCTGGTGCTGGCTGCTACGTGTGCCATCAACGGCAGATCGCCGGAGGCGCGGGCGAGAGGGAGCGCGCGAGCGAAGTGCCGGGCGGCCAGGTCGTCACGGCCGGAGTCGTGGGCCATCCAGCCGGCCATCTCAGTGAGCGCAGCGGCAGCAGCGAACACCTGCGGGCCGCTCGCAACATCGACCAGACGCGGCGCAACCTTGCCGGAGAGATGGTGAACCACAGCCGAGTACAGGCGTCCACCTCCCGCCTGCCGATCTGCACGGCGAAAGGCATCCACGGTGGCCAGGTCATCGCCGTCGGCTTCCGGTAAAGCCTGCGCAAGGGGCGAGGGTCCAGGAGCGGCGTCCGGCTCCCATGACCTGCGGGCAAGACCGAGCAGTTGCCCCGGAATGTGGAAGGCGTCGGCGATCTGCTCGAACAACGCCAACTTCTCGACCCTGGTCTTGCCGTTCATGTAGTCGTAAAGCCGTCCCTGGCTGATCTCCACAGCGGCTGCAATCCGCCGGGTACTGATGCCGCGCGCGTTGAGGAGCCGGAATACGGCGCCCATGTCGCGGGTCGCACACGCCCGCAGCAGACGCTCGTCCTGGAGTAGCCCGGCGGCCACTTCACGCACACTCGGCTGAACACCCATGGTCTCGCTCCCCTTACAGCGTGTACTGATCGTAGGTCCACGGTGCTAGCCCTGACTCCGATTTGGAGTCACCGGATCGGAGTCTCCTGCGACCGCAACGTGACCGTTGAATGAGCATCAGCCGCCCTGATCCATCCACGGGAGCGAATCTTGATGTCTCCACTCACCGCTTTGCCGACCAACGTGATCGGCTGCACTGGGGAAACGCTGCTGACTGCCGTCGCTACACCGGATACCGCTCGCTTCACCACACCGGCGACCATCCGCCTGCCGTACCAGGCCGAGTCGGTGGGCGCCGCGCGTCGGTTCGTCGCGGCGAAGCTGCGGGAGTGGGGGCTGGACGATCTGGTGGACGATGCCTCCCTGATCACCAGCGAGTTGGCCGCCAACGCCGTCAGGACCGGCTGTCAGACACGCATGATTGTCGCCGTGCGCCGCCCGAGCGACCGAATCGTCCGCATCCTCGTCGGTGACGGCTCTTGCTCGATGCCCGTGATGATCCAGGCCGGGCCCGACGCCACGTCGGGTCGAGGCTTGGCGATGGTCCACCGGCTCACCCAGGGCCGTTGGGGCGTCAGTCCCCGCCCGTTCGGGAAGGTCGTGCACGCCGACCTCCCAACGCCCAAGCCGACCTCCCGGTGAGCCGGCAGCCGCCGGACGACGGTTTCGATCCCGAAGACGCGCCGCCGTCCGTTCCCGATCCCGACCGGGTCTGGGCTGCCCTGGGGGTATCCGCCGCTGCCGGGCTGCACATCGTCGTCGCGGCCCTGGTCCTGATCAAGCGCTCTCACTGACCCCCGCCCGTGCCGCCGGGCCGGCGGCACAGGCGACGGCAGTAACCCACCGGCCAAACGCAATCCACGGTGACAGCAGAGGCATCCCCGAGGGCGGTCACGTGCCCTCGGGGAACTGCCGCCCGGTATACCCGAGGCGGCTGAGTGTGGACGATCAGCCTGTCCCCTCCAGACACGGGCGGGTGGTTCGAACAGTTCGTCATCGGGGCGGCCGTACCCGGTACGTTCTGGCGGGCGGAGCGCTACGAGAACAGCGCATACACGCTGTGGCTCGACAGCCGCGACACCCTGTCGTGGGCCTCCGCCGACGACGAGCGGGACCGCACGGAGTACGAGGTGTACCAGTCCGGCCGCCGGAACCTCTGGGACGAACTGGAAGCCGCCTACCGGTGGTGGGCGGACCACGACCGGTTCGGCCCGACGGTCACCTTGGCGGGCCAGCGCGTGTGGCTGGACTCCCCGGACAACCCCGTTCCGCAGCACTGAACAGCCCGGCCGTCCGCACCGGACGGCCGGGCCCGGGAAACCGGACTACGCCCGGACGGCCGGGCGCTCGGTGCTGGCGATGGTGGCGGAGCCGACCACCCGGGTGCCGTCGTACAGCACGACGGCCTGGCCGGGGGCGATGCCGCGCACCGCGCTGTCCAGCTGCACCCGCAGCTCACCGTCCACGACCGACGCGCTCACCGGCACCTCCTCGCCGTGGGCGCGCAGTTGGGCGGTGTACCGGCCGTCGGCGAGCGGCTCGGTGCCGCACCAGCGCGGCCGGATCGCGGTGAGCCCGGTGACGTCCAGACCCTCCAGCGGGCCGACCGTGACGGTGTTGTTCACCGGCGAGATGTCGAGGACGTAGCGGGGCTTGCCGTCCGCCGCCGGGCGGCCGATCCGCAGGCCCTTGCGCTGGCCGATGGTGAAGCCGTACGCGCCGTCGTGCTCGCCGAGCTTGGTGCCGTCGGCGTCGAGGATGTCGCCGGTGGCGGTGCCGAGGTGCTTCGCCAGGAAGCCCTGGGTGTCGCCGTCGGCGATGAAGCAGATGTCGTGGCTGTCCGGCTTCTTGGCGACGGCCAGGCCGCGGCGCTCGGCCTCCTCGCGGATGACGTCCTTGGTGGTGTCGCCGAGCGGGAACAGGGAGTGGGCGAGCTGGTCGGCGTCGAGCACGCCGAGGACGTACGACTGGTCCTTCGCCGCGTCGACCGCGCGGTGCAGCTGGCGCTCCCCGGACGGCAGGTCGACGATCCGGGCGTAGTGGCCGGTGCAGACCGCGTCGAAGCCGAGCGCGATCGCCTTGTCGAGCAGCGCGGCGAACTTGATCTTCTCGTTGCAGCGCAGGCAGGGATTGGGGGTGCGGCCGGCCGCGTACTCGGCGACGAAGTCGTCGATGACGTCCTCGCGGAAGCGCTCGGCGAGGTCCCAGACGTAGAACGGGATGCCGATCACGTCGGCCGCCCGCCACGCGTCCCGGGAGTCCTCGATGGTGCAGCAGCCGCGGGCCCCGGTACGGAAGGACTGCGGGTTGGCGGACAGCGCCAGGTGGACGCCCGTCACCTCGTGCCCCGCTTCGGCGGCGCGGGCGGCGGCGACGGCGGAGTCGACGCCGCCGGACATCGCCGCGAGCACGCGCAGACGGCCGGTGGACGGAGCGGTCGGGGCACCCGGGAAGTCAGTCATGGTGACTACAAGAGTACGGGGCCGCCGTCCATGCCCGGCCGCGCGAAGGAACTACCTCCGCACCGAGGCCAGCCCCGCGTTGTGGGCCCGCTGGACGGCCGGGGCGATGGCCTCGACCAGCGCCGCCACGTCCTCGCGCACCGAGGTGTGCCCGAGCGAGAACCGCAGCGAGGCCCGGGCCAGCGCCGGGTCGACGCCCATCGCGAGCAGCACGTGGCTGGGCTGCGGCACCCCGGCCGAGCAGGCCGAGCCGGTGGAGCACTCGATGCCCTGGGCGTCGAGCAGCATCAGCAGCGCGTCGCCCTCGCAGCCGGGGAAGGAGAAGTGCGCGTTGGCGGGCAGCCGCCCCTCGGCGGCCGGGTCGCCGTTGAGCACCGCGGTGGGGACGGCGGCCAGCACGGCGGCGATCAGCTCGTCGCGCAGCGCGCCGAGCACGACCGCGTGCTCCGGTTGGCGCTCGACCGCGAGGGCCGCGGCGGCGGCGAAGCCGGCGGCGGCGGGCGCGTCCAGGGTGCCGGAGCGGACGTCGCGTTCCTGGCCGCCGCCGTGCAGCAGCGGGACGGGCGCGGCACCGCGCGAGAGCAGCAGCGCGCCGATGCCGAACGGGCCGCCGATCTTGTGCCCGGTGACGGTGAGCGCGGTGAGCCCCGACCCGGCGAAGGAGACCGGGACCTGCCCGAGCGCCTGCACCGCGTCGGCGTGCATCGGGATGCCGTACTCGGCGGCGACGGCGGCGAGTTCATGCACCGGCTGGACGGTGCCGACCTCGTTGTTGGCCCACATCACGGTGACCAGCGCGACCGAGTACGGGTCCCGCTCGATGGCCTCGCGCAGCGCCTGCGGGTGCACCCGGCCGAGCGGGTCGACCGGCAGGTACTCGACGTCGGCGCCCTCGTGCTCGGAGAGCCAGTGCACCGCGTCCAGCACCGCGTGGTGCTCGACCGGGCTGCACAGCACCCGGGTGCGGGCCGGGTCGGCGTCCCGGCGGGCCCAGTACAGGCCCTTGACGGCGAGGTTGTCGGACTCGGTGCCCCCGCCGGTGAGCACGATCTCGCTCGGGCGGGCGCCCAGTGAGTCGGCCAGCGACTCGCGGGCCTCCTCGACCACCCGGCGGGCCCGGCGGCCGGCCGCGTGCAGGGACGAGGCGTTGCCGACCACCCCCAGGTGCGCCGACATCGCGGCGATCGCCTCGGGCAGCATCGGCGTGGTCGCCGCATGGTCCAGGTATGGCATAACCATCCGATTGTAGAGGGCGCTCCCCGGGCCCCGTCCCGGTGTGCGCACCGATCCGGCCACCGGGCGGCCACCGGACGACTCCCGGGCGTCACCCGGGCGGTTCCCGGACCGCGCGCCCACCGGACACCGGTGTCCGGCACCCGTTTGACCCGGCGCGCGGCCGAGCGGTTAGCCTGACGGACGCCTCCCGCGGACGGGCCCCGGCCCGGCCCGCGGGCACGGCCCGGGATCACGTCCCACTCTCACTTCCCATCGGCGCGGACAGGAGCGGTGCGCCATGTCGCAGTCGGTCGACCGCGCCCTGACCCTGCTCGGGTCGCTCGGCGACGGACCGGTCACCCTGGAGCAGGCCGCGACCAGCATCGGGGTGCACAAGTCCACCGCGCTGCGGCTGCTGCGCACCCTGGAGGAGCACGGCTTCGCGCAGCGCCAGCCCGACCTGCGCTACCGCCTCGGCGGCCGGGTGCTCTCGCTGGCCCACCGGGCGCTGGAGGAGATCGACGTCCGGCAGGTCGCCGCGCCGTACCTGGCGGCGCTCAACGCGCGCTGCGGCTACACCGTCCAGCTGGCCGTGCTCCAGGACGGCGAGGTGCTGTACCTGGACGAGGTGGCCGGCAGCTGGGCCGGGCCGGGCGCCGCCCGGGCGTCCCGGATCGGGCGGCGGGCGCCGGCCGGCGGGACGGCGATCGGCCGGGTGCTGCTGGCCGGGCTGCCCGAGGACGGTACCCCCGCCGAGGAGTTGCCGGCCGAACTGGCGGCGGTACGGCTGCGAGGCTGGGCGGCCGAGTCGGCCGAGCACCGGGAGCCGGTGACCTGCGTGGCCGCGCCGGTGGCGGGCAGCGGCGGCCGGACGGTCGCGGCCTGCGCGCTGAGCGCCCCGGCGAGCCAGGTGCCGCCGGCCGAACTCGCCCGGATGGTGCCGGAACTGCTCTGCACGGCGGAGGCCATCTCGCTCGCGTACGGCGGCTCGCCTACTCCTCGCTGGTGCGAGAACCGTTGCGGCGCCAGGCCCGCGGGGCGCGCCAGCCGTACTTCAGCGCGAGCATCCGCAGCCCGAAGGCGGTGAGCGCGGCGGCGGTGCCGGTGGCGCCGGTCAGCCGGTCGACGCCGATCAGCACCGCCACCAGGGCGGCGCCGACCAGGGCCGGGACGGCGTAGATCTCCCGGTCCCAGCGCAGCAGCGAGGGGATCTCGCCGGCCAGCACGTCGCGGATCACCCCGCCGCCGGCCGCGGTGACCATGCCGAGGGCGACGGCCGACACCGCGCCGAGCCCGAAGTCGTGCGCCTTGGCGGTGCCGGTGACGCAGAACAGGCCGAGGCCGAGGGCGTCCAGGGTCTGCACCGCCCGGTTGATCCGCTCGACCTCGGGGTGCAGGAAGAACACCACCAGCGCGGCGATCAGCGGGGTGATGAAGTACCCGAGGTTGCTGAACGCCGCGACGGGCGTCGCCCCGATCACCAGGTCCCGGATCACGCCGCCGCCGAGCGCGGTGACCTCGGCCAGCACCCCGATGCCGAAGATGTCCATGTTCTTGCGGACGGCGAGCAGCCCTCCGGAGAGGGCGAAGACGAAGATGCCGACGAGGTCCAGCGACTGCTGCACGTCGGAGGGGAAGATCTGCGAGGTCACCGAACAACTATGACCCGTTCGGAACCCTCCCCCCCTCCGCGTGCGGCCGCGGTCCGGGGCCCCTCCTCGGACGCGCGGGCCCGGGCGACGACCGCCGCCGGTCCGGACACTCTGCGCAGAGTTGACGTGAACACCAAATTTCGACATATTCGCGAAATACTGCGGGTCGTACGGTATGGAGAATACAATTCGCATTTCCCTCCCGAATTCGATGCACCCTTTGCCCGGGTTGGCTGGTTTGGGAAATTGATCCCGGAAATAACTCATGGACGAGGCCGAATGGCGGTGGTAGTTTCATTTCCATCGAGAGAAGCACTGGGGCTTCGAACATGAACAACCGGAGAGGAGACTTCCGTGCGCTACAACGACTGAAATCCCTGATGCCGATTGCACCGGCATCCCCGATGTCCGAACGTCGACAGTCCGTGCGCCAATGGCCAGGACATTTAGCTCGGGTAGGTGAATTTCCATGCGTTACAACGACTAATTATATTGCCCGAACCGCGGCAGAGCCCGGTATCGTCGGCGAGAATTGGCGCCGGACCCGGATGCGTCCGGGTCCGGCGCACGCTCTTGGCCCAGCGAGAACATGGGCCTCACAGGCAGGCCGTTCAAGAATCCTAGGAATTGTCCATGAAACTCCCGGTCCGCTATGACCCCCTCGACAGCTCCACGCTCGCCGATCCCTATTCGGTCTACGCGGAGCTGCGCGCGTCGGAGCCCGTGCACTGGCACGAGAAGATGCAGAGCTGGGTGCTGACCCGGTACCGCGACTGCCAGATGGTGCTGCAGGACCCCGCGGTGTTCGCGACGGACTGGCGGCGTGCCGGCGAGTCGGTCTCCGAGCCGTGGCTGAGCCTGCAGACCCTCGACCCGCCGGACCACGGGCCGCTCCGCAGCCTCTTCATGAACGCCCTGCGCGCCCAGGACCTGGAGGCCGTCGGCGAGCAGGGCGAGGCCCTCGTCGGGTCGCTGCTCGACGGACTGGAGGGCAGGGCGGAGTTCGACCTCATGTCGGAGGTCGTCGAGCCGCTCGCCCTGGCGACCATCTCGGAGCTCATGGGCATCGAGCAGCCGGACGTCAGGACCTTCGCCGCGATATCGGACGCCATCGTGCGGAGCATGGACGCCGGATTGGCGCCCGAAACCGCCGGGGACGGAATCGAGACCGGTGTGGAACTCAGGAAACTCGGCATCGAGGCGCGCGGGCAGCTGAGCGAAATGGTCGAGTCCTGGTTCACGGCCAATCCGCGCCCCGGACTGCTGGCCCATGTCGCCGGCAACCGCGCCGAGGTGGATGTCGCCGACTCCTTCGTCCGGAACACCGTGCGAGTCGTCTTCCAATCCGGCTACAGCTCGATCGTCGCCGGTGCCGGAAATGCCATGCTGGCGCTTCTGGAGAACCCCGACAAATTCGAGGCGATGCGCGACCCGGCGCTGCTGTCGAGTGGTTTCGACGAACTCATGCGCTACGACGCCTCGGTTCAGGGGACCAGCCGCATCGTCACCGAGCCCGTCGTCATCGGGTCCGTCCAGCTCAAGCGCGGAGACGTCGTCGTGGTGCTTTTCGGCGCGGCAAACCGCGATCCCGAAAAATTCACGCGCCCCGACGAAATCATTCTGGACCGGACACCGAACCAGCACATGGCATTCGGCCGGGGCCCGCACACCTGCGTCGGAAACCTGTTCACCCAGGTGACGTTGCAGGCGCTGATCAAGGCCATTCTGCGGCGCCCCACACGCCTGCGGACGGCCGGGGAGCCGCTGCGCCAGCGCACCGCGACCATGCGCTACCTGGCGACGCTGCCGGTCACCTTCCAGGCGGCTGCCGCCACGTGACGAAAACGGATACCACGGCTCCCCCGAGCCGGACGAGCGCTGCCCGGCTGGCCCTCGCCAGGGCGGTCCCGCCGGCCGGGCCGGTGCGCGGACTGACGCTGTCCACGTTCCTGACCACCCTCGGGGACGGGCTGTTCGCCACCGTCAGCGTGCTGTTCTTCACCCGGGTGGTGGGTCTGCGGATGGTGGACGTGGGCATCGGGCTCACGGTCGCCAGCCTGGCCGGCCTGCTGGCGGCCCTGCCGATCGGACACCTCTCCGACCGCATCGGGCCGCGGCGGGTCCTGCTCGTCCTCACCGTCGCCGCGGGGCCGGCGGTGCTGTGCTACCTGGCCGTCGGTTCCTTCTGGCCGTTCGCCGTCACGGCGTGCGCGGTGGGCATCGTGCAGCGGGGCTGCCGCACGGTCCTGCCCGCCCTGGTGGCCCTGATCGCCTCGGCCGAGGAGCGGGTGACCGCACGCGCGCACCAGCAGGTCGTGAGCAACGTCGGGATCTCACTCGGTGCGGGAGCCGCCGGCCTGGCCCTGTACCTGGACACCCGGGCCGCGTACGAGGCGATGGTGGTCGTCGCGGCGCTGGCCTACGCGGGGTCGGCCCTCGTGCTGAACCGGATGCCCGTGCGGCACCCGCCTCCCGCGCACAGCGAGAAGCGGCCGCTGGGGGCGGCGCTCAAGGACCTCCGGTACCTGCGGTTCACCGGGCTGAACGCCGTGCTGTCGCTGAACGGCGCCCTCATGGAGATCGCCGTTCCGCTGTGGCTGGTCACCCACACCAAGGCACCCGCCTGGCTGTTCAGCGCCCTGATCGTCCTGAACACGGTCCTGGTGGTGATCTTCCAGGTCCAGGTGAGCTCCAAGGGCAACGACACCACCCCGGGCCTGTGGGGGCGGATCTCCCGCCTCGGCGGGTTCTTCCTCGGCTGCGCCTGCCTGCTGTACGGCGCCGCCGGGTGGGGGAACACCCTGGTCGCGACGGCCGTCCTCGGCCTGGGGATGATCGCCCACACGTGGGGGGAGATGTACCAGGTCTCCGGCGAATGGGGGCTCAGCTTCCAGCTCGCTCCCGAGCACGCCACCGGCCAGTACCAGGGAGTCCTGGCCATCGGCCGCGGAGCCGCCAACGTGGCCGCGCCGGTCGCCCTGGTCGCGGTCGTCGGGGCCGGTCAGTACGGGTGGGTGGCGCTGGCGGCCGTCTTCCTCGCGGCCGGTCTCGCGATGCCCGCGGCGACCCGGCTGCCCGCCGGCCAGGGCGCCGACCCTGACGCGTGATCAGAACCTCACCACCCCGACCGGGATGAGGGTCCCGGACGCCACGATGCGCCGCACCGGAACGACCGGCTGATCAAAGCCGGTGTTCCGGTGCGGCGCATCGCGCGTGCGGGCCGACGCCCCACCCGCGCCCTAGTTCCCCTCGCCCGGCTCGGGGAAGTGGCACGCCACCTCGTGCCCGGTCTTCAGCGCCGTCAGCGGCGGCTCCTGGCTTGCGCAGACGTCCTGGGCCTTCCAGCAGCGGGTGCGGAAGCGGCAGCCGCTGGGCGGGTTGATCGGCGAGGGGACGTCGCCCGTGAGCAGGATCCGCTCGCGGCCGGCCCGCTGGCGCCGGCGCGGGTCGGGCACCGGCACCGCGGACATCAGCGCGTTGGTGTACGGGTGCAGCGGGCTCGCGTAGAGCGAGTCGCGGTCGGCGATCTCGACGATCTTGCCGAGGTACATCACCGCGACCCGGTCCGAGACGTGCCGGACCACCGAGAGGTCGTGCGCGATGATCAGGTAGGTCAGGCCGAGTTCGCGCTGGAGGTCGTCCAGCAGGTTGACCACCTGGGCCTGGATGGAGACGTCCAGGGCGGAGACCGGCTCGTCCGCGATGATCATCTTCGGCCGGAGGGCGAGTGCCCGGGCGATGCCGATGCGCTGGCGCTGGCCGCCGGAGAACTCGTGCGGGTAGCGGTTGTAGTGCTCGGGGCTGAGCCCGCACAGTTCCAGCAGTTCCTGGACGGCCTTCTTGGTGCCGCCCTCGGGCTCCACCTTCTGCAACCGGAACGGCGCGCCGACGATGGTGCCGACGGTGTGCCGCGGGTTGAGCGAGGAGTACGGGTCCTGGAAGATCATCTGGATGTCGCGGCGCAGCGGCCGCATCGCGCCGACGCCCAGGTGCGTGATGTCGGTGCCCTCGAACTCGACCTTCCCGCCGGTCGGTTCGTCGAGCCGGGTGACCAGTCGGCCCATCGTCGACTTGCCGCAGCCGGACTCGCCGACGACCCCGAGCGTCTCACCGGCGTTGACGGTGAAGTCGATGCCGTCGACGGCCCGCACCGCGCCGGTCTGGCGGCGCAGCAGCCCGCCGCGGATCGGGAAGTGCCGGGTCAGGCCGGTCACCCGGAGCAGCGGCTCGCGGTCGGGGGCGGGCGCGGGCGCGGTGGCCGTCGCCGCCTGAGTGTCCGTCATCGGTTCTCTCCAGAAAGGTGGTACGAGGCCGGGCTCACAGCCGGGGCGCGATCTCTTCGGCGAAGATGCGGTGCCGTTCGGCGGCCGGGAGGTGGCAGGCCGCGTAGTGGCCGGGCGAGGCTTCGGCCAGCACCGGGAGCTCGCTCATGGAGCGCCCGCCGGTCCGGTCGGCGTACGGGCAGCGCGGGTGGAAGGCGCAGCCGGACGGCACGTTGATCAGGCTGGGCGGGGTGCCCTTGACCGGGACGAGGCGGTCCTGGAGTTCGCGGTCCAGGCGCGGCATGGAGCCCAGCAGGCCCCAGGTGTAGGGGTGTTCAGGCGCGTCGAAGAGGGTCTCGGCGGGGCCTCGCTCGATGCACTTGCCGCCGTACATGACCAGGATGTCGTCGGCCAGTTCGGCGACCACCCCGAGGTCGTGGGTGATGATGATGACGGCCGAGCCGAACTCCTCCTGGAGGTCGCGGATGAGGTCCAGGATCTGCGCCTGGACGGTGACGTCCAGGGCGGTGGTGGGCTCGTCGGCGATCAGCAGCGAGGGGTCGTTGACCAGCGCCATGGCGATCATGGCGCGCTGGCGCATGCCGCCGGAGAACTGGTGCGGGTAGTCGTCCACCCGGCGGTCGGGCTGCGGGATGCCGACCCGGTCGAGCATCTCGACCGCGCGGGCCCGGGCCTGCTTCTTGGACGCCTGGGGGTGGTGCACCCGGTACGCCTCGACGATCTGCGCGCCGACGGTGTAGTAGGGGTGCATCGCGGTCAGCGGGTCCTGGAAGATCATCGCCATCTCGCGGCCGCGCAGTTGGCGCACCCGTTCGGGGCCGGCCGCGATCAGGTCCTCGCCGTCCAGCCGGATCTCGCCGGTGATCCGGGCCCGCTTGGTGCGGTGCAGGCCCATGATGCCGAGCGAGGTGACGGACTTGCCGGAGCCGGACTCGCCGACGATGCCGAGGGTGCGGCCCTTGTGCAGGTCGAAGCTGACCCCGTCCACCGAGCGGACCAGGCCGTCGTCGGTGTCGAAGTGGATCCGCAGGTCGCGGACGGAGAGGAAGGGGTCGCCGGACGGGGCCTGGGCGGCGACCGCCTCGGTCTTCTGGAGCTCGGTCACGAGAGCCTCACCCGGGGGTCGACGAGTGCGTACAGGAGGTCGACCACGAGGTTGCAGGCGACGATGAAGAAGGCGGCGAGCAGGGTGACGCCGAGGATCTTGGGCAGGTCGTTGTCGGCGATCGCCTGGACGGCGAAGGCACCGACGCCCTGGAGCGAGAAGACCTGCTCGGTGATGAGGGCGCCGCCGAGGAGCAGGCCGAGGTCCATGCCGAAGATGGTGATGACGGGTGTCAGCGCGGCGCGCAGTCCGTGCCGGGCGACGACCTTGCGCTCGACCAGGCCCTTGGCCCGGGCGGTGCGGATGTAGTCCTCGCTCATGGTCTCCAGCATTCCGGCGCGGGTGAGCCGGGCGTAGAGCGCGGAGTAGAGGAAGGCCAGCGAGATCCACGGGAGGATCAGGTTGCGGGCCCACATCAGCGGGTCGTCGGCGAAGTCGACGTACTGGAGGTTGTCCAGGATCGGCCACTCGTAGCTGAACAGCGTGAGCAGCACCGCGCCGGTGAAGAAGACCGGCAGCGAGACGCCGGCGAGGGAGATGCCCATGGCGATCCGGTCGAAGACCGAGCGCGGCTTGAGCGCGGAGACGACGCCGGTGGCGACGCCGGAGACCAGCCAGAGCACGGCCGCGCCGACGGCGAGCGAGAGGGTGATCGGGACGCGCTTGATCAGCTCGGGCCAGACCTCCAGGTGGTTCTTGAAGGAGTAGCCGAAGCACGGTACGTGGCAGGTGACCGGGTCCGGGCCGAACTTGTACTCGGCGCCACTGACCAGGCCCTTGAGGAAGTTCCAGTACTGGGTGTACAGCGGCTGGTCGAACCCGAGGTTCTTCTTGACCGCGGCGATCGCCTCGGGCGAGGGGTTCTTCCCGACGTACTGCGTGGCCAGTTGGTCGGTGGTCTCGCCGGCGATGCGCGGGAGCAGGAAGAAGATCGCGAAGGTGACCGCGCTGACCACCAGCAGCAGCACGACTGCCGCGAAGATCCTGCGGATGATGTAGGCAAACACAGTTGGGCGGCTCCGGCGGCCCGCCGCCGTCCGGGGTCTTCCGGACGGCGGCGGGCGGCCGCTGCCTTCACCTGCCTTCAGGGATGTGGAGCCAGGCTCTTTACTTGGTGGTGCCGATGTTCAGGTAGTCGTACTCACCCGAGAAGCCCGAGGTGGACACCAGGTTGGTGGCGTTGTCCGGGCGGTACAGGAAGACCTTGAAGTAGGTCAGCGGGACGTAGACCGCCTGGTCCATGATCTTCTTGTCGATCTGGCCGTAGATCTTCTCGCGCGCCGACTGGTCGGTGTTGGTGATCGCGTCGTCGAGCAGCTTGTTGACCTCGGGGTCGTTCAGCTGGGCCAGGTTGCTGTTGCCGGAGGCCTTGATGGCGCGGCCGTCGGAGATCTGCTGCAGGAAGCCGTAGCCGGTCGGCCAGTCGGCGCTCCACTGCATCATCATCAGACCGATGTTGTGGTCCTGGGTGAACTGCGGGACACCGGCGGCGTCCGAGAAGTACTTGCCCTGCGCGTACTTCTGGATCTCGACGTTGATGTTGATCTTCTTCAGCGCGGCCTGGATCGCGGTCGCGGCCTGGACCTCCGGGTCGCGCTCGGTGCGGGCGGTGATCACCGTGCTGAACCCGTCGGGCTTGCCGCAGGCCTTGAGGGCGTCCTTGGCCTTGGCCTCGTCACCCTTGTTGCCGTTGGTCGCCCAGGTGTTGAAGTCCTGGTGGCCCGGGACGTCCGGCGGGATCACCGTGTTGGCGATCTGGCCGCGGATCGGGCCGCCGAGCGTGGTCTGCACGGAGACCTTGTCGATCGCGTACTGGACGGCCTTGCGGCACTCCAGGTTGTCGAACGGCGCGACCTTGCTGTTGATCGCGACGTACGCCAGGCGGCCGCCGTAGGCGTTGTCGGTGTTCGCCTTGAGCTTCTGGTTCTGCAGGATCTGCGCCTGGGTCTGCGGGTCGACGCCGCTGCCGACCAGGTCCACCTGGGCGTTGCCCGCGATCAGGTCCTTGTCGATGGTGGACTGCTCCATGCCCATCCGGACCACGATCTTGTCCGCGAGCTGCTTGCGGATCGGGTCGGTGCTCGGGTCCCAGTTGGTGTTCGGCACCAGGGTGAGCTGCTTGCCGTCCTCGTAGGACTCGAACTTGTAGGCACCCGAGGCGACCACGTGCTTCACGTAGCCGGCGCCGTCGTCCTTGGCCTGCGGGACCGGGACGGTCTGCGGGGAGCCGACCAGGTAGTCGAAGTCCGCGAACGGCTGCTTCAGGTGGAAGACGATGGTCTGGTCGTCCGGCGTCTCGATCGAGTTCAGGCCGCCGGTCTTGTCCTTGTACGGGCCCTGGTACGGGGTCTCGTTGTCGACCAGCAGGTCGTGGAAGTACGTCGGGCCGTTGGAGTTCACGTCCGGCGCGAAGTTGGAGCGCTCGACGGCGTACTTGACGTCCTTGGAGCTGATCGCGGTGCCGTCGTCGAACTTCAGGCCCGCGCGCAGCTTGTACGTCCAGGTCAGGCCGTCCGCGCTGACCCTGCCCAGGCTCTCGGCGAGGTCCGGGACCAGCTTGTTGCCGTTCGAACCGGCGCCCGGGGCGAAGGTGGTCAGCGGACGCCCGTACAGGCGCGAGAAGTTGTAGATGTAGGCGTAGTACGTGTTGCCCGGGTCGAAGGAGTCCGGGGCGCCCTTCATCTCGTAGGTGACCGTCCCGCCCTTCTTGTCCGAGGCGTTGACGACGCCCTTGGTGGCGGCGTCGGCACCGCCGCCACCGGCGCTGCTGCCGCTGGCGGAGGAGGACGAGCCGGAGCCCTTGCTGCCGGAGGTGCAGCCGGTCACGATCAGGACCGCGGCGGCTGCCGCCGCGGTCAGGGCGACGGTACGGGACCTGCGCATGGGTGAGATCAACCCCTTGAGGATGGGAAGGAGGGAGGGCCTGACGTTGCGTCAGTTGCTCTTGGGATCGAGGGCGTCACGCAGCCCGTCGCCGAGCAGGTTGAAGGCGAGCACGGTGAGGAAGATCGCCAGACCGGGGACCACCATGTACTGGGGGTCCACCTGGTAGTACTTGATCGCGTCCTGGAGGATTCCGCCCCAGGAGGCCTGCGGCGGCTGGATGCCGACGCCGAGGAAGCTGAGGCCGGCCTCGAAGAGGATGTTGGTCGGGATCAGCAGGGTCGAGTAGACCAGGATCGGACCGACCAGGTTCGGCAGCAGTTCCTTGAACAGGATGAACGGGCCGCGGGCGCCCAGGCTGCGGGCCGCGTGGACGAACTCCCGCTCGCGCAGCGACAGCGTCTGTCCGCGCACGATCCGGCCCATGTAGGGCCAGTTGAAGAAGCCGATCACGAAGATCAGCACCATGATGTGCAGCGGGAGGCCGTGCAGGCCGAACGCGCCGCCCTGCAGCGAGGTCGAGATCGCGATGGCGAAGAGCAGCAGCGGGAAGGCGAGGAAGACGTCCATGATGCGGCTGATCACGGTGTCCACCCAGCCGCCGTAGTAGCCGGCCATGACACCGAGCACGGTGCCGATCGTGTTCGACAGCAGGGTCGCGCCGAAGGCGACCAGCAGGGAGACCCAGGAGCCCTCGATCACGCGGGAGAGCAGGTCGCGGCCCTGGAGCGGGTCGACGCCGAGCGGGTGGTCCCAGCTCATCCCGCCCCAGTCACCGAGCGGGATGCCGCCCAGGTTGGCGTCGAGCAGGTCCTGGTTCAGGGCGTCGGGGTCGAGGCCGAACAGGGCCTCGATGGGCTTGGCCAGTACGGCCAGCAGGATCAGCAGGATCACCACGACGCCGCCGGCGACGGCGAGTTTGTCGCGCTTGAAGCGGGTCCAGGCGATCTGGCCGAGGGAGCGGCCCTCGATCTTCTTGGCCGGGCTCGCGGGGGCGGGTGCCTCCGGTTCGTTCCCGGTGGTTGCGATGGGTGCGGTCATGGTCAGTTGGTCCCCTCGCCGACGGTGGCCGGCCCACGGGCGCCGGTCACCGGTTCGGCGGTACGGCTGCGGACGTGCGGAGGTGCTTGGAACGGGTGTTCGCGGCAGTACGTCGTGCACGGGTACTGCCCCAACGCGGGATGGGCTTCGCGTGGTTCTGGCGGTCGGCGTGCGCGTTCACCTTCGTGGGGTTCCCAGTACGCGCGGTGCGTTGCGCAGAACTCTCTGCCATCCGAACTGGCTTGCGCCAGCCCTGACAACCGACAGATGCCCAACTGTGATCTGTGCGCATGCACCTCCTACGTCTTCGGCATATCCCTCTTCACACGGCCGCAACTGGCATGTCAAGGTGATCGACGGTAACGGCCGGAAGTTCGCCCGGAAAGCACCGAAGCCGACCTGATGCAAGATCAAGTCGGCTTCTGGAAAAAGGTTTTGGTTGTCAGCGCCCCGGGTATCCGGGCCACGGCTGCTGCGGCTGCCCGGTCCAGCCCGGCGCGGGCTGCTGCGTGCCGTAGCCGTAGCCCGGCCCCTGCTGCGCGGGGTACGGCGGAGGCGGCACCGGCGGGTACGGGCCGGTCGGCGGCCGCCCCGCCTCCCGGTCGAAGAACGGGCGCGCGTGGGCCCGCATCCACAGCGCCACCGGGTCGTACTCGTCCGCCATCGCCACCGTGGACACCGCCAGCCCCTCCGGGGCCACCGCGATCGCCCGCTGCATCAGCGCCCGCACGGCCTCCACCGCCGGCGGTGAACTCTCGTACAGCTCCAGGCCGATCGCCAGGTACGGCTCCCCCACGGCCGGCTGCACCCAGGCCCGGCGCAGCGCCCGCACCGCGCGCACCTCACCGGCCTGCCGCTCCAGCAGCGCGAAGAACGGCTGGGCGTTCAGCTGCGGCTCGCTCAGCTTCAACGGCCCGGCCGGCAGCCGCTCCAGGCCCGCGGCGATCCGCCGCAGGTCCGCCCAGGGCACCCCGACCCCGCCGCCGGGCGCGTGCGGGTTGAGCCACAGGCCCCAGCGGGTCCGGTACAGCGAAGCGGCGATCTCCCGCCCGGAGATGACCTCGTGGGCCCGCTCCCAGCCGGACGACGCCAGCTGCTCGGACGAGGTGACGGCCGGCGCGTAGCCGTGGCCGCTGATCTCCATGTTCCCGTACTGGGCGTCCGCGCTGCCCGGCGTGCCGTGCCACAGCAGCATCCAGACCTGGCCGTCGGCCAGTGCGTGCAGCAGTTGCTCGTACGCCTCGTAGCGCTCCGGCGCGACCTCGCGCAGGGCGCGCTCCAGCGCGCCCGGATCCGCTCCGGGGCGCCCGGCGGGTGCCTGGCCCCAGGGCCCCGGTGCACCGCCCGCTACCGCTCCCGCACTCATGCGCCCACCTCGCCGCGCCTCTTTCCTCAAGCCTGCCGGCCCGTCGGCCGTCTGCACGCACCCTATGGCGCGGCACCGACCACCGCCACGGCGACGTGCCTCCGATACGAACCCCGCTCAACCCCGCGCGTAGAAAGGGAGTACCCGGGTGAGCAGCCACTCGACCACCGGGTCATCGGCGAGATCGAGCAGTACGAGGTGGACGCCCCCCGGCAGCGGCGCGGTTCCCAGCGCGCGGCCGAGCGCCTCGTTCACCGCGCCCGGGTCGGCCGGGGCCGTCTGGTCCAGCTGGACGCCCACGAACATCACGGTCGGCTCGCCCTCGATGCTGGCGAGCGCCCGGCGCGCCGTCAACACTCCGGGCAGGGCGGACAGTTCGGCCCGGCAGGCGGCCAGGAAGTGCTCCGGGTCCTCCCCCGGCACCGGCTCGCGCAGCGCCACCCGGCCACCGGTCGGCGCCTCCGGGCCCTGGCCCTGGTTCTGTCCCCGGCCCTGGTTCTGTCCCTGGTTCAGGCCCTGATCCTGGTCGGCCAGGCGCTCCTCGCGCGGGCCGCGCCGCAGCTCCGCCACACCCTGCGGCGGCACCGGGATGCCCACCGCCGCCTCCGGGTTGACCGCGATGCCCACGCCCAGCGGCAGCCCGCGGGCGAACTCCCAGACCGGCGCCACCGCGAAGGCCATCCCCGGCGCCTGCCGCAGGAACACCTCCTGCGAGGAGAACACCGGCACGTACGGCTCGCCGGCCAGCTCGATGGTCGGCAGGTCCAGCGCGGGCCCCTGCGGGTCGCCGCCGGCCGGCAGCGGGATCCACACCTGGCTGCGGGCCAGCACCTCGATCACCCGCGGCGTCGCACCCGGGTCGCCCAGCGCGGCGGTCAGCACCTGCTCCAGCTCGTTGGCCGGCCACCCGCCGCCCGGCGGCGCCGACTCCGGCCCGCCCCACCCCTGCTGCTGCTCCACCGGGTACCCCATGCGCGCCTGATCCGCCCTCTGCCGGTCGGCCGCCCTCTGCTGCGCCGACGCGCAGCAGTCTAGGGCTGTGTCCGAAGTGGCGGGGTGTGACCGGGTCCCCTCTCCCGTCGTCGGCGCGGACGTGCCATGATGTGCGCGTTCGACGGCGCGGCGCGCCGGCGGACCGACAACTCCATACCGGCCGCTCGAACCCGCGCGGGAGAGCCCGGAGTGCCCCGTCAGGCGGCACAGCCGGCGCCGAAGGAGCAACTCCTCCCCGGAATCTCTCAGGCCCCCTTACCGCACGGGTTAGGCACATCTGGAAAGTGGCGCACGGCCCTGTCGCGCGCCCACCCACGGTGCAAGCCACCATGCTGTCCTGGATGCTGGAAACAGCTGCGGGCGCGTGGGCGGTGAAGCTCTCAGGTTCGACGACAGATGGGGAGACCCACGCCGCCGCATGCCCGCGCGCAGGGTCGGCCCCCGAGCGGGTCCGGTTCCGGCGCGTGCACCCATGAGTGCCCCGACCGAGGAGTTCCAGGCCATGTCGTCCCTCCGCCTCACCGCGCTCGACGCGCTGCACCGCGCCCTCGGCGCGACCATGACCGACTTCGCCGGCTGGGACATGCCGCTGCGCTACGGCAGCGAGCGCGAGGAACACCTCGCCGTCCGCACCCGGGCCGGGCTGTTCGACCTCTCCCACATGGGCGAGATCACCGTCACCGGCCAGCAGGCCGGCGAGATGCTGGACCACGCGCTGGTCGGCTTCGTCTCCGCGCTGGGCGTGCTGCGCGCCCGCTACACCATGATCTGCGCCGAGGACGGCGGCATCCTGGACGACCTGATCGTCTACCGCCTGCGCGAGGACGCCTTCCTGGTCGTCGCCAACGCCTCCAACGCCCAGCTGGTGCTGGACGAGCTGATCGCCCGCGCCAAGGGCTTCGACGCCGTCGTCACGGACGACCGCGACACCTACGCGCTGATCGCCGTCCAGGGCCCGGAGGCCACCGCGATCCTGGCCGGGACCACCGACGCCGACCTGCCCGGCCTGAAGTACTACGCGATCCTCCCGGCCCAGGTCGCCGGCCGCGACGTGCTGCTCGCCCGGACCGGCTACACCGGCGAGGACGGCTTCGAGATCTTCTGCAACCCGGGCGACGCCGAGGGGGTCTGGCAGGCGCTGACCGCCGCCGGCGAGGGCCGCGGCCTGGTCCCGTGCGGCCTGTCCTGCCGCGACACGCTGCGCCTGGAGGCCGGCATGCCGCTGTACGGGCACGAGCTCTCCACCGACCTGACCCCGTTCGACGCGGGCCTGGGCCGGGTCGTGCGCTTCGACAAGACCACCAACGAGGGCGCCTTCGTCGGCCGCAAGGCGCTGGAGAAGGCCGCCGCCGAGGCCGAGGCCAACCCGCCGCGGGTGCTGGTCGGTCTGGTCTCCGAGGGCAAGCGCGTCCCGCGCGCCGAGTACACCGTGGTCTCCGCCGACGGCGCCCCGATCGGCCGGATCACCTCGGGCGCCCCGTCCCCGACCCTGGGCCGGCCGATCGCGATCGCCTACGTGGACGCGGCCCACGCCACCCCCGGCACCGCCGTCGCGGTGGACGTGCGCGGCAAGCACGAGCCGGTCGAGGTCGTGGCGCTGCCGTTCTACAAGCGCGCCCGCTGAGGCCCCGCCCTCCCGCAAACCCGGTGGACCCGGGCTTGAGCCACGCCTGATCCAGGTCCGGCCCGTGCCCGCACCACGCCTGATCCGCGTCGAAGCCGTCCGTGCGGCGGCCCGCTTCGTCGTACCCGCTTCCCATCCTGGAGAATGACGCCATGAGCAACCCCCAGCACCTGCAGTACACCAAGGAGCACGAGTGGCTGACCGCCGTCGAGGGCGGTGTCTCCACCGTCGGCATCACCGCCCACGCGGCCGACGCGCTCGGTGACATCGTCTACGTGCAGCTGCCCGAGGTCGGCGCCGACGTGACCGCGGGCGAGTCCTGTGGCGAGCTGGAGTCCACCAAGTCGGTCAGCGACCTGTTCTCCCCGGTGACCGGGAAGATCGTCGAGATCAACCAGGACGTCCTGGACGACAACAGCCTGGTCAACAGCGCCCCGTTCGAGGGCGGCTGGCTGTTCAAGGTCCAGGTGGAGTCCACCGACGAACTGCTCAGCGCGGACGAGTACACCGCCTTCATCGGCGGCTGACCCGCTCGTGACGGGGCGGCCGCAGCGCGGCGGCCGCCCCGCCAGGCTCCCCCCTCTCTGCTCCCGTCTCTCTCCTCCCGGGAAGACCACACCATGACGGTTCTGAACCAGTCCCTGCACTCCCTCGACCCGGAGATCGCCGCCGCGGTCGACGCCGAGCTGCACCGCCAGCAGACCACCCTGGAGATGATCGCCTCCGAGAACTTCGCCCCGGTGGCGGTCATGGAGGCCCAGGGCTCGGTACTCACCAACAAGTACGCCGAGGGTTACCCCGGCCGCCGCTACTACGGCGGCTGCGAGCACGTCGACGTGGTCGAGCAGATCGCGATCGACCGCATCAAGGCCCTGTTCGGCGCCGAGCACGCCAACGTCCAGCCGCACTCGGGCGCCCAGGCCAACGCCGCCGCGATGTTCGCGCTGATCAAGCCGGGCGACACCATCCTGGGCCTGAACCTGGCCCACGGCGGTCACCTGACCCACGGCATGAAGATCAACTTCTCCGGCAAGCTCTACAACGTGGTCGCGTACCACGTGGACGAGAAGACCGGCCAGGTCGACATGGCCGAGGTCGAGCGCCTGGCCAAGGAGCACCAGCCGAAGCTGATCATCGCGGGCTGGTCCGCCTACCCGCGCCAGCTGGACTTCGCCGCGTTCCGCCGGGTCGCCGACGAGGTCGGCGCGCTGCTGATGGTGGACATGGCGCACTTCGCCGGCCTGGTCGCCGCCGGTCTGCACCCCAACCCGGTGCCGTACGCGGACGTGGTCACCACCACCACCCACAAGACCCTGGGCGGCCCGCGCGGCGGTGTCATCCTGTCCAAGGCCGAGTACGCCAAGAAGATCAACTCCGCGGTGTTCCCCGGCCAGCAGGGTGGCCCGCTGGAGCACGTGATCGCCGGCAAGGCCGTCGCCTTCAAGGTCGCCGCGTCCGAGGAGTTCAAGGAGCGCCAGCAGCGCACTCTGGAGGGCGCCAAGATCCTCGCCGAGCGCCTGCTCCAGGCCGACGTCGCCGAGGCCGGCGCCTCGGTGCTGTCCGGCGGCACCGACGTGCACCTCGTCCTGGTCGACCTGCGCAACAGCCGGCTCGACGGCCAGCAGGCCGAGGACCGCCTGCACGAGGTCGGCATCACGGTCAACCGCAACGCCGTCCCGAACGACCCGCGGCCGCCGATGGTCACCTCCGGCCTGCGCATCGGCACCCCCGCGCTCGCCACCCGCGGCTTCCAGGCCGAGGACTTCCGCGAGGTCGCCGACATCATCGCCGAGGCGCTCAAGCCCGCCTTCGACGAGAACGCCGCCACCGCGCTCAAGGCCCGCGTCACCGCGCTGGCCGAGAAGTACCCGCTCTACCCGAACCTCTGATCACCTCGGTGATCGTTCGGGCGGGGTGACCGGCCTCACCCCGCCGCGGCACCTGGGATCCCGGGGCACCGCGCACACTGGACAGTGCGCGCGGTGCCCCGACCCGTGTCGTCCCCCGCCCGCCAGTCCTTCCACGAGACAGACAAGGACGTCCCCCCGTGGCCCTCAGCGTCTTCGACCTCTTCTCCATCGGCATCGGCCCGTCGAGTTCCCACACCGTCGGCCCGATGCGCGCCGCCCGGATGTTCGCCCGGCGCCTGCGGTCCGAGGACCTGCTCGCCGAGGTGGCGAGCGTGCGCGCCGAGCTGTACGGCTCGCTGGGCGCCACCGGCCACGGCCACGGCACCCCCAAGGCCGTCCTGCTCGGCCTGGAGAACAACTCCCCCCGCACGGTCGACGTCGACCAGGCGGACAAGGACGTCGAGCGGATCACCACCGAGAAGCGGCTCAACCTCCTCGGCACCCACCCCATCGACTTCGACCCGGGCACCCAGCTGGTCCTGCACCGCCGCCGCTCGCTGCCGTACCACGCCAACGGCATGACCATCTGGGCGTACGCGGCGGACGGCTCCACGCTGCTGGAGAAGACCTACTACTCGGTCGGCGGCGGCTTCGTCGTCGACGAGGACGCCATCGGCGCGGACCGGGTCAAGCCCGACGACACCTCGCTGCGCTACCCCTTCCGCACCGGCGAGGAGCTGCTGCGGCTCACCCGGGAGACCGGGCTGTCGATCTCCGGCCTGATGCTGGAGAACGAGAAGGCCTGGCGCTCCGAGGAGGAGATCCGGACCGGGCTGCTGGAGATCTGGCAGGTCATGCAGGAGTGCGTGCGGGCCGGCATGTCCCGCGAGGGCATCCTCCCCGGCGGCCTCAAGGTCCGCCGCCGCGCCGCCGCGGCCGCCCGCGCGATGCGCGCCGAGGGCATCGGCCCGGCCAACGCGATGGAGTGGGTGACCCTCTACGCGATGGCGGTCAACGAGGAGAACGCCTCCGGCCGCCGGGTGGTCACCGCTCCGACCAACGGCGCGGCCGGGATCATCCCCGCCGTCCTGCACTACTACCTGAACTTCATCCCGGGCGCCGACGAGGACGGCATCGTCCGCTTCCTCCTCGCGGCCGGCGCCATCGGCATGCTCTTCAAGGAGAACGCCTCCATCTCCGGCGCCGAGGTCGGCTGCCAGGGCGAGGTCGGCTCCGCCTGCTCGATGGCCGCCGGCGGCCTCGCCGAGGTCCTCGGCGGCACCCCCGAACAGGTCGAGAACGCCGCCGAGATCGGCATCGAGCACAACCTCGGCCTCACCTGCGACCCGGTCGGCGGCCTCGTCCAGATCCCCTGCATCGAGCGCAACGGCATGGCCTCCGTCAAGGCCGTCACCGCCGCCCGGATGGCCCTGCGCGGCGACGGCCGGCACCACGTCTCGCTCGACAAGGCGATCAAGACGATGAAGGAGACCGGCGCCGACATGAAGATCAAGTACAAGGAGACCTCGCGCGGCGGCCTCGCCGTCAACGTCATCGAGTGCTGATCACACCCGCTGTCGCCTGAGCCCCCGGACCCGTCCGGGGGCTCTCGGCGTTCGGGGGCGTTCGGGGGCATCCCGAGGGTGCCCGCTCAGGCCGCGAACGGGCGGAGGCGCCGGGCGTCCCGCAACGCCTCCGCCCACCAGGCGAGTTGGTCGAGCATGGTCTTGCCGGCGGCGTCGGCGGCCGGGTCGAGCGGCTTGCCGTCGGCGTCGAAGCACTGGGCGGCGCCGTGGAAGCTGACCGTGTTGCGAATCGTCATGGCGTTCAACTCGGCGAGCACCACTCGCAGTTGCTCGACGGCGCGCAGACCGCCGGAGAGTCCGCCGTAGGAGACGAAGCCGACCGGCTTGCCGTGCCACTGGCTGTTGTGCCAGTCGATGGCGTTCTTCAGCGGGGCCGGGAAGCTGTGGTTGTACTCGGGCGTGACGACCACGAAGGCGTCGGCGGCCTCCAGGCGGGGCGTGACGGCGGCGAGCAACTCGGCGGCGCCCGGCTCCAGTTCACCACCGAAGGACGGGAAGGTGGTCGGCAGCGGGGTCTCGACCAGATCGATCAGGTCGGCGGTCATGTCGCCGCGCGCGCCGAGGTGGCCGAGCAGCCAGTCGGCGACGACGGGCGCAAACCGGCCGCTCCGAGTGCTGCCGACGACGACCGCGACCCGCAGGCCCTTCTCCGCGATGTCCGCGCTCTCCGTAGCCATGGGAATCCCCCTCCGGGACGATGTGTACACCGTATCTGCTGGATACAACGTACACATCGACGTGTACGCCGTCCACTTCCGATACGGCGTACACGCCGGTGGTACGGTAAGAGCCCCGACCGGAAGGAGCCCGCCGTCATGCCCGCCCAGCAGGCCCCCACCGGGGACGACGACCAGACCAAGCCCCCGCCCCCGGCCTCACTCTGGGAGCGCCTCGCCCGCCCGGCCCCCGCGCCGCGCACCACCCTCACCCCGCAGCGGATCGCCGAGGCCGCGATCGCGATCGCCGACGCCGAAGGCCTCGACGCCGTCACCATGCGCCGGCTCGCCACCACCCTCGGCGTCGCCCCGATGGCCGCCTACCGGTACGTCTCCGGCAAGGACGAACTCATCGACCTGATGGTCGACTTCGTCTACGGCGAACTCTCCCCGGGCACTCCCTCCACCGGTTGGCGCGACACCATGCGCACCCTGGCGCTCCACCTGCGCGCCATGAACCTGGCCCACCCGTGGATCGTCCGCGCCGGCGCCGTCCCCCTCACCCCCAACCAGCTCGCCATCCCCGAACGCGCCTTCGCCGCCCTCGCCGACCACGGCCTGGACGCCGACACCACCATGGCGGTCTTCCGAACCGTCACCGGCTACGTCCACGGCTCCGTCGCCGCCGAGCTCGCCCTGCGCACCCTCCAGCGCGAGCACGGCTGGTCCGACGGCGACGAGACCCGCGCCGGCCTCGCCCCCCGGATGTCCTTCCTGATGGGCACCGGCCGCTACCCCACCTACCAGCGCTACCTCCACGAGGCCACCCGCAAGGACGACCCCACCTGGCAGTTCGAAACCGGCCTCGACTGCGTCCTCGCCGGCATCGCCACCCACCTCGGCATCTGAACGCGCCTGAACAACCGAGCGCGCCCCGGCCCCCGGTGGGGAAAATTATGTAGACCGGTCTACATTCCATGCGCGGAATATGCAGACCGGTCTACCTCTTCAGCGCACCCCCACGCACCTCCCGCGCAGGAAGTCGACCCGTCCGACTTCCTACTCCGAGGAGAGCTCCCCCGCGATGAGCAGCCGGTACCCGTAGTCCATGTGCTCCTGGTCGAGGAGTTCGGCATGGCGCCGGTGCCAGGCACCGGATTCGAGGTCGGCGCGCAAGCGGGCGATCGCCGGCTGCACCACTGCGGCCGGCAACTCGGCGAAGGTCGAGCTGGCCTGCCGGACGACCGGGTCGAGGTAGAACTCGGGCCGCCGCCAGTAGGCGATCTGGTAACCGTCCGTGAAATCGTGCGGGACGGGGAAAGGCAGCACGGTGTGCGCGTCCAGCGCGTCGACGACCTGGGCCAGCGGTGTGAAGCGGCTCTCCTCCAGCTCCCGGATCTCGGGCAGGTACTCCTCCAGCAGCCACAGTTGCGGACGGTGGGCCGGGTCCCAGGTGAACACGACCTGCCGCCGGGCGACCCTCCGCAGCTCCGCGAGGCCCCGTTCGGGATCCGCCCAGTGGTGGACGGTCATGACTGCCATCGCCGCGTCGAAGGAGCCGCCGGGGAAGGGCAGCTGCTCGGCGCCGGCCTTGACCTTCCGGCGCCCCGGGTGCTGGTCGAGCATGACCTGGGAGGGGTCGACGGCGGTGACGGCGGCGCCCTCGGGCTCGTAGGATCCGGCGCCCGCACCGACGTTCACCACCGACCGGGCCCCCCGGAGGGCGGCACCGATCAGGGCGTGCAGTCGGGGATCGGGCCGCCGGATGGAGCGGTAGCCGACCCCGATGCGGTCGTACGTCGCCTGCGGTCGGCTGTTCGCGGTCTCTTCCATGCGGCCAAGCCCACCAAGCGGGGCGCCCGGCGGCAAGCGGCTCGGCGCAAGAGTCCGGAAAGCAAGGCGTGTTGGCCCGCCGACCGCCGGCCGACTTCCTGCACGTGGGGCCGCCCGCAGTTCAGCGGCGGCGGGTGCCCACGGGCACGGTGAGGACGGCGAGGCCCGCGCCGAGGATGGCGAGGCCGCACCAGGAGGCTGCGGGGAGGCGTTCGCCGAGGACGGCGACGCCGAGGAGGGCGGCGACGGCGGGTTCGGCGAGGGTGAGGGTGGTGGCGGTCTGGGCGGAGGTGCGGCGCAGGCCGTGGCCGAAGAGGCGGTAGGCGAGGAAGGTGGTGATCACCGCGAGGTGGAGCACCACCGCCGCACCGCGCGGCGAGGCGAGCCACCGCAGGTCGCCGAGGAACAGCACCGGCAGGACGAGCAGCGCGGCCGCGCCGAACATCGCCCCCATCACCCCGGCGGACGGGTGCCCGCGCGAGATGAGCCTCCCGCCGATGAGCGAGTACACCGCGTACGAGAGGCCGGAGAGCGCGGCCAGCGCCACCCCCACGGCGTCCACCGCCGCGCCGCCGCCGGTGAGTTCGGGGCCCAGCACCAGGACGGCGCAGCCGACGACCGCCGTCACCGTGGCGCCGGCCCACCGGCCGCTCGGTCGTCCCTGCCGGGTGAGCCAGCCGAGCAGGCCGGCGAAGACGGGGGCGCTGCCCAGGGCGATCACGGTGGCCACCGCCACCCCGGCGCGGGTCACCGCCGGGTAGAAGGTGACCGGGTAGCCGACCACCGCGACGGCGCCGACGGCGAGTTGCCACCGCTCCCGGCGGCCGCAGGCCCGGGGCAGCGCGCGGGCGCTGCGGGTGGAGAGGAAGAGGAGGAGTCCGCCGAGGACCAGCGCGGCGGCGCCGATGCCCGCCGAGGGGGCGCCGTCGGGTGCGAGGGAGCTGGCCGTCCCGGTGGTGCCCCACAGCAGTGCGGCGACCAGGATCGGGACCGGCCCGCCGAGCGGGCCGGCGCGGCGGGCGGCGGGGGTGGCGGTGGGCCGGGTGGGCGCGGGCGTGGAGGTGCGGTTCGGCACAGTCGTGAACTTCCGTCGTCGAAGACCGTCAGGGGAGTTGGTTTCGCACCGGGCGCACGCTGCGGACCCCTGGCGGCCGAAGGGGGCCGCGGCAGGGAGCACGGGGGTCGAGCCGCCGGCGTGTGCGCCCGATCAGGCGCTGAGCGGTGGCAGTACGACGTGCCAGTACAGGTTCACGGGCCCGATGCTACCCGGCAGTTCCGGCGGGGTGGGGCTCACGGAGGAATTGGCGGCCGGGCGACGAAGCACCGGAGGCCCGACGGCGAGGATGGTGAATATTCACAGGCAACAGCGTGAACCTATGCAAAATCCAAAGGTGAACTAGGTTACAAACCTTTTAATCCAAGTCACCTGGTTTGCCCACATGCTGAGATTCGTGCGATAGTCGAAGCAGCCCAACGGCGGGCGGCACAGCACGCCGGCCTGGGCGTGGAGACTTCGGCTGGCCCGACCTGGCACGGCCGACGCCCATCGTGCGGCACGCACCCCCTTGGCCGGCGCGATGACTTGCAGGGGCCCCCATCCGCCGGACCACGGCGACTTCGGGGGCCCTGCGCGTTTTCCCGGGAAAGCCCGGAAGGCCCGGACGACCGAGAAAGACCCGGACAGTCGAGAAAGACCCGGGAAAGCCCGGAACGATCAGTGCCGCTCGCGGACCTTCAGTTCGAACCAGACGCCCTTGCCGCGCGGCAGCAGGTCGGCGCCCCAGCGGTCGGCCAGGTCGTCGATGACCCGCAGCCCCCGCCCTCGCTCGGTCACCGGCTTCGGCTCGGCGAGGATCATGCAGGGCAGCGCCCGGGAGGAGTCGCGGACCTCGACGCGGAGCCAGCCCGGCTTGCGGATCACCTGGAGTCCGATGGTGCGTCCGGCGGCGTGCCGGACGGCGTTGGAGACCAGTTCGCTGGTGAGTAACTCACCGGCCTCCAGGTGCTGGTGGAGGTCCCAGGACTCCAGGACCGACAGCACCAGCCGGCGGGCCACCGGGCCGGTCTCCGGCCTGGACGGCAGTCGTACCTCGTTCGGCACGGACTGATCGCTCAGCCTGCCGCAATACATCTCCTCCAGTTCCTCCGAGCTGAGCCGCTCCAGCGCCGCCAGCGCGCCCTGGACATCGATCCACGACGCCTCGGCGACCAATCCGGCCCCGGGAACTGATGACTGATCTGTTTCGCCCCAACCCGCCATGCGGTCCATCATTGCGGAACGCAAGCGGCCGCGTACGGACAATGAGCAAACGATCTCCTCCGAGTCGGCATATGCCGCGTGCAAGGAGACCCCGCGGAGAGTGCCAGGCAGAGGCCTGGAGGGGGCCGGCAGACGGTGGGGAGAGGGTGGAGAGCAGGCAACCCGGGGCGCGTCCGCGTCAATCCCGGGTTGCCACGGAACCGCCCCGACCAGGGCGGCTACCGGTCGGCCTACCAGGCGCTCCAGGGCACGTTCCAGCCACTCAGGCCGTTCGCCGGGTCGAGGGTCTCCTTCTTGGTGGAGTTCTTCACGACCACCACGTCGCCGACGAGCGAGCCGGCGTAGAACTTGCCCATCGAGGTGGATTCGCCGCCGCCCTCGACGTCCTTGAGGGCGACGCAGCCGTGGCTGACGTTGTCCTCGCCGATGAGCTTGCTCCAGTAGTTGCCGTGCAGGTAGGTGCCGCTGTCGGTGAGCCGCATCGAGTGCGGCACCTGAAGGTCGTACGGGGAGCCGCTCATGCCGGGGAGGGTGCTGGACTGCATCCGCACCACGCCCTCCTTGGACATGACGACCATCGTGCCGTTCCAGGTCGGGTGTTCGGGCGAGCCGGAGGTGATGTCGATGTCCGACGGCTTGCCGTCCAGTTCGACGGTCATCCGGTGCGCGGCGGCGTCAACCGTCGAAATCTGAGATCGCCCGATCGTGAAGGGCTCGTCCCGGTCGGTGCCGTACACCCCAGGGGCGATCTCGACGCTCTTGAGGCGGTAGTGCACGGTCACCTTGGTGCCGGACTTCCAGTACTGCTCGGGGCGGAAGTCCAGCCGGCGGTTGCCGAACCAGTGGCCCTTGACCACGGTGCCGTTGTCGGTCTCGAAGGTGATGCCCTTCGCGACGACGTCCTTGTTCTTGACGTCCTTGCTGAAGTTCACCGAGACGATCATGCCGACGCCGTACGTCGCGTCGTTGTCCACGTTGTCGGCGGCCTTGGCGAGGGCCGTCGGCGTCAGCGTGGAGAAGTTGCTGTCCGCGCTGGCGACCACACCGTTGGCGTCCGCGGCCATCGCGCTGACCTGGTAGGTGCTGCCCACGGCGAGGCCGGCCGACGGGGTCCAGCTGGAGCCGTCGGCGGCGATGGTGCCGGGCACCTCCGCGCCGGTCTTGTCACTGACCTTGACAGTGGTGAGCTTGCCGCCGGTCGCGCCGACCTTGAGCGCGTCGGGCGCGACGTCCACCGTGCCGGGCTTGGGCTCGATGTTCACCACGGCCTGCGACACCTTCGGCGCCGCGCTGCTCGCCGCCGCGGCGCCCGGGGAGGCCGTTCCGGCGGCCGCTCCGGCCCCCAGGTCCGCCTTGGCCGCGCTCCCGCCCCCGTTACCGCTCCCGCCACTCCCGCCGCCGCACGCGGCGGTCAGCGCCATCGCGCCGCCCACCAGACCGACGGCCACCACTCTGCGTATCGACCTCAACGTCGATCCCTCCCTCAGAAACCCCACGAAAGAAACCCCACGGACCGAACCCCACGGACCGCACCCCACGACCCGAAACCCCGCACAAGACCCCCGCGCACACGGCGGACCCGACCACTACACGCGCCGGCCTCCGGAAAGGTTGCGCCATCCGGGGCCCGGTGCGCTCCGAAAACGCGAACGGCCCGACCCCAACGGGTGAGGATCGGGCCGCTCGTCCGCACCGCGCCGACGAACCGGGACTATCCGGTCGGTCGGCGGGCAGGATCTACCAGTTCGCCCAGGCGATGTTCCAGCCGCCCAGCCCGTTGGAGGGCGCGACGGTCTTCTCCTTGGTGTTCACGATCTTGACCACGTCGCCGACCATCGAGTCGTTGAAGAACTTGCCCGCGACGGAGGTGTCGCTGCCGCCCTTCTCGTCCGCCATCGAGACGCAGCCGTGGCTGGCGTTGGTCCTGCCGAACGGGCTGGCCCAGTAGTTGCCGTGCACGAAGGTGCCGGAGGTGGTCAGCCGCATCGCGTGCGGCACGTCCTGGATGTCGTACTCGCCGCCGAGGCCCACCGTCTGCGAGTTCATCCGGGTGACCTTCTCCTTGGACATGATCACCATCGTCCCGCCCCAGGACGGCGTCGCGTCCGCGCCCAGGGTGACCGGCACGGTGGTGCTCTTGCCGCCCCGCTCGATCGTCATCTGGTGCGTCTTGGCGTCGGCGGTGGCGATCTGGGAGCGGCCGATGGTGAACGGCTCGTCCTTGTCCACGTCGCCGTAGACGCCCGGGGCGACCTCGACGCTCTTCAGCCGGTACTTGATGGTGACCTTGGTGTCCGGCTTCCAGTACTCGGCCGGGCGGAAGTCCAGCCGGTTGTCGCCGAACCAGTGGCCCTTCACCTCGGTGCCGTTGTTCGTCTCGAAGGTGATGCCCTTGAGGACGGCGTCCTTGTTCTTGACGGTCTTGCTGAAGTTCACCGAGACGATCATGCCGACGCCGTAGGTGGCACCGTCGCTGATGTTGTCGTTGGTGGAGACCTTCTTGTCCGGCGTCAGCGTGGTGAACGTCGTGGTGGACGCGGTCACCAGGCCGTCGGCGTCCTTGGCCTGCGCGTTCACCTTGTACGCCATGCCGACGGTGAGCGCGGCGGCGGGCTTCCAGCCGATGCCGTCCGGGGTGATCGCCCCGTCGACCGGCTTGCCGTTCTTGTCGGTCACCTCGACCGTGGTGAGCTTGCCGTTCGAGACGGACACCTGCAACGCGTTGCTCGGTGCGACGTCCTGGGCGCCGTCCTTCGGCTCGACGGCCAGCACCGCGGCGGAGGCCTTCGGCTCGCCCGACGCGCCCGCCGGGGCCGCCGTCCCGCCCGCACCCGCCGTCGCCGCGGACGCCGCGTTGTCGCCCCCGCCGCCCGTTCCGCCCTTGTCGTCGCCGCAGGCCGCGGTGAGCAGCAGCACCCCGCCCATGACCAGCGCCATCGCACCCCTGCGCCCGTAGCGGCTGGTGGTACGTATCGCGGCGTCGGCCGTCTTCCCCGTCTTCACGGTTTCTCCCCTCCCGGTATCCACTCTCTTGACGCGTTGAGTGCCCCCATGAGTTGCACCGGGCGCCGATCTTTCGCGCCGGACCGGGGCGCGCCGGAGCAGGATAGCCGGGCCGTCCGAGCGGATCCCGGGGGGAGGTGGGTGGATCGGGGGTGAATCGGCGGTGAAGATCGACTACTGCGCGACGGGGTCGGCCGCGGGCCCGGAGACCGGCCCGGCAACCGGCCCGAGGGCGCTGCCCGCCACCCACTGCTCCCACGGCATGTTCCAGCCGTTGAGGCCGTTCTGCGGCGGCACGAAGTCCCCCGCCGAGGCCTTCGCCTCCAGCACGTCCCCCGGGATGGTGTGCTCGAACAGCCAGCCCGCCGGGGAGTCCTTGCTCGCACCGCCCTTGGCGTCGGCCAGGCCGATGCAGCCGTGGCTGGTGTTGGCCGCGCCGAACACCCCGGGATCCGCCCAGTAGTTGCCGTGCACGAAGGTGCCGGAGTTGGTCAGCCGCATCGCGTGCGGCACGTCCTTGATGTCGTACTCGTCGCCCATCCCGACGGTCTGCGAGTTCATCCGGGTCACCTTGTACTTCTCCGACACCACCATGACGCCCCGGTAGGTGGAGTGGTCACGGCTGCCGCCGGACACCTTGAGCACCCGCAGCACCTTGCCGCCCTGCCCGGCCCGGACGGTCAGGGTGTGCGCGTCCAGGTCGACGGTGGAGACCTGCGCCCGGCCGACGGTGAAGTGCAGGTCCTTGGTCTGGGTGCCGAACTCGCCCGGCGCGCCCTGCACGTCCTTCAGTCGCAGCGCCACCGTCACCTTGGTGCCGGCCGCCCAGTACTGCTGCGGGCGGACGTCCAGCCGCTGGTTGCCGAACCAGTGCGCGGCCACCGGGACGGGCGGGTCGGCGCTCACCTGGACGGCCTTCTCCACCGCTGCCCGGTCCGTGATCGGCCGGCTGAAGCGCAACGACACCGGCATGCCGACACCGACGGTGGAGCCGTCCTCCGGGGTGAAGAAGGCGACGAAGGTGTGCGCCCGGGCCATCGTGGAGAACGCCGAGTGCTGGGCCGCCCGTTGGCCCTGGTCGTCCTCGGCGACGGCGTCCAGGGTGTACGCGGTGCCCAGCGGCAGCGGGCCGTCGGGCGTCCAGGCGGCGCCGCCCGGGGCGATCGTGCCGGGGATCTCGGTGCCCCTGCCGTCGGCCAGCCGGACGGTGACCAGCCGGCCCTGCGCCGCCGTCACCCGGACCGGGCCCTCCGGCGGCACGTCCTGGGCGCCGTCGGCGGGCAGCGCCGTGACGACCGCCCGGGACGGCGGCGGGGGCGGGGTGTGCGCCCCGGGCCCGGCGGCGTCCTGCGCGGGGGCCGCCGGGGAGCCGCCGCACCCCGTCAGGACGGCGAGGCCCCAGGCCACCGCCGCCGCCCGCCGCGCCCACACCCGTCCTCGGCGCCGCATACCGGGGCCTCCCACTGTCCACGTCCGGTACCGGGAAGGTCCGGTACCGGGGGCGCCCGCTACCGGGAAGTCCCGGTGCCGGGAACGTCCGGTAGCGGGAACGCCCGATACCGGGAACAACGAGGGCAATCGCGGCGGGGACACGCGCGGCCGCGCGAAATCCCCCCATCCATCGGCCGCCATCCGCCGGTAAGCCCCCGTTCAGCCGCTTCCGATCTGCGCAATCCGGGAAAGAGGAAGTGAACGGGGTCCGGGACACCCCGTCCAGGGAGGGTGCGGCCATGGCGTCAGGGCAGGAGCTGGAAGCCGGAGTGCGGCCGCCCGGCGGGGACACCGCCGAGCCACCGTGGCCCGGCAGCTGGCAGCCGCTCGGCGCCCGCTTCCGGACCGACCAACAGGGCCGCCAGGGAACCAACTTCGCGCTCTGGGCGGCCGGCGCCGAGGCGGTCGACCTCTGCCTGTTCGACGAGGACGGCCGGGAGGGCCGGCACCGCCTCACCGAGCAGGACTTCCAGACCTGGCACGGCTTCCTGCCCGGCGTCCGCCCCGGCACCCGGTACGGCTTCCGCGTGCACGGCCGGTGGGACCCGTGGACCGGCGCCCGCTGGAACCCGGCGAAGCTGCTGCTCGACCCGTACGCCCGTGCCGTGGACGGCTGTTACACCAGCCACGACGCGGTCTGCGCCGCCGTCCGCAACTGGCCGGAGGCGGACGTCGCCGACACCGTCCGGGACAACCGCGACTCGGCCCGCTACGTGCCCAGATCCGTGGTCGTCCACGATGACGACGACTGGTACGACGACCACCGCCCGAAGACCCCGTGGGCCGAGACGGTGCTCTACGAACTGCACGTGCGCGGCTTCACGATGCGCCACCCCGACATCCCGCCGGAGCTCCGCGGCACCTACGCGGGCCTGGCCCACCCGGCCGCCGTCGCCCACCTGACCCGCCTCGGCGTGACCGCCGTCGAGCTGCTGCCGGTGCACCAGTACGCCAGCGAGGACCACCTCCAGTCGCGCGGCCTGGTCAACTACTGGGGCTACAACACGATCGGCTACTTCGCCCCGCACGCCGGCTACTCGGCGGCCGGCTCGCGCGGCGGCCAGGTCGGCGAGTTCAAGCGGATGGTCCGCGCCCTGCACGCCGCCGGGATCGAGGTGATCCTCGACGTGGTGTTCAACCACACCGCGGAGGGCTCCGAACTCGGCCCGATGCTCTCGCTGCGCGGCATCGACAACACCGCCTACTACCGCCCGGCCCCGCACCGCCCGCGCGGCTACGCGGACTTCACCGGCTGCGGCAACACCCTGGACACCCGCCGCCCGCAGGTGGTCCGGCTGGTCACCGACTCGCTGCGGTACTGGGTCACCGAGATGGGCGTGGACGGCTTCCGCTTCGACCTCGCCGCCGCCCTCGCCCGCGGCACCGACGGCGTGGACATGGACCACCCCTTCCTCGCCGCCGTCTCCCAGGACCCACTGCTCAGCCGGGTGAAACTGATCGCCGAGCCCTGGGACGTCGGCCCGGGCGGCTACCAGGTCGGCGGCTTCCCCCCGCTGTGGGCCGAGTGGAACGACAAGTACCGGGACACCGTGCGGGACTTCTGGCGCGGCGCCCGCCCGGACGTGCGCGAGCTGGGCTACCGGCTGTCCGGCTCCTCCGACCTCTACCAGCGCGGCGGCCGCCGCCCGTACGCCTCCGTCAACTACGTGACCGCGCACGACGGTTTCACGCTGCGCGACCTGGTCAGCTACGACCGCAAGCACAACGAGGCGAACGGCGAGGCCAACCGGGACGGCACCGACGACAACCGGTCCTGGAACCACGGCGTCGAGGGCGAGACCACCGACCCGGAGGTGAACGCCCTGCGGCTGCGCCAACTGCGCAACCTGCTGGCCACGCTGCTGCTCTCCACCGGCGTCCCCATGCTCACCGCCGGGGACGAGCTGGGCCGCACCCAGGGCGGCAACAACAACGCCTACTGCCAGGACAACGAGCTCGGCTGGCTGGACTGGTCGCTCCTGGCGGATCCCCGCTGGCGCGGGCTGTCCGAGCTGACCGCCCGGCTGATCCGGCTGCGCCGGGCCCACCCGGTGCTGCGGCAGCGGGCGTTCTTCTCCGGCCGGGCCGCCGCCCCGGGCGGCCAGCCGGACCTCGCCTGGTTCACGCCGCTGGGCAAGGAGATGACCGAGGCCGACTGGTTCACCCCGACCGCCTGCCTGGGCATGCTGCTGTCCGGCACCGCGATGTCCGAACGGGACGAGGCCGGGCGGCCGACGCTGGACGACAGCTTCCTGCTGCTGCTCAACGCCGGTCACGAACCGGTGCTGTTCACCCTCCCCGGCGAGCCCTGGGCCGCGCCGGAGGAGGCGTACGAGACGGTGGTCGACACCGCCGTCGAGGGCGGCGGCGAGCCCTGTCCGCAGGGCGCGACGCTGCTGGCCGGGCGCTCGCTGCGGCTGCTGCGCGCGCCCGCCGCCACGAACTGAGCGGTGTCGGCCGCGCGTGCGGCGCACTTCGGCCCGTGCGACCGGCCCCACCCGCCCCGCTTGTTCACCCGCGCCCCACCCGTACAGGTGGCCGGTTCTCGCCGAAGCGTTCTGTCAGGGGTGAAAAACCTGATGAGAAATGACGCGACCTCGTCCTACCCTCACGACGATGGCCGAGAACCGACAAGACGACGACACCGCGACCGGGCACCGCTCCACGGTCCGCTCCCTCCTGCGCCTGTGGCCCTACGCCCGAGCCGTTCGCCGCCGGTTGGCCGTTTCGGTGGCCGCCGCCCTGGTCGCCATGCTGAGCGTCCTCGGCGTCCCGCTGGTCCTCGGCCGGATCGTCGACGGCCCGCTCGCCGAGCACGACCTGAGCGGGCTCTGGCCGCTGATCGGCGTGCTGCTGGTCCTCGGACTGGTCGAGGCCACGCTGTTCTACACCCGCCGGGTGGTCCTGGCCCGCCCGCTGGCCAGGCTGGAGACGGCCATGCGCGGCGACCTCTTCGCCAAGCTCCAGCGGCTGCCGATCTCCTTCCACGAGCGCTGGGGATCCGGCCAGCTGCTCTCCCGGGCCACCGCCGACATGTACACCATGCGGCTCTTTCTGGCCTTCCCGCTGGTCTTCCTGGTCGTCAACTCGGTGATGTTCCTCGTCGGCACGGCGGTGATGTTCACCCAGGACTGGCGACTCGCCCTGATCATCCTGCTGCCCGCCGTCCCGCTGTTCGTGCTCACCCGGCGGTTCGAGGCCGGCTACTCCGGCGCCTCCCGCCGCGCCCAGGACCAGAACGGCGACCTCGCCACCGTCATCGAGGAGTCCGTCCTCGGCATCCGCATCCTCAAGGCCTTCGGCCGCCACCGCTCGATGGCCGAGCGCTTCCGCGCCCAGGCCCACGACCTGCGCCGCACCGAACTGCGCAAGGCCGGGCTGCTCGCCAACCTCTGGGCGGTCATCGTCGGCCTGCCCGAGATCGCCCTCGGCTGCGCCCTCGCCGCCGGCGCCTACCTGGTCGCCCACGACGAGCTGAGCGCCGGCACCCTGGTCGCCTTCCTCTCCACCGCGCTGGCGCTGCGCTGGCCGGTCGAGTCCCTGGGCTGGCTGCTCGCCTACGCCAACGAGGCCGCCACCGCCGCCGACCGCTTCTTCGAGGTGCTGGACGAGCCCGAGACGGCCGACCCGGGCACCGCCGAAGGACTCGGCGCCCCCGACGGCATCCGCTTCACCGGCGTCCGCTTCCGCTACCCCGACGCCCCCGACGACACCCCCGACCTGCTGGCCGGCATCGACCTGCACATCCGCAGCGGCGAGACGATGGCCCTGGTCGGCGCCACCGGCAGCGGCAAGACCACGCTCACCGCGCTGCTCCCCCGCCTGTACGAGGCCGGCGCCGGCACCATCACCCTGGACGGCCTCGACATCCGCGACCTCCCCCGGGAGCGGCTGCGCGAGCTGGTCGCGGTCGCCTTCGAGGAGCCCACGCTGTTCTCCGCCACCGTCCGGGAGAACGTCCTGATGGGCGCCCCGGGCGCGGACGACCGGCAGCTGCGCGCCGCCCTGGCCACCGCCCAGGCCTCCTTCGTGGACAAGCTCCCGGACGGCGTGGACACCGAGGTCGGCGAGCAGGGCCTGAGCCTGTCCGGCGGCCAGCGCCAGCGCCTCGCCCTGGCCCGCGCGGTGGTCGGCGAGCCGGCCTTCCTGGTGCTGGACGACCCGCTCTCGGCCCTCGACGTGCACACCGAGGCCCTGGTCGAACGGGCACTGCGCCAGGTCCTCGGCGCCACCACCGCCCTGGTGGTCGCCCACCGCCCGAGCACCGTGCTGCTCGCCGACCGGGTCGCGGTGCTCTCCGACGGCCGGATCGAGGCCGTCGGCACCCACCAGGACCTGCTGCGCGACTGCGCGCACTACCGCGAACTGATGTCGGGCGAGTCCGCCCCGACGCCCGAGGCCGTCCTGGTCTCCGAGGGGGGCACCACCCGATGACCACCACCATCTCGCCCGTCGGCCCCGCCGGACGGGAGACCGCCGAGCCGGTCGAGGAACAGCTGCCGCCGCCCCCGGCCGACGAGGAGGACATCCCCGTCCCGCCCGGCGCGCCCCGGGCGCTGCTGCGCTCACTGCTCGGCCCGCACCGGGCCCGGATCGCCGTCGCGATGCTGGTGATCCTCGTCCAGCAGGCGGCCCTGCAGTCCGGCCCGCTGCTGGTCGCCATCGCGATGGACCGCGGCATCCCGGCACTGCGCGAGAGCGACAGCGGCCCGCTGGTCGCGGTGGTCTGCGCCTACCTGGGCTGCGCGCTGCTCAGCCTGCTGCTGCAGTGGGCGTTCATCAAGATCAGCGCCCGGGTCAACCAGGACATCCTGCTGGAGCTGCGCGGCCGGATCTTCCGGCACGCCCAGCGGCTGAGCCTGGACTTCCACGAGCGCTACACCTCGGGCCGGATCATCTCCCGCGCCACCAGCGACGTGGACGCGCTGCGCGAGCTGCTCTCCGAGGGCCTCCAGGAACTGCTGACCGTCCTCCTGTCGGTCTGCTACATCTCGGTGCTGCTGCTGGTGCTGGACTGGCGGCTCGGCCTGGTCTCGCTGGCGTCGGTCCTGCCGCTGGCGCTGATCGCCCGGTCCTTCCGCAGCCGCTCGCGCCGGGTCTACCGCCGCTCCCGCACCTCGGCCGCCTCATTGATCGTCCGCTTCACCGAGACCATGAACGGCATCCGCCCGGTGCAGGCCTTCCGCCGCGAGAAGGCCAACGACGAGGCCTTCGCCGTGGTCAACCGGCAGTCCGCCACCGCGACGGCGGACGGCCTGCTGGAGATCGCCCGCTACGTCGGCCTCTCCCGCGTCACCGCCAACCTGTGGACCACCGGCGTGGTGCTGCTCGGCGCCTACCTGGTCGCCGACGGCACGGTCGAGCTGGGTGTGCTCACCGCCTTCGTGCTCTACCTGCGCCGGCTCTACGACCCGATCGACCAGCTGGCGATGTTCCTGAACAGCTACCAGTCGGCCGCCGCCGCGCTGGAGAAGATCGCCGGCCTGCTCGCCCACGAGCCGACCGTCGCCGAACCGGCCGCGCCCGCCGAACTGCCGCAGGCCGCCGGCAAGGGGCGCGAGGTCCGCTTCGAGAAGACCCGTTTCGCCTACCGCACCGGCAAGCAGGTGCTGCCGCCGTTCGACCTGGTGATCCCGGCCGGGCAGACGGTGGCGGTGGTCGGCGCGACCGGCGCCGGGAAGTCGACGGTCGCCAAGCTGCTGGCCCGCTTCTACGACCCGACCGACGGCCGGATCCGGCTGGACGGCGTGGACCTGCGCGACCTCGCCACCCCCGAGCTGCGGCGCGGCGTGGTGATGGTGACCCAGGAGTCCTTCCTGTTCTCCGGCACCGTCGCCGAGAACATCGCGATCGGCCGCCCCGGCGCCGGCCGCGAGGAGGTCGAGCAGGCCGCCCGGGACATCGGCGCGTACGAGTTCATCGCCGCGCTCCCGGACGGCTTCGACACCGACGTGCGCAAGCGCGGCGGCCGGATCTCCGCCGGGCAGCGCCAGCTGGTCGCCTTCGCCCGCGCCCTGCTCGCCGACCCGGCGGTGCTGATCCTCGACGAGGCGACCAGCTCGCTGGACGTCCCCGGCGAGCAGGCCGTCCAGCGGGCCATGCGCACGGTGCTGGCCGGCCGGACGGCGGTGATCATCGCGCACCGGCTCTCCACCGTGGAGATCGCCGACCGCGTCCTGGTGATGGACCAGGGCCGGATCGTCGAGGACGGCTCCCCGCAGGAGCTGATCGACGGATCCGGCCGCTTCGCCGCCCTCCACCAGGCCTGGCGGGACAGCCTGGTCTAGGCCCTGTCCGGTCGATCTTGGCGGATCAGCCCGCGGCGGTGGGCGCCCGGCTGGGCGTGCACCCGGATCGTCCTCGTACTGGGCGTACTTGGGCGATTCGGGCGTGCGTCCAGGCGGGATGCCCGGCGTCGCGGGCCCGGCAAGATCGGCCGGACAGGGCCTCACCCTCCCCGCGGCAGGGCGTCAGCGCAGCACCCCCGCGTCCATCCCCGACGACTCGGCGGGCAGGGCCACCAGCCCCAGCTCCGCCGGGGAGGCCAGCCGGGGGTGGGCCGGCAGCACCCGGACGGTGTAGCCGAACGGGCCGGTCCGGCACAGCTCCAGCGAGCCCTCGTAGCGGGTCCGGCCGTCCAGGTCGGACCCGCCGACCGGCTTGAGGGCGAGCACGCAGCCGTCCGAGATGCCGTCCGTCTCGTCCACCCGGCCGGACACCGCCTGCACCTCGACGTCGCCCGGCTCCAGCGCCCCGAGCGCGACCTGCACCCGCAGTGCCAGCGAGCTGCCCAGCTCCTGCGCCTCGTCCGGACAGTCCGCCTCGACGTGCTCGACCCGGACGGCCGGCCAGGCCTCCCGGACCTTCGCCTTCCAGGCCGCCAGCTCCAGGGCGCCGTGGTGCTTCGCCGCCGCCAGCTCCCGCTGGGCCAGCGCCGCCGGGGTGTACAGCCGTTCGACGTACTCGCGGACCATCCGCCCGGCCAGCACCTTGGGGCCGAGGGTGACCAGGGTGTGCCGGACCATGGCGATCCAGCGGTGCGGCAGCCCGTCCGTGCCCCGGTCGTAGAACCGCCCGGCGACCTGGTCCTCGATCAGGTCGTACAGCGCGGCGGCCTCGATGTCGTCGCGGCGCTCGGCCTCGCTGCTCTCCGGGTCGAGCACGCCGCCGGCCTCGTCGGCGGTGGGGATCGCCCAGCCGTTCTGGCCGTCGTACCACTCGTCCCACCAGCCGTCCAGGACGGACAGGTTGAGGCAGCCGTTGAGCGCGGCCTTCATCCCGGAGGTGCCGCAGGCCTCCAGCGGGCGCAGCGGGTTGTTCAGCCAGACGTCGCAACCCGGGTAGAGGTGCCGGGCCATCGCCATGTCGTAGTCCGGCAGGAAGACGATCCGGTGCCGGACGGCCGGGTCGTCGGCGAAGGCGACCATCTGCTGGATCAGCCGCTTGCCGCCGTCGTCGGCCGGGTGGGCCTTGCCGGCGACCACGATCTGCACCGGCCGGACGGGGTGCAGCAGCAGGGCGCGCAGCCGGTCCGGATCGCGCAGCATCAGGGTGAGCCGCTTGTACGAGGGCACCCGGCGGGCGAAGCCGATGGTGAGCACGTCGGGGTCGAGCACGGAGGAGACCCAGCCGAGTTCGGCCTCGCCGGCGCCGCGCTGGCGCCAGGAGTCGCGCAGCCGGCGGCGGGCCTCGTCGACCAGCTGGGCGCGCAGGCTGCGGCGCAGGTCCCAGATCTCGGTGTTGCCGATCCGCTCCAGGCCCGTCCAGCGCTTGGCGTCGCCGGTGGTCATGGCGTCCTCGGCGCGGTCGGCGCCGATCTCGGCGGCGCCGAGCCGCACGACCGCCGGGTCGATCCAGGTCGCGGCGTGGACGCCGTTGGTGACGGAGGTGATCGGCACCTCGGTGGTGTCGAAGCCGGGCCAGAGACCGTTGAACATGGAGCGGCTGACCTCGCCGTGCAGGGTGGAGACCCCGTTGGCGCGCTGGGCGAGCCGCAGGCCCATGGCGGCCATGTTGAAGAGCTTCGGGTCCCCGCCGGGCCAGGTCTCGGCGCCGAGCGCGAGCACCGGTTCGACCGGGACGCCCGGCAGCGCGGCGTCGCCGCCGAAGTGGCGGGCGACCAGCTCGCGGTCGAAGCGGTCGATGCCGGCCGGGACGGGTGTGTGGGTGGTGAACAGGGTGCCGGCCCGGACGGACTCCAGGGCGGCGGCGAAGTCCAGGCCGACGCCGTCGGGGCCGGCTGAGCCGGTGGCGACCAGCTCGCGGATCCGTTCGACGCCGAGGAAGCCCGCGTGGCCCTCGTTGGTGTGGAACACCTCGGGGGCGGGGTGCCCGGTGAGCCGGCAGTAGGCGCGGACGGCGCGGACGCCGCCGATGCCGAGCAGCATCTCCTGGAGCAGCCGGTGCTCGCTGCCGCCGCCGTAGAGCCGGTCGGTGACGTCGCGCTCGGCGGGCGAGTTGGCCTCGATGTCGGAGTCGAGGAGCAGCAGCGGGACCCGTCCGACCTGGGCCTTCCAGATGTGCGCGGCCAGGGTGCGGCCGCCGGGCAGGGCGAGGTCGACCCGGCCGGGGGTGCCGTCGTCCTCCCGGAGCAGGCTGACCGCGAGTTCGTCCGGATCGAGCAGCGGGTAGCGCTCCTGCTGCCAGCCGTCCCGGCTGAGGGACTGCCGGAAGTAGCCGTGCCGGTAGAACAGGCCGACGCCGATGATCGGGACGCCGAGGTCGCTGGCGGCCTTGAGGTGGTCGCCGGCCAGGATGCCGAGCCCGCCGGAGTACTGGGGCAGCGCGGCGGCGATGCCGTACTCGGGGGAGAAGTAGGCGATGGCGGCGGGCGGCGGGGTGGCGCCGTTCTCCTGTTGGGCCTGGTACCAGCGCGGGCCGCTGAGGTACTCGCGCAGGTCGTCGGCGAGGTCGCCGAGTCTGCGCAGGAACCGCCGGTCGGCGGCGAGGGCGGCGAGCCGGGCGGCCGGGACCTCCCCGAGCAGCCGCACCGGGTCCTCGCCGGTCGCGGCCCAGACCTCCGGGTCCACGGACCGGAAGAGGTCCCTGGTCTCGGGGTGCCAGGACCAGCGCAGGTTGAGGGCCAGCTCGTGCAGCGGCTGGAGTTGTTCGGGCAGGACGGTGCGGACGGTGAATCTGCGGATTGCCTTCACGGCGTGAAGCGTAGCCGCGATGTCCGTCATGACAGTGCGTCAAGTGGGCTATTGGGCATCCGTTCGGCCTATTGATGAGATCGCATTCGGCGCATTGGTCTGCACGGGGGGCGCGCGCGGCGCACATTTCCGGGGTCCTGCGCTACCAATGCATGAACACTGCGGAACAGGTCCATTTCCGATGGCTCATCCGCTCAGGACAAAGCCCGAAACTACTGTCGTACCGCTGCAAAAGTCTTGTCCCCGGTGCGAGGATGACTCAAGGTCGTTGATGCTGCGGGGAGTGCGGCGGCGGGTGGCGTCCGCCTTGAAGCAGCACGTCCGAATCCTTTTCGCGTTGATCGTTCCCCTTCTTCTTAGCCCATTCGGCGCTCACCTCGCACCGACGCGTGTCCTCGTGCTCGGCCTGCTCGTTCACGGGTCGACCGGGTCGCCCAGGGGCGTGCCCCTGGAGGCGCGCGCCGGGACGCGCGCGGCTCCAGGGCTCCCGTCGAGGGCTCGGCGGGCGCCGGGCAGGTTGCCGGGGACGGCGGCGCGGGCAGGCTTCCGGTCGCACGTCCTCCCCACCCAGCAGTCCTCCCGGTACTCCCCTGGCCCATCCCCGGCCCGCGGGAGCTGCCGCCGATCTCGGGCAGGAGTTTGACATGCACGGCGACACGCGGGACCAGTCCACACCGGTGGCCGACAGCCACGACGCAGCGGTCGCGGAATCCGCCGGACGGATGGATTCTGACACTCGGACGGATCCGGCGATGCCGGCGCCGCGGGCCGCCGGGGCGGTCCGCACCGAGCCGGCCGAAGCGGCCCGACAACCCGGGGCCGAGGAGGGCCGGACCGCGGCACCGCGCAGGCGCACCACCACCACGCGCCGCGCCGCCGCCACCGCGAAGGCCACCGCCGACGCTGCCGGGACCGCCGGGACCACCGCCGAGGGCGCCTCCGGCGCCGCGCCGCGCAAGGCCTCCGCCCGCAAGCCCGCCGCCCGCAAGACGACAGAGAGCGACACCGTGATCGGCCGCATCCCCGTCCTGGACGTCAGCCCCCTCGTCGACGCCGGCCGTCGCCCGGCCAAGGCCGTCGCCGGCGAGACCTTCCTGGTCACCGCGACCGTGTTCCGCGAGGGCCACGACGCCGTCAACGCCAACGTGGTGCTGCGCGACCCGCGCGGCCGCGGCGGCCCGTGGACGCCGATGCGCGAGCTGGCCGAGGGCACCGACCGCTGGGGCGCGCACGTCACCCCGACCGCGCCCGGCCGCTGGTCGTACCTGGTCGAGGCGTGGAGCGACCCGGTCGCCACCTGGCGCCGGACCGCCGCCGTGAAGCTGCCCGCCGGGATCGACACCGCGCTGGTCCTGGAGGACGGCGCCCGGCTGCTGGAGCAGGCCGCCGCCGGCGTGCCGAAGAAGGAGGGCCGCGCGCACGTGCTGTCCGCCGCCGACGCGCTGCGCGACCCCGGCCTGCCGCCGCTGTCCCGGCTGGCCGCCGCGCTCGCCCCCGAGGTGCTGGACCTGCTGGCCCGGTACCCGCTGCGCGAACTGCTCAGCACCTCCCGCCCGCTGCCGCTCCAGGTGGACCGCGAGCGCGCGCTGTACGGCTCCTGGTACGAGTTCTTCCCCCGCTCGGAGGGGGCGGTGGTGGACCCGAGCGGCGTCGAGCCGCCGCGTTCGGGCACCCTGCGCACCGCCGCCGAGCGGCTGCCGGCCGTCGCCGCGATGGGCTTCGACGTGGTCTACCTGCCGCCGGTGCACCCGATCGGGCGAGCCTTCCGCAAGGGGCCGGACAACGCCCTGACGGCCGGTCCGCACGACGTCGGCTCGCCCTGGGCGATCGGCTCCCCCGAGGGCGGCCACGACGCCGTCCACCCCGACCTCGGCACGATCGAGGACTTCGACCACTTCGTCGCCGAGGCCGAGGCCCTGCACCTGGAGGTGGCGCTGGACTTCGCCCTCCAGTGCTCCCCCGACCACCCGTGGGTGAACAAGCACCCGGAATGGTTCAGCCACCGCGCGGACGGCACCATCGCGTACGCCGAGAACCCGCCGAAGAAGTACCAGGACATCTATCCGATCAACTTCGACCAGGACATGGAAGGAATCGTCAAGGAAACCATCCGGATCCTCCGGTTCTGGATGTCCCACGGCGTTCGGATCTTCCGGGTCGACAACCCGCACACCAAACCGGTGGCGTTCTGGGAGAAGGTGCTCGCCGACATCTCCCGCACCGACCCGGACGTCGTGTTCCTGGCGGAGGCCTTCACCCGGCCCGCGATGATGCACACCCTGGGGAAGATCGGTTTCCACCAGTCGTACACGTACTTCACCTGGCGCACCACCAAACCGGAACTCACCGAGTACCTCACCGAACTCACCGGTGACGCCGCCGCCTACATGCGGCCGAACTTCTTCGCCAACACCCCGGACATCCTGCACGGCTACCTCCAGCACGGCGGCCGCGCCGCGTTCGCGATCCGCGCCGTGCTCGCCGCCACCCTCGCCCCCAGCTACGGCGTCTACGCCGGCTTCGAGCTGTACGAGGACGAGCCGGCCCACCCCGGCTCCGAGGAGTACCTGCACTCGGAGAAGTACGAGCTGCGCCCGCGCGACTGGACCCGCACCGACTCCCTCGCCCCGCTGCTCACCGTGCTGAACCGGCTGCGCCGGCGCCACCCCGCCCTCCAGCAGCTGCGCAACCTGCGCTTCCACCCCACCGACAACGACCAGGTGCTCGCCTACTCCAAGACCGCGACCACCCCCGAGGGCCTCACCGACCAGGTCGTCGCCGTGGTCAACCTCGACCCGCACCACGTCCAGGAGGCCACCGTCACCCTCGACGGCGACGGCCCGTACGCGGTGCACGACGAGCTCACCGGCGCCGTCTACACCTGGGGCCGGCACAACTACGTCCGGCTCGATCCCTCAGCCGAGCCGGCTCACCTCCTCACGGTTCGGAGGAACCCAGCGTGACTGTGAACGAGCCCGTCCCCGACACCTTCCCGGAGACCTCGAAGAAGAACCTGGACCCGGAGTGGTTCAAGCGTGCGGTCTTCTACGAGGTGCTGGTGCGGTCCTTCCAGGACAGCAACGGCGACGGGGTCGGGGACCTGAAGGGGCTCACCACCAAACTCGACTACCTGCAGTGGCTCGGGGTCGACTGCCTCTGGCTCCCGCCGTTCTTCGCCTCGCCGCTGCGCGACGGCGGGTACGACGTGGCCGACTACAAGTCGGTGCTGCCGGAGTTCGGCGACCTCGCCGACTTCATGGAGTTCGTCGACGCCGCGCACGCCCGCGGCATGCGCGTGATCATCGACTTCGTCATGAACCACACCAGCGACCAGCACCCGTGGTTCCAGGCCTCCCGGACGGACCCGGACGGCCCGTACGGCGACTTCTACATGTGGGCCGACGACGACAAGCAGTACCCGGACGCCCGGATCATCTTCGTCGACACCGAGACCTCCAACTGGACGTACGACCCGGTCCGCAAGCAGTACTTCTGGCACCGGTTCTTCTCCCACCAGCCGGACCTCAACTACGACAACCCCCGCGTCCAGCAGGAGATGATCGCCGGACTGCGGTTCTGGCTCGACCTCGGCATCGACGGCTTCCGGCTGGACGCGGTGCCGTACCTGTTCGCCCGCGAGGGCACCAACTGCGAGAACCTGCCGGAGACCCACGAGTTCCTCCAGCGGGTCCGCAAGGAGATCGACGCCGACTACCCCGACACCGTGCTGCTGGCCGAGGCCAACCAGTGGCCCGAGGACGTCGTCGACTACTTCGGCGACTTCACCGCGGGCGGCGACGAGTGCCACATGGCGTTCCACTTCCCGGTGATGCCCCGGATCTTCATGGCCGTGCGGCGGGAGTCCCGCTACCCGGTGTCGGAGATCCTCAGCAAGACCCCGCAGATCCCCGGCGGCTGCCAGTGGGGCATCTTCCTGCGCAACCACGACGAGCTGACCCTGGAGATGGTCACCGACGAGGAGCGCGACTACATGTACGCGGAGTACGCCAAGGACCCCCGGATGCGCGCCAACGTGGGCATCCGCCGCCGGCTCGCCCCGCTGCTGGAGAACGACCGCAACCAGATCGAGCTGTTCACCGCCCTGCTGTTCTCGCTGCCCGGCTCGCCGGTCCTCTACTACGGGGACGAGATCGGCATGGGCGACAACATCTGGCTGGGCGACCGGGACGGCGTGCGCACGCCGATGCAGTGGACCCCGGACCGCAACGCGGGTTTCTCCTCCGCCGACCCGGGCAGGCTCAGTCTGCCGCCCATCATGGATCCGGTGTACGGCTACCAGGTGACCAACGTCGAGGCACAGCAGAGCAGTTCGAGTTCGCTGCTGCACTGGACGCGTCGCATGATCGAGATCCGCAAGCTCAATCCGGCGTTCGGCCTCGGCACGTACACCGAACTGCCCTCCAGCAACCCCGCCGTGCTGGCCTTCGTGCGCGAACACGAGGGGGACCTGGTCATGTGCGTGAACAACTTCTCGCGGTTCGCGCAGCCGACCGAGCTGGATCTGCGGCAGTACGGCGGACGGTACCCGGTCGAGCTGATCGGCGGGGTGCGCTTCCCCTCCATCGGCGAGTGGCCCTACCTGCTCACGCTGGCCGGCCACGGCTTCTACTGGTTCCAGCTCCGGCAGCCGCCGCGGCTGAGCGGGACCAGGCGCTCGAAGTAACGATCCGCCACACCCTGCCCCACAGCACCACCAGACCCTCCGGGGGCGCGAGTTGTACCCCTGCGCCCCCGGAGTTCTCTGCACCGCCGCGTACGGAGAACAGCCCAACGGCCACCCACACGAAGGCGTGACACCTGAGCCCCGCTCGCGTGCCGCCGCCGCCGCGCCGCCGAAATCCGGAAGACTGACGGACCCGGCCAGACCCGTCGGGCAGTCCGCCCGCTTCCGGGGAAAGGGAGTCATGTCCGAAACCTCCCGTTCTCAAGCCCATGTGCAGCAGGACGCCCCCGCCGACCCCGCCTCACCGGCGGGCGCGCGGAGCACCGGGGCCCGGAGAACCGCCCTGGGGGTCAGCGAACTCGTCCAGGCCGCGCTGCCGCTGATCGCCGAGTGGCTCCCCACCCAGCGGTGGTACGCCGGGAAGGGACGGCCCATCACCGGCCTCACCCCGATGGTCGGAACCCCGCTCCAGGTCGGCGACCCCGCCCTGCTGCACCTGCTGCTGCGGGTCGAGCACGCCACCACGGCCGGCGCCCCGCACGGCGACATCTACCAACTCCTGCTCGGCATCCGCTCGGAGGGGCCCGCGGACATCGAGCCCAGCGCCGTGCTCGGCCGGCTCAGCCAGGGACCGTACGACGGCGCGGCGCTCTACGACGCCGTCCACGACCCCGAACTCACCGGGCGGCTGCTGGAACACCTCGCCACCGGCGACCGGTTCGGCGCGCTGTCCTTCCGCCGGACCCCCGGCTCCGGGCTCCCCGCCAACCTCCCCGGCCGCGCCTCCACCGCCGAGCAGTCCAACAGCTCGGTCATCTACGGCACCTCGTACATCCTCAAACTGTTCCGCCGCATCCACCCCGGCACCAACCCCGACCTCGAACTCTCCCTCGCCCTCTCCCGAGCCGGCTCCACCCGGATCCCCCGGGTCGCCGCCTGGTTCGAGAGCCGGCTGGAACGCGCCGAACCCGCCACCCTCGGGCTGCTCCAGCGCTACCTGCCGGACGCCGAGGACGGCTGGGAGCTCGCCCTCGACCAGGTCGGCCGGCTCAAGGGCGACCCCTCCCCCGGCAACTTCGCCATCGAGGCCCACCGGCTCGGCCGGGCCACCGCCGAAGTCCACCGGGTCCTGGCCCGCTCGATGCCGGTCGCCCGGCTCGACCGCGCCCAGACCAGCCGGCTCGCCACCACCATGGCCGACCGGCTGGACAGCGCCGTCGCCGCCGTCCCCGGCCTGCTGCGCTACCGGGCCGCACTGCGCACCGCCTTCCAGCAGCTCGCCGACGCCCACCCCGACGGCCTGCCCGTCCAGCGCATCCACGGCGACCTGCACCTCGGACAGGCCATGCGCACCCCGCACGGCTGGGTGCTGCTGGACTTCGAGGGCGAACCCGCCAAGTCCGTCAACGAACGCCGCGAACCCCAGCCCGCGCTGCGCGACGTCGCCGCCATGCTCCGCTCCTTCGACTACGCGGCAGCCCACCTGCTGGCCGGCGGCCCGGTCGACCCGGAACTCGCCCACCTCGCCGCCGCCTGGGCCCAGCGCAACCGCACCGCCTTCTGCGCCGGCTACACCGCCGGCGGCGGCGCCGACCCGGCGGCCTCACCGGAGCTGATGCGGGCCCTGGAGATCGACAAGGCGGTGTACGAGGTCGTGTACGAGGCCCGGCACCGGCCGAGCTGGCTGCCGATCCCGCTCGCCGCGATCAACCGGCTCGCCCTCACCGTCTGACCGCCCCGGCCCCGCCCGCACCCCTGCCCTACCCGCACCCCCGGTTCCGCCGCCCTGGAGTTAGCCCACCCCCCGTCGCAGGAGGACCCAGCCGTGACGCCGCTCGACCCGCCCGGCCGCACCACCCGCCCCGTCCCGGCCACGTTCCTGGCCGGCCCGGACTCGCCCCGGCCCGAGCCCGTCCCGGCCGAGGAGCCCGCGCCGGTCGCGGAGTCCGCACCGGCCACGGCTCCGCCCACGGCCTCGCTGCGCCTGCCCGAGGCGCCGCTGCCGCCGTCCGAGGTGGACCGGCTGGTCGGCGGGCAGCACCACGACCCGCACGCCCTGCTCGGCGCGCACCCGGTGCACGGCGGCACCGCGATCCGGGTGCTGCGCCCGTTCGCCGAGCGGGTGGTCGTCGAGACCACCCAGGGCCCGGCCGAACTCACCCATCAGCAGGGCGGGTTGTTCACCGGACTGGTGGCCGGCGCCGACGCCGTGGACTACCGGCTGCTGGTGACCTACCCCGGCGGCGAGCCGCTGGCCCAGCACGACGGCTACCGCACTCCGCCCACCCTCGGCGAACTCGACCTGCACCTGATCTCCGAAGGCCGGCACGAGCAGCTGTGGCAGGCCCTCGGCTCGCACGTGCGGACCGTCGACGGCGTCGCCGGCACCGCCTTCGCGGTCTGGGCGCCGAACGCCGTCGGCGTCCGGCTGATCGGCGACTTCAACCACTGGGACGGCACCGGGCACCCGATGCGCTCGCTCGGCTCGTCCGGCATCTGGGAGCTCTTCGTCCCGGGCCTCGCCGAGGGTGCCGCGTACAAGTACGAGGTCCACACCCGGCAGGGCTGGGTGCTCGACAAGGCCGACCCGCTCGCCCGGGCCGCCCAGTGCCCGCCCGCCACCGCCTCGGTGGTCACCTCCTCCGACTACCACTGGCAGGACGGCGAGTGGATGGCCCGCCGGGCCCGCGCCGCGCACCACCGGGCACCGATGTCCGTCTACGAGCTGCACCTGGCCTCCTGGCGGCCCGACCTCACCGACTACCGCGCCATCGCCGATGAACTGCCGCGCTACCTCAAGGAGTTGAACTTCACCCACGTGGAGTTCATGCCGGTCATGGAGCACCCCTTCGGCGGCTCCTGGGGCTACCAGGTGTCCGGCTACTACGCGCCCACCGCCCGGCTCGGCAGCCCCGACGACTTCCGCCACCTGGTCGACACCCTGCACCGGCACGGCATCGGCGTGATCGTCGACTGGGTGCCCGCCCACTTCCCCAAGGACGCCTTCGCGCTCGCCCGCTTCGACGGCGAGCCGCTGTACGAGCCGGCCGACCCGCTGCGTGCCGAGCACCCCGACTGGGGAACCCTGGAGTTCGACTACGGCCGCACGGAGGTGCGCAACTTCCTCGTCGCCAACGCGGTCTACTGGTGCGAGGAGTTCCACATCGACGGACTGCGGGTGGACGCCGTCGCCTCCATGCTCTACCTCGACTACTCCCGCGAGGGCGGCGCCTGGACGCCCAACCAGCACGGCGGCCGGGAGAACCCGGACGCGGCCGCGTTCCTCCAGGAGATGAACGCCACCGTCTACCGGCGCTGCCCCGGCGTGGTCACCATCGCCGAGGAGTCCACCGCCTGGGACGGCGTCACCCGCCCCACCGACGCCGGCGGCCTCGGCTTCGGACTCAAGTGGAACATGGGCTGGATGCACGACTCGCTGGTCTACATGTCCAAGGAGCCGGTGCACCGCAAGTTCCACCACAACGAGATCACCTTCTCGATGGTGTACGCCTACTCGGAGAACTACGTCCTGCCGATCTCGCACGACGAGGTGGTGCACGGCAAGCAGGCGCTGGTCTCCAAGATGCCCGGCGACTGGTGGCAGCAGCGCGCCAACCACCGCGCCTACCTGGGGTTCATGTGGTCCCACCCGGGCAAGCAACTGCTCTTCATGGGGCAGGAGTTCGCCCAGGGCGCGGAATGGGACCACGAGCAGGGCCCGCAGTGGTGGGTGCTCGACGAGCGGTGGCCCGCCCACCAGGACCACCGCGGTGTCCGCCGGCTGGTCCGCGACCTCAACCGGCACTACCTGGACACCCCCGCCCTCTGGGAACGGGACACCACCCCGGACGGCTTCCGCTGGCTCGACGGCGGCGCCGCCGAGGACAACCTGCTCTCCTTCGTCCGGTACGCGGCCGACGGCTCGCCACTGGTCGCGGTCTGCAACTTCTCCCCCGTCGTCCGGCACGGCCACCGGATCGGCCTGCCCGACCTGGACGGCCGCGACCAGCTGTGGGAGGAACTGCTCAACACCGACGCCGAGGCCTACGGCGGCGGCGGCATCGGCAACTCCCACCCGGTCAAGGCCGAACCGACCCCCTGGCACGACCAGCCCCGCTCCGCCGAACTGGTCCTCCCCCCGCTCGCCACCCTCTGGCTCCGCCCGGCCCGCTGAGGGCCTGGCACCAGAACATCTGAGCGCCTGAGTGTCCGAGCGCCTGCCCGGCCGGGCAGGCGCTCAGCGCGGTGCCGACACCGGGAAGCCGAGGTCCTCCGCGGCCCTGCCCAGCTCGCGGTCGTAGGTGATGAACTCGGTCAGCTCCGTCCGGAACGGGTCCGCGCTGGCCAGGTGCAACGCGTCCAGCGAGCCGAGGCGCGGAGTGCGGTAGGAGAGCGCCCGGGCGAGCACCGCGCTGCTGAGGTCGACCTGGTGGCTGCCCCGGAGTGCCTGGTCCACGTAGTAGGGGACCTGCTGGTGGGCCAGGCCCGCGCGGAGCAGGGTGCGGGTGATCTCCAGCCGGGCCAGCGCGCCGGTGATCAGCTCGGTCCCGGCGGGCAGCGCCTGCCGCCACGCCCGCAGTGCGGCCGTCTCGGGCTCCGGCTTGATGAACTTCAGCAGCGCGCAGGAGTCGAGGTAGATCAACGGTTCCGCTCCCGTTCGCGGTCTTCCACCAGGAGGTCCGAGAGGCTGCCGATCTCCGGCAGCAGATCGAGGGCCAGCTCGGGCATGCCCTCCTCGGCGGGCGGGGTGACCTCGCCGGCCGCGATCATGCGTTCGAGGGTCGTCGCCGGGGGCTCCTCCGGCACGAGTCTCAGCACGGGCCGCCCGCGGTCGGTGACGACGATCGTCGCGCCGGCCCGGACCCGCGCGACCGCCTTCGACGGGTTCTGGTTCAGCTCACGCAGTCCCATGGTCTCCATGCCCTCCAATGTAACTACCTCATGTAGGTACATCAAGGGCGGGCGGCAGCGCAAACCCCGTGCCCAGGACGTTCAGCCCTTGCCCCGACTCGGCCGCTCTGCTCGCGGACGTCCGTTCGCAGTGCGAAGGTATGGTCGATATGGCCATATTCCGAGACGACGGGACGGAGACACCCACGTGGCGCGCAGCGTGTACGTGACCGGTATCGACCGGGGGGACGGCCGACAGGCGGTCGAACTCGGGGTCATGGAACTGCTCACCCGCCAGGTGGACCGGGTCGGGGTGTTCCGGCCGCTGGTGCACGCGCCCGTGGGGGCGCCTCCCGGCCACCGGGCCGGGGGCGCGCCGGGCTCGGACCACGTGGTGGAGCTGCTGCGCGGCCGGTACCGGATCGACCTGCCGAGTTCCGAGCTGTACGGGCTCAGCTACGAGGAGGCCGCCGCGCTGCAGGCCGCCCACGGGCAGGACGAGCTGGTCTCCGCCCTGGTCGACCGCTTCCGCGCGCTGGAGCGGCGCTGCCAGGCGGTGCTGGTGCTCGGCACCGACTTCGCCGACACCAACATCCCGGACGAGCTGGCCTTCAACGCCCGGCTGGCCAACGAGTTCGGCGCCGCCGTGCTGCCGGTGGTCGGCGGGCACGCCGAGGACCCGGAGGCCGTCATCGCCGAGGTCCGCAACGCCCACCGGGCGTTCACCGACCTGGGCTGCGAGACCCTGGCGATGATCGCCAACCGGGTCGCCCCGGGTGCCAAGCAGCGGATCCAGCGCAAGCTCACCGAGAAGCTGCCGATCCCCGCCTACGTCATCCCGGAGGAGCCGGCGCTGGCCGCGCCGACCGTCGCCCAGCTGGTCGAGACGACCGGCGCCGAGGTCCTGCTCGGGGACGCCGCCGGCCTGGCCCGGGACGTCCGCGGCTTCGTCTTCGGCGGCGCCATGCTGCCCACCTTCCTGGACGCCCTGACCGAGGGCGCCCTGGTCGTCACCCCCGGGGACCGCGCCGACCTGGTGATCGGCTCACTGGCCGCGCACGCCGCCGGTGCCCCGCCGATCGCCGGCGTACTGCTGACGCTCGGCCAGCACCCCGGCCCGAACGTGATGGCACTGGCCGCCCGGCTCGCCCCCGGCACCCCGGTCGCGGTCGTCCCGGAGGGCAGCTGGCCGACCGCCGCGACCCTCACCCACCTGGAGGGCAAGCTCACCGCGGCCAGTCCGCGGAAGGCCGAGATCGCCCTCGGACTGTTCGAACTGCACGTCGACACGGCCGAGTTGACCAACCTGATCGAGGTCGGCCGGTCCGAGCGCGTCACCCCGATGATGTTCGAGCACGAGCTGCTGGAGCGGGCCCGGGCGAGCCGGCGGCACGTCGTCCTGCCGGAGGGCACCGAGGAGCGGGTGCTGCGCGCGGCCGAGATCCTGCTGCGCCGCAACATCTGCGACCTCACCCTGCTCGGCGAGGCCGACGCGGTGCGCCGCAAGGCCGCGGGCCTCGGCATCGACCTCCCGCAGGAGCAGTCGGGCGGCGACCGCGCCCAGGTCCGGATCGTCGACCCGACCACCAGCCCGCTGCGCCGCCAGTTCGCCGAGCTGTACGCCCGGCTGCGCGCCCACAAGGGGATGACCGTCGAACTGGCGCTGGACGTGGTCACCGACGTCTCGTACTTCGGCACCCTGATGGTCCAGGAGGGCATCGCGGACGGCATGGTCTCCGGCGCGGTGCACTCCACCGCCGCGACCATCCGGCCCGCCTTCGAGGTGATCAAGACCTCGCCGGGCGCGGCCATCGTGTCGAGCGTCTTCTTCATGTGCCTGGCCGACAAGGTGCTGGTGTACGGCGACTGCGCGGTCAACCCCGACCCGGACGCCCAGCAGCTGGCCGACATCGCGATCCAGTCCGCCGCCACCGCCGCCCAGTTCGGGGTGGAGCCGCGGGTCGCGATGCTCTCGTACTCGACCGGCACCTCCGGGTCCGGCGCGGACGTCGACAAGGTCCGCAAGGCCACCGAGCTGGTCCGCGAGCTGCGGCCGGACATCCTGGTCGAGGGCCCGATCCAGTACGACGCGGCGGTGGACGCCCACGTCGCGGCCACCAAGCTGCCGGGCTCCGCGGTGGCGGGCCGGGCGACCGTGCTGATCTTCCCGGACCTCAACACCGGCAACAACACCTACAAGGCGGTCCAGCGCTCGGCGGGCGCGGTGGCGGTCGGCCCCGTCCTCCAGGGCCTGCGCAAGCCCGTCAACGACCTCTCGCGCGGCGCGCTGGTCCAGGACATCGTCAACACCGTCGCGATCACCGCCATCCAGGCCCAGGACGAGAAGGAGTCGAAGGCATGAGCGAAGGAACGCGCGTTCTCGTCCTGAACGCCGGCTCCTCGTCGGTGAAGTACCAGCTGATCGACATGCTGGACGGCGCCCGGCTGGCCTCCGGCCTGGTGGAGCGGATCGGCGAGCCCGGCGGGCGGCTGGTGCACACCCCGCACTCGGGCGGGCCGCGCGAGCTGCCGCAGCTCTTCCCGGACCACTCCGCCGCCCTGAAGGCCGTCGCCGAGGAGCTGGCCGCCGACGGCCTCGGGCTGGACTCCCCCGAGCTGGCCGCGATCGGCCACCGGGTGGTGCACGGCGGCAAGCGGTTCACCGAGCCGACCGTGGTCACCGACGACGTGCTCAAGGAGATCCGCCGGCTGATCCCGGTCGCGCCGCTGCACAACCCGGCCAACATCACCGGCATCGAGGTGGCCCGCGCGCTGCGCCCGGACCTCCCCCAGGTGGCCGTCTTCGACACCGCCTTCCACGCCTCGATGCCCGAGTTCTCGGCCCGGTACGCGATCGACAAGGCCGTGGCCGACGAGCACCGGGTGCGCCGCTACGGCTTCCACGGCACCTCGCACCAGTACGTCTCGCGGGCCACCGCCCGGCTGCTCGGCAAGGACCCGGCCGAGGTGAACGTGATCGTGCTGCACCTGGGCAACGGCGCCTCCGCCTCGGCGGTCGCCGGCGGTCGCTGCCTGGACACCTCGATGGGCCTGACCCCGCTGGAGGGCCTGGTCATGGGCACCCGCTCGGGCGACATCGACGCCGGTGTGGTGTTCCACCTGCACCGGGTGGGCGGGCTGTCGATCGACGAGATCGACGACCTGCTCAACCGCCGCAGCGGTCTGCGCGGCCTGTGCGGCGACAACGACATGCGCGAGATCATGCGCCGGGCCGGGGCCGGGGACGCCGACGCGAAGCTCGCCTTCGACGCGTACATCCACCGGCTGCGCAAGTACATCGGCGGCTACTACGCCGTGCTCGGCCGGGTGGACGCGATCGCGTTCACCGCGGGCGTCGGGGAGAACGCGGCGCCGGTGCGCGCGGCGGCCACCGCCGGGCTGGACGAACTGGGCATCGCGGTCGACCCCGAGCTGAACTCGGTGCGCTCCGGCGAGGCCCGGATCATCTCGCCCGCGTACGCCCGGGTGGCGGTCGCCGTGGTGCCCACCGACGAGGAACTGGAGATCGCCCGGCAGGCCTTCGCCCTGGTGCACCGGCGGCCCGGGGACTGACCGGCCGCCGTCTCGCCCCTCGGAATCCTTCGTCGGCGATTCCTCTCGATTCGTGCCGAATGCACCTATAACACGAACGGATAGACTGATCCATATGCGCCGAGCGAAAATTGTCTGCACCCTGGGTCCGGCGACGGACTCCTACGAACAGCTGAAGGCCATCGTCGAGGCGGGCATGAACGTCGCCCGACTGAACATGAGCCACGGCAACCACGCGGACCACGAGGAGCGGTACCGCAAGGTCCGCCAGGTCTCGGAGGACACCGGCAAGGCCATCGGCGTCCTGGCCGACCTCCAGGGTCCCAAGATCCGTCTGGCGACCTTCGCCAACGGCCCGGTGACCGTCGACAACGGCGACGAGTTCACCATCACCACCGAGGACGTCCCCGGTGACCAGCACATCTGCGGCACCACCTACAAGGGCCTGCCCGGCGACGTCAAGCCCGGCGACCCGATCCTGATCAACGACGGCGTCATCGCCCTGGAGGTCGTCAGCGTCGACGGCCCGCGGGTGAAGACCGTGGTGATCGAGGGCGGCGTGCTCTCGAACAACAAGGGCATCAACCTGCCCGGCGCGGCCGTGAACGTGCCCGCCCTGTCCGAGAAGGACAAGGACGACCTGCGCTTCTCGCTGCGCCTGGGCGTCGACATGATCGCCCTGTCCTTCGTCCGCAACGCGGACGACATCAAGGACGTCCACGAGGTCATGGACGAGGTCGGCATCCGCGTGCCGGTCATCGCCAAGATCGAGAAGCCGCAGGCCGTCGAGGCCATGGAGGAGATCGTCCTCGCCTTCGACGCCATCATGGTCGCCCGCGGCGACCTGGCCGTCGAGTACCCGCTGGAGCGGGTGCCGCTGGTCCAGAAGCAGCTGATCACACTGGCCCGCCGCAACGCCAAGCCCGTCATCGTCGCCACCCAGATGATGGAGTCGATGATCCACGCCTCGCGCCCCACCCGCGCCGAGGTCTCCGACGTCGCCAACGCCATCCTGGACGGCACCGACGCGGTCATGCTGTCCGCCGAGTCGAGCGTCGGCAAGTACCCGATCGAGACCGTGCGCACCATGAGCCGGATCGCCGAGAAGGCCGAGGAGGAGCTGCTGTCCCAGGGCCTCCAGCCGCTCAACCCGGGCCGCAAGCCGCGCACCCAGGGCGGCTCGATCGCCCGCGCCGCGTGCGAGCTGGGCGACTTCCTGAACGGCCAGGCGCTGGTCGCGTTCACCAAGTCCGGTGACACCGCCCGCCGCCTGTCCCGCTACCGTTCGCCGATCCCGGTGGTCGCGTTCACCCCGGACGTCGCCACCCGCAACCAGCTCTCGCTGAGCTGGGGCGTCGAGGCGCACGTCACCGAGCAGGTCGGGTCCACCGACGAGATGGTCGCCCAGGTCGACCGGGAGCTGCTGCGCATGGGCAAGCTCGCCGAGGGCGCGACCGTCATCGTCACCGCCGGCTCGCCCCCCGGCATCCCCGGCAACACCAACATGGTCCAGGTGCACCACCTGGGCACCCGGGGCGAGTAACACCCCGTGGCACCGACGCCCGTGGGGCGGTCCTCCGCTGGAGGGCCGCCCCACGGGCGTTCTCGCGACGTCGCCGCCGTGGCGCGTCCGCCGGTCGCCTACTTGTCGCTGTAGGGCGCGTCGTCGTTGAACAGGCGCATGCCGGGGATGGTCAGCGTGCCGCCGAACTGGCCGGCCTGCTTGGCGGTGACCCCGGTCAGCTCCAGGTCCAGCGGGATCGGGATCGAGCCGATCAGGTCGTACAGCCAGCGCGGCAGGGTGTCCGGGGTGAGGGTGATCTCGCCCAGGTCGATCGGGATCGGCAGGCCGAGCACCTTGGAGAGGTGGCCGGACAGCCGCTCCACGTACATCGTGACCGGGCCCTTGCGCATGGTCGAGGTCGAGCCGGGGGCGCCCTTCACGTGGAAGGTCTTGCCGTTGCCCTGCAACGTCGACATGTCGAGGTTGTCGATGTCGACGCTGTCCACCACGAACTTCAGCACCCGCTTGGTGCCGGTCGGGGTCCGCACGTCGTAGACGCCGTGGAAGGCCGCGCCGTGCAACGCCAGCCTGCTGGTCGCCAGCGTCCAGTTCTGCTGCGGGACGACGTCCCCGGTGGCGGGCGCGCCGGCGCTCAGGCCGCTGGTGTCCACCGCGCAGTTGGGGTTGGCGCTCGGCGAGGACGACGGGGTCTCGGCGGCGGTCCCGGACGGGGTGGCGGAGGCCGTCTTCGGGCTCGCCTTGCCGCTCGGCTTCCCCGTCGTACCGCCGGCCGGGCCGCTGGTGGCGGGGGCCGGCGCGGCGGGCGAGGCCTGGTCGCCCGCCGGGGTCTGCTCGCCGCTGCCGGCGGCGGGCGGCGGGGTGCCGGGCGGCCCGTCGGCCGGGGCCCCGGTCGTCGGGGCCTGCGGCTGGACCGGCGTGTCGGCGCGCGGGGCCGGGACGGCCGGTGCGGGGGCCTGGGTGGTGGCCGGCGCGGGGGTGCCGGTCGACTTGGCGCTCGGCGTCGGGCTCGGTGAACCACCCGGGTCCAGCAGGTGGTTGACGCCGCCCAGGACGTCGTCGATCAGCCCGGCCTGGTGGACCGTGTCCGAACCGCCGGGGGCGGCGGAGCGGGCGGCCGGCGGCGTGGTCGCCGGGGTGCCGGCCGTGCCGGTCGGGGTCGCGCCGTCGCTCGGCGTACCGGCCGGCGCGGAGGGCTGCTGGGTGGGCGCGCCGGTCGGCGTCCGGGTGGGGATCGCGCTCGGCCCCGTCGAAGCCCCCGTCGAGGGCGCGGTGGGGGGCACCGTGGACGGGCCGGGCGGCGGCTCGGGCAGCTCGCTCTTGGGGACGGGCGTCTCCAGCGGCGCGACGTCCGGCACGGTGGCGGGCGCGGTCCCGCAGGGCTTGCCCGCCGTGGACTCGGCGACGGCCGGGTTCGGGGTGTACGCGGCGGCCATCAGCAGTGCCGTCGGCACCGCGGCCATCGCCAGCGCGCGGCCTCTCAGCCGGACCCGGACGGGCGTGCGCGGCGCCGCGTGTCGACCGGCGCGCTGCGGTTGGTCGTCCGACGCGCTCACCGCGCCTCCTTCGGGTCCACGGCGGCGGCCTGCTCGTTCGACGCGGCCTGTGCGGGCAGCTTCGCGGTGGGCGCTTCGGCCGCCGCGGGCTCGGTGGCGACGCTCTCGACGACGACCGCGCTCTCGCCGACGGCGGCCTCGGCGGCCGGGGCCCCAAGTGCGGGGGCCTCGGCCGCGGGGGCCTCGGTGGCGACGCTCGCGGCGACGGCGGTCTTGGCCGCCTTCGGCTCCGGCAGCGGCGCCCAGGACGCCATCAGACCGCCGCCGATCAGCCCCGGCAGCAGCGCCAGGCCGAACCCGGCCAGGTTGGAGACCGGGATCGAGACCAGCGTCAGCAGGGTGGTGGCGACCCCCGCGAAGACCCGCACGGTCGGCTGGAACCACGCGGTCAGCCCGAGCACGATCAGCAGCACGCCGATGATCAGCGATCCGGCGCCCGCCGTGGTGGCCATGGCCACCGTCATGCCGCCCAACGAGAGCTTGGCGTACGGGAAGTACATGATCGGGACGCCGGCGATCATGGCCAGCAGGCCGCCGTAGTACGGCCGCGTCCGACGGAAGGTACGGAACACCCGGCGCAGCCACTGGACGGGGTTCTCGTGCTCGGCGGGCCGGAATGAGGCAAGGGCGCTGGACACGGTGCAGCTCCTCGATGGTGTGAACGAGGGATGGACGAGACACGGGATCCGGTGGCGGTCGGCGACCAGATCAACCAGTACGGCGACCACAACACCGGAAAGAAGGTCAGCCTGTGAGCGGCGGCATCCACTTCGGGGACTCGGTCACCCAGC
>NZ_JBEOUK010000044.1:0-79921 GCF_040304045.1 Kitasatospora sp. NPDC094016
CCTTGCCCGCACACCTGGTGCGCTCGCTGACCTGGGACCAGGGCGCCGAGATGGCCGCCCACGGCGCGTTCACCCTCGCCACCGACATCCCGGTCTACTTCTGCGACCCGGCCAGTCCCTGGCAACGCGGCTCGAACGAGAACACGAACGGCCTGCTGCGGCAGTACTTCCCCAAGGGCACCGACCTGACAGCCCACACCAGCGAGCACCTGGCAGCCGTCGCCGCCGAGCTCAACGGCCGCCCACGCAAGACGCTCGGCTGGGAAACCCCAGCCGAGCGCCTGCATAAACTCATCGCGGCCTGAACAACCGACCACGTGTTGCAACGATCCCTAGAAACCGCCGACGGTCACCGGGGCTCCGGCGTGTGCGGGGGCGGTCAGCCCTTCTTGAGGCGGTAGACCACGGTGTCGGCGAAGACGCCGACCATCTCGTAGTGGGTGTCCAGCAGGTTCTCGATCCGCGGGACCAGCACCGGCTGGTACGGGGCGATGCCGGAGTCGTCCACCACGACCTCGGGCAGGTTGTCGGCGAGCTCCTTGTCGAAGGTCTGCCAGGCGTTGCTGACGCTGAACTGCTCGCCCACGTTGGCGTTGCCGTCCTTGCCGCCGCTGTAGTTGGTCAGGAAGCCGGCGGTCAGGTAGCGGGTGGCGGGCTTGCGGTCGGCCAGCCAGTACAGCTCGGGGTGCATGCCCCAGACCAGGACGGTGTCCTTGGGGGTGGTCTGGGCGGCGACCGCGGTGGCGACCTCGGTGGTGCGGTTGAGCCGCTCCCCCGGCCAGGCCAGGGCCAGGGCCCAGAAGACCGTCGAGGCGACCGTGGTGTACACCAGGACGGGCTTCCAGCGGACCGCCGAGGTGGCCACCGCCCCGGTGCCCAGCAGCACCAGCGGGGGGATCAGCTGAAGGTAGTAGTGGCCGAAGAAGTGGAAGCCCACGCTGACCGCGACGACCGAGGAGGCCAGCCAGACCCACAGGTCGCCGGTGGAGCCGTGCTCCTCCCCGGCGACGGGCAGCGGCCGGTGGCGGTACCTGAGCCAGAGCCGGCGCCCGACCGGGAGCAGGAAGCCCAGCCCGGCCGCGACCAGAATGGCCGAGTTGCCGAGCGCGCGGCCGATCATCTGGAGCCAGGCGCCGCCGAAGGAGGCGTAGTCCCCGCTGCCGGTGACCACCCAGAACAGGAAGCCCTTGGGCTTGGTCAGGATCACCGCGACCAGCGCTATCGGCAGGATGAAGCCGAAGCCGATCTTGAACAGGGCCGGCGGCCAGCGCACCCCGCGACGGCGGGCGTCCTGGAACAGCATCCAGAGCACCGGCAGCAGCACCGCGCCGCCGGTCTGCTTGGTCAGCGAGCAGAGCGCCACCGCGATGCCCGCGGCCAGCCAGCGGCGGCGCTCGGCGTACCGGAACGCGGCCACCATGGCGGGCAGCATGAAGACCTCGAAGGTCGCCGCCTGGGTGTCCTCCGGGGAGAGCCCGATGGAGACCAGCAGGTAGAGCAGCCCCGCGCCGGCCCCGGCCCGGTTGCCCCAGCGGCCGCGGGCGATGGACGCCAGCAGGATCGCGGTGACCAGGTGGGCGCCCACCGCCAGGGTGCGCAGCGGCCACAGCGAGGCGGAGCCGAAGATCGTGAAGCAGGCCTGGTAGAGCCAGGGGAGCAGCGGCGGCTTGCGGTCCACCACGGTGTCGTACAGCACTCCGCCGTCGGCCAGCATCCGGGCCTGGGTGGCCAGGAACCCCTCGTCGGGGCTCCAGACGGGCCGGGCGAAGGACGGGATGTGGGTGAGCAGCGCGACCAGCGCGAGCACCGGCACCAGCCTCGTCCAGTACCCGGTCTGCACATGGGTACGGACGCGCTCGGGCAGGCGCTCGGCCAGTCCGGCGAGGCGGAGGCGGGTGGGGGTGGGCACGGATGACAACCTACCGGGCGGGATCGGCGCGGACGGCGCCGGTCCCGCCCTTAGGTGCGATTGTCAGCTTGTTTCGTGACGAACTGTTACGGAGTTACGACGAACAGTCGTCGGTGGAACGTGTTCCGGGCCCGTTCTCAGGCCTCGACCCGAGCCGCGTCCAGGCTGGCGACCAGGGCCGTCACCTTTCGGGCGATGTCCGGGGCGTTCAGGCCGATCTCGGCCAGGATCTCGTTCCGGCTCGCGTGGTCCAGGAACTCCTGCGGAATCCCGAAGTCGCGCACCGGCAGATCCACGTCCGCGTCGCGCAGCGCCTGCGCCACCGCGGCGCCGACACCGCCCACCCGGCCGTTGTCCTCGATCGTGACGACCACCCGGTGCTCGGCCGCCAGGCTCGGCAGGGCGGCGTCCACCGGCTTGACCCAGCGCGGGTCCACCACGGTGGCGGTGATGCCCTGGGCGGCCAGCAGGTCCGCGACCTCCAGGCTGGTGGCGGCCATCGCGCCGACCGAGACCACCAGTACGTCCGCGCGGTGCGTGCCGCCCGGCTCCTCGGCGGCGCGCAGCACGTCCATGCCGCCGATCCGGCCGACCGCCGGGACGGCCGGGCCGACGGTGCCCTTGGAGTAGCGGACCACGGTCGGGGCGTCCTTGACCTCGACGGCCTCGCGCAGCTGGGCGCGGACCTGGTCGGCGTCGCGCGGGGCGGCCAGCCGCAGGGTCGGGACGATCTGCAGCATCGACATGTCCCACATGCCGTTGTGCGAGGCGCCGTCGTCGCCGGTGACGCCGGCCCGGTCGAGCACGAAGGTGACGCCCAGCCTGTGCAGGGCGACGTCCATCAGGACCTGGTCGAAGGCCCGGTTCAGGAAGGTCGCGTAGACCGCGAAGACCGGGTGCAGCCCGTTGGTCGCCAGGCCGGCGGCGCTGGTGACGGCGTGCTGCTCGGCGATGCCGACGTCGAAGATGCGGTCCGGGAAGGCCTCGGCGAAGGGCGCGAGGCCGACCGGGTGGAGCATGGCGGCGGTGATGCCGACGATGTCCTCCCGCTCGTGGCCGAGCGCGACCATCTCCTCGGCGAAGACCGAGGTCCAGCTCCGGCCGCCGGCGTTCTTGATCGGCAGGCCGGTCTCCGGGTGGATCTTGCCGACCGCGTGGAAGCGGTCCTCGTCGTTGTTCTCCGCGGCGTGGTAGCCGCGGCCCTTCTCGGTGAGGCAGTGCACGATCACCGGGCCGCCGAAGCCGCGCGCCTTGGTCAGCGCGGACTCCAGGGCGGTCAGGTCGTGGCCGTCGATCGGGCCGATGTACTTGATGCCGAGGTCCTCGAACATGCCCTGCGGGGCGATGAAGTCCTTGAGGCCCTTCTTGGCGCCGTGCAGCGTCTCGAACAGCTGCTGGCCGACCACCGGGGTGCGCTGCAGCGCGTCCTTGCCCCAGGAGAGGAAGCGCTCGTAGCCCTGGGTGGTGCGCAGGGTGGCGAGGTGGTTGGCCAGGCCTCCGATGGTCGGCGAGTAGGAGCGCTCGTTGTCGTTGACGACGATGACCAGCGGGCGGTCCTTGGCGTCGGCGATGTTGTTGAGCGCCTCCCAGGCCATGCCGCCGGTGAGCGCGCCGTCGCCGATGACCGCGACGACCGGGTCCGGCTTGCCGAGGATCTTGTTGGCCTTGGCCAGGCCGTCGGCGTAGGAGAGCACGGTGGAGGCGTGCGAGTTCTCGATCACGTCGTGCTCGGACTCGGCGCGGGACGGGTAGCCGGACAGGCCACCCTTCATCCGCAGCATCGAGAAGTCCTGGCGGCCGGTGAGCAGCTTGTGGACGTAGCTCTGGTGGCCGGTGTCGAAGAGGATGCGGTCGCGCGGCGAGTCGAAGACCCGGTGCAGCGCGATCGTGAGCTCCACCACGCCGAGGTTGGGGCCGAGGTGGCCGCCCGTCTTGGCGACCTCGGTCACCAGGAAGGTCCGGATCTCCTGGGCCAGTGCGGCCAGCTGTCCCGGCGTGAGCCGGTCGAGATCACGCGGTCCCCGAATGCGGGTCAGCAGGGCCACCCGTTCCTCCTCGTTCAGTGTTCGCGGACCGCGGGCGGTCCGACGGGCGTCGCTGCCCGGTCTGGCGGCGGGCCGGCGGTCGCGGCCGGTGCCGACCGGTCGAGTCTAATGTCCGCTTGCCGGACACCGAGCGGCGCGCCCGGTGCCACCGACCCGTTACCGCCATTCCCGGAGGTCGGCCCGGGGGTCACGCGTCACCCTGGATTGACGAATGGATGTTCGGGAGCGATCCGGGCCGCGGCGGCTCAGCCGCGCCCCAGCGCCCCGGACTCCCCCATCTCGCTCATCACCAGGGCCAGCGCGCCGAGCACCTCGGCCCGGCCGCCCAGCGTGCCGGGGACCACCGAGAGCTGGCGGGCGGCGCTCGGGATGGCGTAGCGGGCCACCGAGTCGCGGATCGGGGAGAGCACCAGCTCACCGGCCTCGGCGAGGTCGCCGCCGAGGATCACCCGGCGCGGATTGAGCAGGTTGCACAGGGTGGCCACGCCGGTGCCGATCTGCCGGCCGGCGTCGGCGATCACCCGGCGGCAGCCGAGGTCACCCTGATGGGCCAGCTCGACCACCCGGGGCAGATCGAGGTCCGGACCGAGGGTCGGGGTCAGCAGGGAGAGCAGGTAGCGGGAGCCCACGAAGGTCTCCAGGCAGCCGCGGTTGCCGCAGCGGCAGACCGGCCCGGCCTCGTCCAGGGTGATGTGCCCGATCTCACCGGCGGTGCCGCCCGGCCCCCGGTAGATCTGGCCGTTGACCACCAGTCCGGCGCCGACCCCGCTGGCGACCTTGATGTACGCGAGGTCGCTCAGCCCCCGCCCGGCCCCCCAGACCAGTTCGCCGAGCGCGCCCAGGTTGGCATCGTTGTCCACGTGCACCGGCATGCCGAGCCGCTCGGCCAGCTCCCGGCCCGGGGCGATGCCCGTCCAGCCGGGCAGGATCGCGGTGGAACCCAGCGCGCCGGTCTCCACGTCGATCGGGCCGGGCACACCGAGGCCGACGCCGATCACCTTCTCCGGGCGGAACCCGGCCTGCCGGAGCAGCCGTTCCACCATCGCCTCGGCCCGGTCGAAGCCCTGCGCGGCGGAGACGTCCACGTCGATCGGGGCGCTCTCCTCGGCGAGCACCCGGTGCGCGAGGTTGCCGACCGCGACCCGCAGGTGGGTGTGGCCGAAGTCGATGCCCACCACGATGCCCGCGTCCCCGCTGAGCGAGACGCTGCGCGCCCGCCGGCCGCCGGAGGAGGTGTCGGCGACCACGACGGTGCCGCTCTCCTTCAACTCCCGCACGATGTTGGAGACGGTGGCCGCGGACAGGCCGGTGCCGCGGGCGATCTCGGCCTGGGTCAGCGAACCGGCCGTCCGCACCGCGCGCAGCACCCGCTCCAGGTTCGCCCGGTGCAAGGACGACTGCGAGCCCGGTGTGTCCGTCGACATGATCCACCCTCCCAGGGCGGGGACCCCTCCGCCGGGACGTCCCCTTCAACTCCTGAAGGGTAGGGCCTGTGCCGCGGATCGGCGCTGATCGGGCCGGGCGGTACGACGGGGGCCGGTGGCGGCTGGCCCGCAAGCGGCGGGGGAACGGACGGAAACGGGCCTGCGGAGTCCTGGGTTCGACCGAAAAACACCCGCCACTAGCATGGTGCCCTAGCTCACGCGTCCCCCCGGACCGCGGGGCGGTATCGGCAGGGGGACGCTTCCAGAAATGACGGGGAATCAGATGGCAGGGGATCACCCTACGCCGGGGGCAGGCGAAGCGCCGGGCAGCGGCCCGCAGGACAATCGGGGCGTCTCGTTCGGGCGCCCGCCCGGTGGCGTGGACCCGGCCGCCGTGGCGGACCAGGTGACACAGCTCGACGGCGCGGCGATCCCGGGCCCGGCCTCGCCCGCCGGGCCGCCGCCGGCCCAGCCGCCGGCTCCGCCCGCGCAGCCACCCGTCCAGCCGCCCGTCCAGCCGCCCGTCCAGCCGCCCGCCGCCGGTGCCGGCTACCAGCCGCCCGTCCAGCCGCCCGCCGCCGGTGCCGGCTACCAGCCGTACGCGCCCACCGCGGCCGGCTTCCCCGGCCAGGCCCCGCCGCCACCGCCCGGTGCGCCGGTCGGCCCGTACGACCCGATGCCCGGTGGCGCCTACGGTGCGCCGGACGGCGGGCAGGCCTACGGCGCCGGCTACGGATACCCGCAGCAGCAGCCCGGGTACTACCCGGGTGCGCCGCTGCCCCCCGCGCCCAAGCAGCGCAACCCCGTGATGCTGTGGGGCGGGATCATCGGCGGCGTCCTGGCGATCGCCATCGTCGCCGGGCTGGTCGTGCTCCTCAAGGGCAACGACCCCGACCCCACGCCGAACGCCGGCTCCGGCGGCACCACCGCGTCCGGCGGCGCCACTTCCGGAGGCACCGTCACCAACGCCCCGACCGCCGACAGCACCGGCGGCAGCACCAGCGGTGGCAACACCGGCGGGGCCGGCTACAACATCGCCTGGAACGCCCCCAAGGCCGCCAACGCGGACAGCGGCTCGCAGCTGCTCGGCATCTGGGGCGGCGACAAGGTCGCGGTGCGCGCCGACAGCACCGGCATCCGGGCGTTCAACACCTCCGACGGCAAGGAGGCCTGGAACATCCCGGTCCCGGACGGCAGCAAGGAGGTGTGCACCGCCTCCTACTCGGCCAACTCGAAGAACATCGCCGCCGTCTCCTTCAACACCGGTGACAGCGACTGCTCCACCATCGGCGCCGTCGACGTCAGCCAGGGCAAGCTGCTCTGGAGCGTCAAGGTCTCCACCGACCGGATGTCCTCGCCGACGCTCAGCGTCACCGACAAGGTGGTCGCCATCGGCGGCAACGTGGTCGGCGGCCTGAACATCGACAACGGCTCGGCCGCCTGGCAGTTCCAGCCGCGCGACAAGAACTGCAGCCTCTACGGCCGCGCGGCCGGCAGCCAGATCGCCGTCAGCGACCGCTGCTACGGCGGCTCCGGCCCGAAGTCGCAGCTGGTCATCGTGGACGCCGACAGCGGCAAGGCCGCCAGCACGCCGATCACCCTCACCGGCAGCATCGAGCGGATCGACAAGGTCGTCCAGGACGAGCCGCTGGTGCTGCTGATGAGCAGCGGCCCGAACGGCGACTACATCCTGCCGTTCGACAAGAGCAACAAGCCCGGCACCCAGATGTCGGTCAAGGAGCCCGGCGCGGACAGCCTGCGGCTGTCCGGCCAGTCCGACGCCTACAGCCAGAACGTGGTCAGCGGCACCACCCTGTACGCCCAGATCACCGGCGCCAAGTCGGCCGTCAACGCGTACGACCTGACCACCGGCAAGCGGATCTGGTCCGCCGCCGGCGCCACCTCCAGCCAGGACATCCGGCTGGTGTCCGGCACCGACAAGGACGGCAAGGTCCGCGCCATCGTCAGCCAGGGCTACAACAAGCCCGCCCGGCTGGTGACGCTCTCGCCGGCCGACGGCTCGATGACCGACCTCGGCACCATGGCCATGCCCAACGGCCTGGACATCGGGATGAGCATGTCCGAGTACGTCATCTCCACCGACGGCGGAGCCGTGTACGCCTTCCGCCGCGGCAGCTCCGACGCGCCGCTGACCAAGTGGAAGAAGTGACGACGGGGGGCTGAGCACTCCTCGGACACGGGCCCTCGGGGCTCGTCCTGGCGGGGCGGGAACGGGCGATCTGCCCGAACCCGCCCCGCCTGCGATTTTTCCGGGAGCCCGTCCGTTGGGTCATGGGAGGATTCGCCCCATCAGCCTGACGAAGGAGTGCAGCGAGTGCCCGGCACCAACCTGACCCGCGAGGAGGCCCGCACCCGGGCCGACCTCCTCCACGTGGACGCGTACGACATCGAGCTCGACCTGAGTTCGGCCCGCGAAGGAGGCACCTTCCGGTCCACCACCGTGGTCCGGTTCACGGCCACGACCCCCGGCGCGGACACGTTCATCGACCTCGTCGCGCCGAGCGTCGAGGAGATCACCCTCAACGGCGCGCCGCTCGACCCGGAGAGCTTCGCCGACAGCCGGATCCCGCTGCCGAACCTGGCCGCCGAGAACGAGCTGCGCGTCGTCGCCAACTGCGCCTACACCAACACCGGTGAGGGCCTGCACCGGTTCGTCGACCCGGTCGACGGCGAGACCTACCTGTACACCCAGTTCGAGGTGCCGGACGCCCGCCGCGTCTTCGCCTCCTTCGAACAGCCCGACCTGAAGGCCGCGTTCGCGTTCACCGTGACCGCCCCCACCGGCTGGGTCGTGGTCTCCAACTCGCCCACCCCGACCCCGGTCGGCGAGGGCGCCTCGCAGGTCTGGACGTTCGAGCCCACCGGCCGGATCTCCAGCTACATCACCGCGCTCGTCGCCGGCCCGTACGTCGGGGTCTTCGACACCTACGAGAACGGCGACCAGAAGGTGCCGCTGGGCGTCTACTGCCGCCCCTCGCTGCGCGAGTTCCTGGACGCCGAGGACATCTTCGCCGTCACCAAGCAGGGCTTCGACTACTTCCAGGAGAAGTTCGACTTCCCCTACCCGTTCGCCAAGTACGACCAGCTGTTCGTCCCGGAGTTCAACGCCGGCGCGATGGAGAACGCGGGCGCCGTCACCCTGCGCGACCAGTACGTGTTCCGCTCCAAGGTCACCGACGCCGCCTACGAGGCCCGCGCGGCGACGATCCTGCACGAGCTCGCCCACATGTGGTTCGGCGACCTCGTCACCATGGAGTGGTGGAACGACCTCTGGCTCAACGAGTCCTTCGCCACCTTCGCCGAGGCCGTCTGCCAGGCCGAGGCCCCCGGCTCCAAGTGGCCGCACTCCTGGACCACGTTCGCCAACCAGATGAAGACCTGGGCCTACCGGCAGGACCAACTGCCCTCCACCCACCCGATCATGGCGGACATCAACGACCTGGAGGACGTCCAGGTCAACTTCGACGGCATCACCTACGCCAAGGGCGCCTCGGTGCTCAAGCAGCTGGTGGCGTACGTCGGCCAGGACGCCTTCTTCCAGGGCGTGCAGGCCTACTTCAAGCGCCACGCCTGGGGCAACACCCGGCTCACCGACCTGCTCGGGGCGCTGGAGGAGGCCAGCGGCCGCGACCTGCGGACCTGGTCCCAGGCCTGGCTGGAGACCGCCGGCATCAACGTGCTGCGGCCCGCCATCACGCTGAACACCGACGGCGAGATCGAGTCCTTCGCCGTCCTCCAGGAGGCCCCCGCGCTGCCCGCCGGCGCCAAGGGTGAGGCCGTGCTGCGCCCGCACCGCATCGCCATCGGCCTGTACGAGCTCGCCGACGGCGCGCTGGTGCGCACCGACCGGATCGAGCTCGACGTCGACGGCCCGCGCACCGAGGTGCCCGAGCTCGTCGGCCGGCACCGCCCGGCCGTCGTGCTGCTCAACGACGACGACCTCTCGTACGCCAAGATCCGGCTCGACGAGGACTCGATGGCCGTCGTCACCGAGCACCTCGGCGGCTTCACCGAGTCGCTGCCGCGCGCCCTGTGCTGGGCCTCCGCCTGGGACATGACCCGCGACGGCGAACTCGCCGCCCGCGACTACCTGGCGCTCGCCCTCTCCGGCATCGGGCGGGAGAGCGACATCGGCGTCGTGCAGTCCGTGCAGCGCCAGGTGCGGCTCGCCCTCGACGCCTACACCGACCCCGACTGGCGCGAGCAGGGCCTCGCCCAGTGGGCCGCCGCCGCCGAGGAGCACCTGCGCGCCGCCGAGCCCGGCAGCGACCACCAGCTCTCCTGGGCCCGCACCCTCGCCTCCGTCGCCCGCACCGACGGGCAGCTCGGCCTGCTCGCCGGCCTGCTCGACGGCACCGCCGAGATCAAGGGCCTCGCCGTCGACACCGAGCTGCGCTGGACCCTGCTCACCCGGCTCTGCGCCACCGGGCGCGCCGACGAGGCCGCCGTGACGGCCGAGCTGGCCCGCGACAACACCGCGGCCGGCCAGGAGCACGCCGCCACCTGCCGCGCCGCCCGGCCCACCGCCGAGGCCAAGGCCGAGGCCTGGACCGCCGTCGTCGAGTCGGACACCCTCACCAACTACGTCCAGGAAGCGACCATCGCGGGCTTCCAGCAGTCCGACCAGCAGGAGCTGCTCGCGCCGTACGCGGCCAAGTACTTCGCCGCCGTCAAGGAGGTCTGGGAGACCCGCAGCCACGAGATCTCGCAGCAGATCATCGGCGGGCTGTACCCGGCGCTGCAGGTCACGCAGGCCACCGTGGACGCGACCGACGCGTGGCTGGCCGAGGCCGAGCCGGCACCGGCGCTGCGGCGCCAGGTCGTCGAGGCCCGGGCCGGGATCGAGCGCGCGCTCAAGGCCCAGGCGGTCGACCGGGCGGCGGGCGCCGGCCGCTGACCTGCCGAGGCGCCCGGCGGGGTCCCGGTCGGGGCCCCGGTCGGGCGCCGTTGGGCGCCGTCGGGCGCCGTCAAGGTGCTGGAAACGCCTGAAGGGGCACCGGAGATCTCCGGTGCCCCTTCGGGGTCGTGCAGGTCCTGGTGGACGCGGTGGTTACTTCTTCTTGCCCTTGCCCTTGCCGTACGGCAGGCCCGCGAGGGCGGCGATGATCACGAAGGCGGCGATCGGGATCAGCACGTACAGGCCGATGGTCTGGCCGACGCTCAGGCCAGGACCCGGGTCGTCGCCGTCGTCCCTGGTGAGGGCCATGGCGGGCGACGACAGCAGCATCATCAGCGTGACCGTTGCGGAGACCGCGCCGGCTCGCAAAGCGTTCCTCTTGTCCACGTTTCCAACTTACCCGCCGCTTATGACCCCCCGCGCGCCGGGGTCGGCCTTCCGGAAGGGGGCCGTCCGCGGTGCCCGGGTCGGGCGGCGGGGCCGCACGGCGGGGTCAGACGGCGGGGTGGGCGCCGGGCGGGGCCAGCAGGTGGGCGAGCAGGCGGGCGGCCGGGGTGGCGGCCAGCCGGTCGAGGGTGACCGGATCGCCGGCGCCGTCGGCGACCGGCAGGCGCCAGTTCGGGTACTGGTCCCAGGTGCCGGGCAGGTTCTGCGGGCGCGGATCGCCGACCAGGTCCGGCAGCCAGACGCCGACCAGCTCCGCCGGGGTCGCGCGCAGGAAGCGGTACAGCACCGGCATCGACAGCGGCTCGCCCGGCGCGAGCAGCCCGCGCGCGGTCAGCTCGGCCCGCCAGTCCGCCAGCTCGGCCACCGCCTCCTCCTGCTCCTCGCCCAGCGGACGGGCCAGCAGCCCGAGCCGGTGCCGCAGCTCGACGTGCTCGCCGGAGAGCCGGGCGGCGGTGCTCGGCAGGTCGTGGGTGGTGAGGGTGGCCAGGCAGCCCGGGCGCCAGCGGTCCGGGGCGAGGATCTCCCCCGCCCCCTGCCAGTCCCGCTCGAACCAGAGCACGGAGGTGCCGAGGATCCCGCGCGCCGCCAGCTTCTCCCGGACGCCCGGCTCCACCGTGCCCAGGTCCTCGCCGATCACCGCCGTCCCGGCCCGGTGCGCCTCCAGGGCCAGCACGCCGAGCATCGCCTCGGCGTCGTAGCGGACGTACGCGCCCTCGGTCGGCGGGTGGCCGTCCGGCACCCACCAGAGCCGGAACAGGCCCATCACGTGGTCGATCCGGACCGCGCCCGCGTGCCGGGCCGCCGTGCGCAGCAGCTCCGCGTACGGGGTGTAGCCGGCCGCCGCCAGCGCGTCCGGGCGCCAGGGCGGCAGGCCCCAGTCCTGGCCGTGGGCGTTGAAGGCGTCCGGCGGGGCGCCGACGGAGATGCCGCCGGCCAGCACGTCCTGGAGCGCCCAGGCGTCCGCGCCGTCCGGGTGGACGCCGACGGCCAGGTCGTGGATCAGGCCGACCGGCATGCCGGCCTGCCGGGCCGCGCCCTGGGCCTCCGCGAGCTGCTGGTCGACCTGCCAGGCGAGCCAGCGGTGGAACTCGACCCGGTCGGCGAGCTCCCGGGAGGCGCGCCCCACCTGTGGGCCGTCCGGGTGACGCAGCCCCTTCGGCCAGCCGTGCCAGTCGGCGCCGTGCACCTCGGCGAGCGCGTTCCACAGTGCGTTCCGGCGCAGCCAGTCGCCCTCGCGGCGCTGGTAGGCCTCGTACGCGGCCTGGCGGCCTGGGCCGCGCGGCACCTCGTGCAGCAGTTCCAGCGCCTCGCGCTTGAGCGCCCAGACGGCGTCCCGGTCGATCAGGCCGTCGTGCCCCAGCACCTCGTCGCGCAGCCGGGCGGCCCGGCGGCCCAGCTCCTCCGCCTCGGCGCGCTGGTCACCCGTCAGGTAGGCGTACTCGGGGACGGCCTCGACCCGCAGGTGCACCGGATCGGCGAAGCGGCGGGAGGAGGGGCGGTACGGGGACGGGTCGGTCGGGGCGGCCGGGGTGGCGGGCAGCGCCTGGTGCAGCGGGTTGATCTGGACGAAGCCCGCACCGAGGCCGGCGCCCGCCCACTGGGCCAGCTCGGCGAGGTCGCCGAGGTCGCCCATGCCCCAGGAGCGGTCGGACAGGACGGAGTACAGCTGGGCGAGGAAGCCCCAGCTGTAGCCGGGCAGCGGGGGCAGCTTCTCCGGTGCGACGATCAGCGCCGCCTGGGCCTTGCCCTCGCCGCACTCCGCCCTGAGCACGTGCCGCCCGAGCGGCAGGTCCGGCGGCAGCCAGTGTGAGTGGCCGCGCGGCAGCTCCCACACCCCGCCGTCCTCCAGCTCCACGTGCAGCCGCGCGTCGGCCGGCACGTCCAGCGCCGTCCGCCGCCCTCGACGGACCACCACGCAGGGCGGCAGCAACCTGGCCTGCTGCGCGGCCCGGTGACGCTCCAGCGCCTCGCGCGCCTGCTCCGGCGTCCCCGCCGCCACCCCCAGGGCCGCCAGCACCGCGACCAGCGTGCGCGCCCCCACGGTCACACCCCCCGGCCCGGGGTTCCGGGTGTCCACCCCGTACGCCTGCGCCAGCGCCACCAGTTCGGGCGGTGGCGGCGGCGCGTCCTGGCTCGGCACCCTCAGCCCGTCGGCTCCGTCACGGTCGAGATAAGCGGCCACTCGCGGCTCCTGCGATGTCTCGGCAACGCCTGGTCAGGACGACCACAGTCCTACCCGGGTGACGGCCCGACGACGCTGCGCGACACGACCGCGCGGGTGGATCAGTCGGGTCGACGCAACGGGATCGGCTGATTGTCCGAGACCGGCCGCAGGCCGACGAATCCGCTCGGCGACAGGAACGCGGCGGAAGTCGGCTGGAAGGAGGGGACCACTACGATCCGTTCGAAGAACTCGTACGCCCACTCGTCACGGGTCTCGGCAGCGCCTCCTTCGCCGGTCACGATCCCCCTCAGCAACCAGCCCGGGCCGTCGCAGCCGAGCACCCGGTTGACGGAGACTCCCCTGACACCCGGCCCCTTCTCCACGGGGACCTCGCACCTGAGCTCCACCCCGGCCCGGCCCGCCCAGGCACGGATCTCGCCCCCCGCCGCCAGGACGCCGGCCGCCAGACGTTCACGTGCCCTTTCCCAGGCATCCGGCCGGGTGGCGTGATACGCCTGGAGTTGAAGCCCCGTCTGGCGACCCTTCACGACGACGGCCTCCACGAGATCACCGGACGGCGCCCTGTTCAGCTCGATCCTGACGCCCGGTTCCCGGGGAACCCTGAGCCCTCCGAGGTCGATGAGGTCCGTCCCCTGCCAGCCGCGTTCGCTCACGTCCCACGGACCGACCTCCACGCCCCGCCCCGCCAGGCGGAACGGATCCTCGGCACGGAGGAACTCGTCCGCAGTGTCCTCCGCAGCCTGTAGCAACGCGGTCACCTCGCTCTCGCGCACAGTCCCGGCATCCAGCAGAACCGTCAGCAGAACAAGGGTGTTCCGCAACGTGAACAGGCCCTCGCCGCGCCCGACCCGGACAGCCGAGAGATCCCCGACCAGGGCTGCGACCATCGTGCCGGTCTCGTCCCTGCCGAGACCGCGCGCGGCAAGCGCGGGTGTCTCCACCGGGAACTCCTCGCCGGCCTCGCGCCTCAGCTGGAGAAGGATCTTCGTCGCGAGCAGCAGAAGCAGCGCCGGCGTGACCCGGGTCGGCCGATCTTCCCAGCCCGCCTCGATCTCACTCTCGGCAGACACGAAATCGTGCGTACGAAACTCATGGAGGATCCGCATGGCGGAACTGACAAACTTACCCATTACCCCTCGCCTTGAACAACTTGACAGCACGCGCCACAGTGATCGTTGCCGCGAGGATCGCCTCGGTGACGCCACCTCCAACGCCGCTGTGATCAAATGCCTTCACCATTTCCCCAGCTTTACCAGGGACCCCCTTCAGCGTCGACGCGCGGGTCTTCCTTTCCTCCGCGACCTCTACGCTCGCACGCCGAGTCGTTCCCGGCGCCTCAGTTCCGCGGGTAACGATCGGACGGGAGTAGCCTCCCGATTGGGGGTCGAAATAGGCAAGAATCTGCCCAGGATCGGTCCCGCCCGTGGGCGACCCCTCCGCCCCCTCAGAGCCCCCCTTTCCAATCTCACACTTGTCGTTATGGACGAGAACAGGGGCGTCGTCCGCAAGAACATAGTACGTGTGGAGCTGATTGACGGTCAGGTTGTGGGTGGTGACGGCGTAGGGGTAGTTGCGGACGGACTGGATGGTGAGGGTGGTGCCGTCGGGCTGGCGGAGGTGTTCGCCGGGGGTGAGTTCGCCGGCGTCGACCCACTGCTGGCGGGTTTCGCTCCAGTATGGGTGGTGGTGAGTCGAGGTGATCTTCGACTGGTGGTCCGCCGGAGGGCCTCGGGGGGCCGCGTCGTCGGTGAGGGTGAGGTCGGTGAAGTCCTTGTCATCAGGGGTCAGGATGGTGGCGGTGACCGTCTCCGGGCGGGTCTCGCCGGTCTGAGGGTCGGTGGCCATGACGACGTCGCCCTCGTGGATGTCGTCGATGGACTTGAGACTGCCGTCGCCCATCAGCACCTTGGTGCCGGTGGGGAAGCTGTTGCGGCAACCGACGGGCACTTCGTCGGCTTCCTTGGCTACGGCCTTGCTCTCTGTCCCCGCCGCGTCGGTTGCCGTCTCTCTTGCTGCTTTTTCTTCTGCGGCACTGGCTGCCGCCTTTTCGGCTGCCCGTGCTTCCGATGCCGCAGTCCTGGCGGTGACGTAGGCGGCTTCGGCCTCCCTGGCGGTGCGTTCACCTGCCCGGATGGCGTCGTAGGCCTTGTTGATCTCCTTGTAGATCTTCAGCGCTTGGATGCCGACCTTCACGGCTTTGAGGATCTTGCCCCAGGGCACCACGTTGAGCGCAGTGTTGATGCAGCTCATCACGTCGCCCTTGGTGAAGCAGTCGCGAGCGTCGTTGAAGCCGATCAGATCCCCGACCAGGTCGACCACCTTGTGCACGAGCTCATCACGCTTGTGCTTGGCCTCGTTCACGACCTTGTCGGCGGCGTCCATCCGACTCTTCGCGGTCTGTTCCTGCGCTGTGGGCTTGGGCAGCGAGGCCAGGGTGCTGGGCGACCAGGTCGCCGGGGTGATGTAGGAGTAGCCGTGGCCGTCGTCCTTCTCGGCGGCGAGGCCGTTGCACTCGGCCGGGGTGTCACACGTGGGCCTCAGGCCGTTGGCGTCCGACTTGTTGATCGGGCTGTTGTTGGCGTACGAGTAGGCGTTCCACTGCTGGGGATCGCTGGCGACCGTGATGGGGTCGGGACTGATGAAGCGGCCCGTCTTGGGGTCGTACTCACGGGCACCGAGGAGGGTGAAGCCGGTGGCCTTCTCCTTGGTGCCGCCGACGAACCCCTTGTCGCCGGCCCAGACGCCCGCATCCGGCTGGGTACCGCGTTCGTTGCCGAACGGGTCGGTGGGACGGCGGACCTGGGCAAGGTCATAGGAGTCGAACTGCACGCCGTTGGTACCGTGTGGGTCGGAACCCTGGTAGGCGAGCTTGGACGTGCCGTTGGTGGTGGTGCGGGTGATGGAGAGGCCGTTGGGCGCCGCGTAGCTGCGGACGTTGGTGACCGCTCCGGTGTTGGTGTCGAGGGCCAGCTGGTCCGCGCCCAGATTGAGCGTGGTCTTGCCCGGGTCGCGGCGGATCAGCTGGTTTCCGGACAGGTCGTACAGGTAACTGGTGGCGCCGCTCTGACCGGTGCCGGTGATCTGGTCGAGCTTGCCCTGGGCGTTCCAGGTCAGGTTCCTGGTGCCCGGGGTGTCGGTGATCGAGGTGGTGTTGCCCGCGGCGTCGTAGGTGTACGAGGTCACCCCGGCGCCAGCCGGACCGGTCCGGGTGGACTTCATGAGCGCGTGCGGACCGCCGGTGCCGCCGCCCGTCTTCGGGTCGGAGGACGGGGTGTTGGGGCCGGCGCCGAACGTCTGGGTGGTGGTGACATCCTTGCCGGTGTCGCCGTTGACGTCCTTCTGGACCAGCTTGGTGCGGTTGCCGATGAGGTCGTACTCGTACTGCTGCCAGTAGGGCGCCGGACCGCCGACGCTCGGCTTACCGCCGCTCGCGGACGGGCCGTCGGTGTTGGCGCAGGCGCCGACACCGGGAACGCTCGGCTGCGGACGGGTGGTCTGGGTGCCGTTGTCGGTCCAGGCCTGGGTGAGCCGGCCGAGGTAGTCGTGGGTGAAGCACTGCAGGTCGGCGACCAGGCCGTCCTGCGCGTTGCGGGCCGAGGTGACCTGACCCATCGGGTTGTAGGTGTAGTCGATCGCGTCGACGTGTGAGAGAGGGGCGTTCTGCTTGTCGAGCAGTGAACGGGTGACCCGGCCGGTGGCGTTGTCAATGATCATGGTGGAGACGACCTGCGCGCCGGCGCCGCCCACGGTGGTCCGGTACGGCCGGCCGTACGGGTCGTAGCGGACGTCGGCCACGTAGGTCGTCGACGGGGCCAACCCGAAGGCGCTGGACAGGGCCGCGAACTGGCCCATGACGTCCGTGACGAAGGTCAGCTTCTCCCGGCCCATGCCGGCGACCGCCGGCATCAGGGTGTTGGTCAGCCGGCCGGCCGTGTCGTAGGTGTTGTCGGTCTGGTAGGTGCCGGCGAGGCCGCCCTCGGCTGCCGGGATGGTGGTCTTGGCGCCGAGCTCGCGGTAACCGGTGTCGTAGCCGGTGATCTCCGACTTGTACGCGGCTCCGCCCGCTCCGCCGACGTAGCGGGTCGAGGAGGTCGGCTTGCCCTTGGCGAGGGTGTCGTAGGTCCAGGCGGCGACCTGCTTGGCGGGGTCGGTCGCCGCGCCCTCGTACGCCGCGACGGTGCGGCCGAGCAGGTCGGTGACGGTGGTGGCGCTCTTGCCCCGGGAGTCCGTCGCGGTGACGAGGTTCTTGGCGTCGTCGTAGCTGGTGGTGCCGGTGCCCGAGTCAGGGTCGGTGGACTTCACCGGACGGCCCAGCTGGTCGTACTCGTACGACCAGAGGTTCCCGGCCGCGTCCTTGCGCCAGGCTTCCCTGCCCTCCGGCGTGTAGCCGTAGGTGGTCTCGTCGTACGCGCCGGTCGGGGTGTTGGCCTTGTACTGGCGCAGCGCGAGCGTGTTGCCGCGGGCATCCTTGACGGTCGCGGACGCATAGCCTCCAGCGGGCGGGGTGATGCGGACCTCGTCTGCGCCCAGGAAGTCGGTGTGGGTGCGCCACTGCTCGACGCCGTAGGACTGGAAGACCGAGTCGGTGACCCGGCCTGCGCCGTCGAACTGTTGAACAGTCTGGGAGGGGATCTTGCTGTCGGGGTTCACGCCGCCGTTGGGCAGGAAGAGCTGGCCGCTGGGCTGCGCCTGGTCGTTGTAGTAGGCGGCGCTGGTCTTGGTCTGCCGACCCTTCGAGTCGAACAGCGCATCGGTGATCATGCGGCCGGTGGCGCCCGACGGGGTGCTGGCCTGGGTCTGGCGAACGCGACCGAGGCCGTCGTAGATGGTGAAGCTGGAGGTGTAGGTCTTCAGGTCGCCCATCAGCGCCTGGGTGAGCACCTGCGAGGGCGCGTTCGCGCCGTTGACCGAGTAGGAGAACCTTCGGTTCGGGCGGTCCGGAAAGCTACTGCGGTCGTTGCCTGGGCTCCAGCCGGCGCTCGCGCGGCCGAGGGAGTCGAAGTCCTGCTCGCTGATGCGGCCGTTCTCGTCCTGGATCTTGAGCGGCGAACCACGGCCCACGTCCAATGTGCTGACGGTCTGCCAGCCCATCGGGTTGGTGTGGGTGACCTGGGTCGGCAGCTGGCCGGTGGCAGGGGAGTACGCGGTCCTGGTCTCCGCACCGGTCGGGTGAGCAGCGTCGGTGCGACTCGGGTCGACGGTGCTGATCACGCGGCCGTAGGCGTCGAAGCTCGCCCGCGCGGTGGCCCGGTAGACCGGCTGGCCGGCGGTGTCGTAACGCTCCAGAACCTCGGTGGCGGTCTGCTCGGACTTGGCGCCGGACTGGCCGAGAGGCAGGCCGTCGAAGTACGCCCGGGTGTCGGCGACGGTGTTGTCCTTCGTCGCGGTCCGACCGCAGGCGCCCTTGAGGACCAGGGTGCGCGAGGCGAGCTGTGTCACCGCGCCGTTCGGGCCGCCGGCGTAGGTGAAGGAGGTACAGAGCAGTTGCTCGGGGTGGGCCAGGTCGCCGTTGTCGTTGACGGTCAACGGGCGGGCGACGGGTGTCGAGTCGTACGTGGTGGAGCGCTCGCTCGTGCGCCAGCCGTTGGCCAGCTTCTCCCGGTTGGTCACCTTGGCCGCGTTGACGGCCCGGGCGGTGATCGGCGGCATGCCACTGGACTGCTTGCGGGTGGCCGTGACCGGACCCAGCCACGGGTCGGAGACCGTGGTGGAGAGGACCTCTCCGTTCTCCCCGTTGTAGTTGGTGGAGTCGCGGATGTAGCCGACCAGGACGTTCTCGTCCTTGATGGTGCCGCCGTGCACGTCGGTCACGGACACTTGGCGCGCGGTTCCGTTGGCGCGGATGTCGCCGTCCATGCCACGCAGGAACGTGGCGACCGTCTTGGTACGCGGCGACTCGACGTCGCTGCCGCTACCGGTGAGGGTCGTGACCGTCGCGTACCCGCGGAACTGGTCCCAGGTACGGGTCTTGGGGTCGGCCATCTCGGAGTCGTTGCGGTGCCAGGCCGCGCCGCCGCCGTAGACGTAGTCGGTGACGACCGCGGGCTGGCCGCCGGCGACCGAGTCCTCCTGGGTCACGGACTGCACGACGATCTTGTTGAACCAGTCGTTCACCGGGTCCGGCGCGCTCTGCCCGGGCAGGTACCACTTGACCGGCATGCAGGCCATCGTGTTGCCGTCCTCGGAGGACGGCATCTTCCCGCCCGCTTCGCGCGAGCACTCGGCGGTCCGGTAGACAACGTTGATCAGGCCACCGGTCTCGGTGGTGATCGCCTGGATGCGCGGACGGTTGTACGGCTCGATCGAGGCCGAGGTGCCGTCCGGCCGAACGATCCGGCCCTTGACGCGGTTGGCGATCTGCAGCGGCTGGAACGAGACCGCCGGAAGGGTGAGCGGCGTACGGCCGTTGCTGCCGGTGCGCTGGACCGAGTCCAGCCACAGCGACGGGGAGGTACCGTCACCCGGGTCCTGGAAGGACTGCTTGAGGGCGAAGGAGTCGACGGGGCGGTAGGAGGTGCCGGTCCAGACCTCGGTGTCGATCGTCGTGAGACGCTTGGTCGTCCAGAACGTGGGCGAGTAGACGGTGCAGTCGCCGGTCGCGTCACAGGTCTGGTCGATCGGTGTGTCCGGCCAGGACTTGGCATTGGCCTTGGTCCGCTGCGACGGGTCACAGGTGGTCGTGCCGTTCGGCAAGCAGCGCTCGGCGGTGCGGAACCACACCTGGGCGGCCGGATTGGCCTTGCCCTTGGCGGCGATCTGGTCGGGCAGCCGCTGGCCGTAGCCGACCCAGACCGGGTAGCTCGCGCGCTGGTACTTGGCCCGGGGGCCGTTGCCGTTGTTCTGGCCGCCGCCCTGGACGTAGGAGTTCTGCTCCTGCTCGTACCGGTAGGTGATCAGGTTCTGGTGCGGGTCGACGATGTAGTCGAGCGACCACTGCCAGCCCATCTGGGACCAGGAGTTGGTGGCCGGCGAGCCGCCCTTCAGGCACGGGTCCTGGCCACCTGGCCAGTAGATCGGCACGGTGGAGACCGAGTTGCTGGCCTGGTCGGTACCGTCGCCGCCAGGCAGGTGGTTCGCGCCGAAGTAGTACTGAGTGCCGTCGACGGTGGTGATCCGCCAGGCCTCGCCGTTCCAGGCGCCGTTGGCCTGCCCGGTCAGCCGCTCGACCTTGGTACCGTCCTCGCCCTGCAGATGCCACTCGCAGGAGTCGTCGTCCTTGACCAACTGGCCGGCGTGGCCGGCGAGCGAGAGCTGGAGCAGGTCGCCGCCCCAGCACTGGTCGCCCGACTTGTCGATCCCGGCGTCCTTGCATCCCTTGTAGCCGCGGACGATGGAACCAGGGTGCCATTCCCAGCCCTCGCCGATCCAGGACGGCTGGGCGTTGGTGGAAGCGGTCTTGCCGTCCACGGCAGAGGAGTCGTAGCCGAGCGAGACATCGGGAGCCGGGCCCGCCAGTGCGGAGGGCAGCTCGACGGTGTAGCCGTAGGTGAAATTGCCCGCGTTGGCGCCGGCCTGCCAGGAGGCGGACGGGGTGATCGGCGAGGCGGTGAAGTCACCGCCGCTGCCGCTGGGGGCCGCCTCGGCCGCGAGCGCCACCGTGGAAGTGTTCGCCGCCGGGCTTCCGAAGGCACCGGCGGCGAAGGACTTGGAGGCGACGCCGATGGTCGGCTGCGGGACGTCGACCTCGGCCACCAACCGGCCCGTAGCCTCGTCCCGGTAGGACGGTACGGGGGTGCGCGTGGTGCAACCGGGGGCGCCCGGGGTCGTCAGGGCACACCCGGGCAGCTGGACGATCCGGGCCCGCGAGGCCCAGTTGGCGCCGGCGTTCTTCGCCCAGGGCTGGACATCGATCCCGACCTGGACCCGCCCGGCTCCGCCGCCCTCACCGGTGTCGCTGAGGGCGACCAGGGCGCCGTTCACGCCGGCAGCCGTGGCGAGGTCCTGGTCGGCCAGGTCGACCTGGATGGTCGGGGCTCCGCCCTTGGCAGCCGGGGTCGACGGGGCGTTCCGGGGGGCCTCTTGCGCGCCGGCGGATGGCGTGATCCAGACAGGTAGCGAGCCGGCCTGGACCGTGCCCGTGGAAGCGACTGTCGGGGCCGGCACGTCATTGGAGGCCGACGCCGCGGTCGCCTTGGCACTCACGCCGTCGAGCGTGGCGATGGCTCTGCCGGACGGCGGAGTGGAGTCGGCCGGCGGCGACCACTTCTTTCCGGGGTCGGGCGTGCGGCCTGAGGCCTTGGCGTCCGAGCCCTTCACCGGGAGGGTCTCCGGCACTGGTGTGTTCGGCGGCACCCAGACCTTCGGCGGGTCGGCGGTGCTGGCGACCGCCTCGACCGAGGGGAGCGTCACCACCGACATGCAGACGGCCAGGGCGGCCATCGCGGCCAGCCGCGAACTTCGCGAGCGGGTGAACAGGCGGAAGTGACGAGACAATTGACTCCCCCACGCATTGCCAAACCTTGAAGCGGGCCGACCACGTCAGCCCAGGCCACCGGCACTTTAGGGGCACACGACCAATCAAAAGTATGGAAATCTTAAAATTACTCCGTGTGATCCATGTCACTCAGAGAGCAATGTGCCACCACCTCAGACAACTCGGACACCTTGTCGACAAAATGCTTTGACAGTCGAACGAGCGTGAAGGCAGCGTGCGGCTGACCTCTACTCACATCACCAAAGACGACAGGTTCTTCATGCCGAGGCCACAACCTCCATCCCTTTCAGCTTCCAAGCGAACCATGAGAAGCCGGACATTCGGCGCGGCCCTTCTGCCACTCGCCTGCACGGCCGCGCTCTCCCTCGGTGTCGGCCTGCTGGCCGCTCCGAGCATCGCGTTCGCGGCTCCCCCCGACCGCAACCACGGCCCCGCCGACACCTCCTGGCCATCCCACCCGGCGCCTCCGGCCAAGAGCGGCCAGACCGACCCCCGGTCAGCGCAGACCGAAGCGATACGAGCGGCCCAGGCCAAGGCGAAGAGCACCGGGAAACCCGTCATCGTCGATGCGCTGACCACGGGCAGCAGCCAGACCTCCGCCAACCCGGACGGCACACTGACCAGCGACTCCACCTCGGTCGCGGAGCGGGTCAAGAACGCCGACGGCACCTGGCGTGCCGTGGACGCGACCCTCCGGACCAACCCGGACGGCACACTCGCGCCGACGGCCGCCCCCTCCGCCCTGACCCTCTCCGGCGGCGGCAGCGGACCGCTGGCCACCATGGCGACAGCAGACGGCAAGAAGCTGTCACTCAAGGCCCCGTTCGACCTGCCGAAACCGGAGATCAACGGAAACAGCGCGCTCTACCGCTCCGTCCTGCCCGACGTCGATCTGGAGATGAGCGCCACCACCGCCGGCGGTTGGCGCCAGGTCCTGATCGTCCGCACCGCACAGGCCGCGGCCAACCCGAAGATCAAGAACCTTCACCTGGACACCGTCGCCGACGGGTTGACGGTCAAGGCGGATGCCGTCGGCAACCTGACGGCCGAGGACGAGTCCGGCAAGCCTCGCTTCACCGCTCCGGCACCGGCGATGTGGGACTCCACCCCAGCGACCTCACCCACACCCGCTGCGGCGTCCCAGACCGGAGCCCAGGGCAAGGCCGCCGCGGTGGCCCCCGCGGACAACACGCCGATACCGGTCGAGTCCAGCAGCAAGGGGCCCGGTGTCAACGCCAGGACGGCACCGATGGCCACCAGCGTGAGTGGCAGCGGCATCGACCTGGTGCCGGACGCCTCGGTGCTCGGTCAGGGCACCGGCCCCTGGTACCTCGACCCGGGTTGGAACCCCAGCGTCGACAACGGCGCCCAGGCCTGGGCGCAGGTCCAGGAGGCCTACCCCAGAACCCCGGAGTACAACGGCACCCAGTACGGCCAGGACAAGCCCGCGGCCGGCTACTGCGGGTACATCGACGCGGCCAACCGCTGCGAGAAGGAGGGCCGCGAGCGGGCCTACTTCCAGGTCGGTCTGAACTCGGTGTTCTGGGATTCGGCCGTACAGAGCGCCACGCTCTACGCCACCGTCGCGCAGTCGTCGAGCCCTTCCACCTCCACGCCGATGGGCCTCTACTCGACCGGGTCGGGCAACAACAACCCGATCAACCAGTGGACTCGCTGGGAGGCCCAACCCTGTCCCGAGCTGTCGAACTGCTCCAAGGTCGGCATGACCTGGATGAAGGGGGCCGGCGGCATCGAGTTCAACGTCTACAGCCAGATGGCGCAGGCGGCGCGCGAGCACTGGAGCGGCTGGACCTTCCTGTTCGCGCCCGACAACGAGGACTACAAGTTCTACCGCCAGCGGTTCGCCAACAACCCGCACATCGTCGTCACCTACGACTTCACGCCCCGCATCGGCACCCCGGTCATCAGCCCGACCCCGGGATTCGCCCGGGACGCGGCCTTCGACCAGTGCCAGACTCCCGGCACCGCCCACCCGTGGGACAACCCGGGTTGGCTCGGCATCAACACCGACATCAACCTGAGCGTGGACACCTGGTCGCCGACCAACGAGCAACTCTGGACCACGTTCAAGATCTGGGACGACGACGACAACGGTTCCTCGAAGCTCTACGAGACCGGCTGGACATCGGGTTGGGGCCGCAAGAACGTGAACGTCGGCTCGCTGATCGATGGTCACCAGTACGGCTGGTTCGCCGCCACCACCGACGGGACGCTCACCAGCGACAACAGCCAGATGTGCTTCCTGCGCATCGACCGGACCCCGCCGACCGCCCGCGTCACCTCGGCGGACTTCCCCGAGTCCGGCACGCTCGGCGGCCACCCGAAGCTCGTCGGCCAGAAGGGTGTCTTCACCCTGACCGGCACCGACCCTGCTCCGACCACCGGCGGCCGCTCCTCCGGCCTGGCCTGCGCCCGGTGGACCACGGACCCCGTCCAGGCCGCGGCCACCGGGTGGAACTGCACCGACGGCGGAAACATCGTCAAGATGAACGGCGACGGCAGCTTCCAGCTGGAGTACACCCCCTGGCACTGGGGGACCAACTTCCTCTACCTGCAGACCCAGGACAACGCCGGCAACATGTCACAGCCGGTCGCGTACACGTACTACGTCCCGAGCAACCCCGACGGCCCCGCGCCGATCATGGGTGACATCGACGCCGACAACAAGGCCGACATCCTGCTGCCGGACGGCACCGGCGCCCTGCGCATGATCGGGGCGAACGCCGACCCGTACGCGGCCCCGAACGCCAAGCCCGTCTCCGCCCCCGGCACCGCCGGCTGGAGCACCGTCCAGACCACGCACCGGGGTTCGTTCAGCGAGCAGAACGTCGACGACCTGATCGCACACGCGCCCGGCGCCGACGAGCTGTACCTGTACGCCAACGACTACATCGCCGCCCACCTGGACGGACAGAGCGCGGTGGCGCTGTCCAAGTCCAGGGACTGCTACCTGGCCGACGGCACGTCGATCACCTGTGCCGACTACGGCAACAAGGACACCTGGGCCGGGGTCACCCAGATCGCGGCGTTCGGGTCGCCCACCGGCGACACCGCCGTCAAGAAGGGGACGGGACTGTACGGGCTACCCCGTTCCTCCCTGCTCTTCGTCGAGGGCAGCCGGCTGTGGCTCGCCATGTCGTCCAGCGCCAAGACCCTCGACGGGCCGGCCATCCTGCTGTCGCAGAGCCAGGCCTGGGACTCCTATGACCTGATCACGCCCGGCCCGACCAAGGGCACGAACGTGCCCACGCTGTGGGGCCGGTCCAGGAACGACGGAACCATCCACGCCTACCAGTTGGCCAAGGGCAGCGTTCCGGACACCTTCGACAGCTCCGGGTTCACCGACCCCACCAAGGGATGGCTGGCCAACGGGGTCGACCACAGGCTGTATCCGAAGGTCGGCTCCAACGGCGATGTCACCGGTGACGGCGTTCCGGACCTCTGGGCCGTCGACACCAACAACCAACTGGTCGCCTGGGCCGGCGTCGGCACCAAGGCGTCCGACGTCAACAGCGGGCCGACGGTGACCGGTCTGGAGAAGGATCCGGTCGTCCTCGGCAACCTCGACCGCCCGATCGCCAACTGGCTGGCCGCGCCCGACGGTGGCAACACCGTCAAGGACGGCCAGGGCAAGGCCAACGGCACCGCCTCCGGCGTCAACTGGGGCTGGGACAACGTGGGCGGGAAGGGCACCACGGTCGCGGGCTTCAGCCCGGGCAACGGCTCGAACATCACCACGCAAGGTCCGGTGGTCGACACCCGTAAGAGCTTCACCGTCTCGACCTGGGTGAAGTCCGGCTCGGCAGGCGGCGTCGTCGCCGCCCAGACCGCAAACCACGCCGCCGACTTCATGCTCTACAACGACGGCGGCACCGGGGCCTGGCGGTTCGCGCTGAGCTGGGCCGACGGCGGCGGATGGCCGTTCCACTACACGAGCACCACCAACGCGAACGTGAACTCCCGGGTCGGCGTCTGGACCCAGCTCACGGCCTCGTACAACAGCAGAACCGGGCTGATGTCTCTGTACGTGGACGGGGTTCTCGCCGGAACGGGCTACCACTCGGCCGCCGAGAGCTCCGCACCGTCCGGCCCGTTCGTGCTGGGCCGCTACAAGCAGAACGACCAGCCGAGCCCGTCCTTCGACGGCAACATCAGCAGCACCGCCGTCTACCCCTTCGCGGTGGCGCCCACCGCGCCCGGCACCAGTGGTGTCATCCGGTCGGGCGTCGACGCGAACATGTGCATCGACGACAACGGCTTCGGTACCGCCAACGGCGCCGCGATCCAGCTGTGGGGCTGCCACGGTGACACCTCGCAGCAGTTCTCGCTCGGCAACGACGGCACCGTCCGCGTGCTGGGCGGCTGCATGGCGCCGGTGAACGCCGGCAAGGGCAACTACACGAAGATGGAGTACCACGTCTGCGACGGCACGGACCCGCAGAAGTGGATTCCGCTGGCCAACAACGCGCTGTACCACCCGGCCTCGGGCCGCTGCCTGGACCTCCCGGGGTGGCAGGCCGTGAACGGCAACCAGCTCCAGCTGTACGACTGCCACTTCGGGGCGTCCCAGCAGTGGTCCGTCCCTGCCCTGCGGACAGCCGTGCTGCCCGCTCCGCCGCGCTCCTGAGCTGCGCGTCCTGAGCTCGTACCGGGCCTGTTCCGCCAATCGGCGGGGCAGGCCCGGGGCGTTGTCGGGAAAGCACAGAGAGAGTGACTAATGATGCTAAATAAGGCATAGCGGGCGGCCGCGTTGACACCGGGTTGGGTAGCTGGTGGGGTTGCGGCGATGCGGTCCAGGCCTGGCGAGGAGGCTCCTGTGGAAGCCCGAGTGTCCGTTGTGGCCGGGCGGCGGCTGCGGCAGCGGTTGGAGCGGAGTGCGGCGTTGCGGGAGGTGCTGTACCACCCGGCGGCGCTGGCGGCGCGGCGGGCCACGGCGCGGACGTGCCGTCAACTGGCGCCCAGGACGGCGGATCGGCTGATCGCCGGCCTCAAGGGGACGGAACCGCTGCTGGCGTCGGGGCGGGCGGAGCGGGCCCGGCGGGCGGCGGGGCGGCCGGGGCGGCGGACCCTGCAGATCGCGGCGGGCGTCGCGGCGGCGGCGGTGGTCGGCGGACTGCTGGCCGGACCGATGCCGTCGGCGGCGTACGCGGCGTCGGCGGGGCCGGACGTGGTGAGCAGCGCGCCGCAGACGCCGCTGGGGAGCATGACGAACCCGCAGGTGTTCCCGCGGCCGCAGGAGCAGACGGTGGCCGGCAAGCCGGTCGCGGTGCCGGCCGCGGTGACGCTGGTGCCGGCGCCGGACGCGGACCTCGGGGCGTTGGACGCCGTCCGGGAGGTACTGGAGATCGCCGGGGCGACGACCGTCACCCCGCAGCCGGACGTCGACGCGCCGGCCGCCGGGTCGCTGGTGGTGTACGTCGGCGGACCGGCCGAGGCCGCCGACGGCGGGACGGACCGGGCGCTGCGCGCGCTGTCCGCCGCGGCCGGCGGCAAGGACGGCGCCGCCCCCTCGACCGCGGGCATGCTGGCCGGCGGGTACGTGCTGTCGGCCGGTCAGCTGCCGGCCCGGGGCGGCGGGACGTACGGCGCGGTGGTACTGGCGGGCGCGGACGCGACGGGCACCTTCTACGCCGCGCAGAGCCTGCGCCAGCTGCTCGCCGCCGTCCCGGCCGGGCAGGGGCAGGCGCCGGGCGCCGCCGGGCTGGGCCTGCCCGGGATCACGCTGCGGGACTGGCCGAGCGGCGCGCCGGTGCGCGGCACCGCGGAGGCGTTCTACGGCAGCCCGTGGACCGCGCAGCAGCGGCTCGACCAGGTGGAGTTCCTCGGCCGCTCCAAGCAGAACTTCTACCTCTACGCCCCCGGTGACGACCCGTTCCGGCTCTCCCGCTGGCGCGACGCCTACCCCGCCGCCCAGGCCGACGAGCTGCGCGAACTGGGCGCCGCGGCCCGGCGCAACCACGTCACGCTCGGCTACGCGATCGACCCGGGGCAGTCCCTCTGCTTCAGCTCCGGCAAGGACGTGAACGCGCTGGTGGCCAAGCTGGACGGGCTGCGCAAGCTCGGCTTCACCGCCTTCCAGCTCCAGTTCCTGGACGTCAGCTACGACGAGTGGCACTGCGGCGACGACCGCGACACCTACGGCACCGGCCCGGCCGCGGCCGCCAAGGCGCAGGCCGCGCTGGTGACCAAGGTGCGGGACCGGCTGATCGCGCGCAACCCGGGCCTGGCGCCGCTGTCCGTGGTGCCCACCGAGTACCACAAGCAGGGCGTCACGCCGTACCGCAAGGCGCTGGCCGCGGCGCTGCCGGACGGCGTGCAGGTGGCCTGGAGCGGGGGCGGGGTGATCCCGGAGAAGATCACCGGCGCCCAGGCCGCCGAGACCGGCGACCTGTACGGCCACCCGCTGGTCACCATGGACAACTACCCGGTCAACGACGCCAGCCCGGACCGGCTCTTCCTCGGTGCCTACACCGGGCGCGAACCGGAGGTGGCCACCCGCTCGGCGGTGATGCTCACCGGTGCCATGCAGCAGCCGGTGGCCTCCCGGATCGCCCTCGCCACGGCCGGCGACTTCGCCTGGAACCCGGCCGGCTACCGGCCGGAGGACTCCTGGCAGGCCGCGGTGCGCTCGCTCGCCGGCCCGACCGGCGCCGGCGGCACGCCCGCCGGCACCGCCCTGTCCGCGGTCACCGCGCTGGCCGGCAACAGCTCCTCCTCGCCGCTGTCCAAGCAGGAGTCCGGCTACCTGACGCCGCTGCTCGACCGGTTCTGGGCCGCCGCCGAGCCCACCTCGGGCACCGCGTCGGACCTCGCCAAGCTGATAGAGGCCGCCGCGCCCCTGCGGGACGCCTTCGCCGCGATGGCCACCGCCCAGCAGACCCTCACCGGCACCCAGGCCACCGCCCAGCTCGCCGCCGAGGCCGCGCCCTGGCTCGCCCCTCTGCACGACTACGGGCTGGCCGGGCAGTCCGCGCTGGACATGCTGCTGGCCCAGCACGGCGGCGACGGCGCGGCCGCCTGGAAGGCCCGGGTGGAGCTCAACCGGCTGCGCGAGCAGCTCGCGCAGAGCCCGGCCACGATCGGCGCGGGCGTGCTCGACCCGTTCCTGGAGCGGGCCGTCGGGGCCGCCGACAACTGGGCCGGGGTGGCCGGCGGCGGGATCACCCCGACCACCACCATGGGCACCGCGCACGACCACCTGCCGGCGCTGATGACCGACGGCGCGGCCGACACGTTCTACTGGAGCTCCGCTCCCCCGCAGCCCGGCGACGCGGTCGGCGTCGACCTCGGCGGCGGGCGCCCGGTCGGCACCGTCACCGTGCTGATGGGCTCCTGGGGCAACGGGCCGGACGGCCGGAGCGCGGTCGACGACTACCTCCACGACGGCGTGCTGGAGTACAGCACCGGCGAGGGCGGCTGGAAGCAGCTCGCCGTGGTCAAGAACCAGAAGTCGGTCAGCGCCAAGCTGCCGGCCGGCTCGGTGGTGCGGGCCGTGCGGCTGCGGGCCACCGCCGCCCAGAAGACCGCCGTCGCGGTGCGCGAGTTCAGCGTCACCGCGCCCGACGACGCCCCCGCCAGCGTCACCGGCGGACCCGCCGCGCTGCCCGGCTCCTCGGCGTCCGCGGTGCTGGACGGCAACCCGGACACCGCGTACCGGGCCGCCAAGCCGCCCACCGCGCAGGACGAGCCGCTCACCGTCGAACTGGGCGCCGCCCGCCCGCTCGACCGGCTCACCGTGCTCACCGACCCCGGCGTGCACGCCACCGCCACCGTCTCGGTGCGCCGCTCGGACGGCGGCTGGACGGACATCGGCACCGTGCAGCCCGGCTACAACGAGCTGCCGGCCGGCGGGCAGGCCGCCGACGCGTTCCGGCTGACCTGGAAGCCGGGCGGCGACCCGCCGGTGGTCAACCAGGTGATCCCCTGGTACGCGGACGTCCCGGCGGCCCGGCTCAGCCTGTCCGACCCGACCCTGGACGTGGTGACCGGCGCCGCCGCGCCCGCCCAGGCCCGGGCCACCGTCGAGGCCGGCCGGCCCGAGGGGACCAGCGGCGAGCTGCACACCGAGGTGCCGCCCGAGGCCAAGGGACTGACCGTGACCCCGGCGGCCGGGGTGACCGTGCCGCGCGGCGGCCGCATCGGCGTGCCGCTGCTGGTCAGCGCCGCTCCCGGGACGCCGTTCGGGACGTACCAGGTGCCGGTGCAGTTCGTGGCCGGCGCCACCACCGTGAAGCAGGTGCTCCAGGTGCACGTGGTGCCGCCGACCAGCGGTCCGGACCTGGCGCTCCGCGCGAAGGCCACCTCCTCGGGCGACGAGACGCCGGACTTCCCCGCCTCGGCGGTCACCGACGGTGACCCGAAGACCCGCTGGTCCTCCCCCGCCAAGGACGACGCCTGGGTGCAGCTGGAACTGCCGCAGGCGACCCACCTGGGCGCGGCGGTGCTGCACTGGCAGGCCGCGTACGCCGCCGCCTACCGGCTCCAGGTCTCGGCGGACGGCACCACCTGGACCGACGCGGCGACGGTGGACAACGGCAAGGGCGGCGACGAGACCGTGCGCTTCGACGCGCCGGGCGCCCGGTTCCTCCGGGTGCAGGGCGTGGCCCGGGCCAACAAGTACGGCTACTCGCTGTGGGGCGTCGAGCTGTACGCCGTCACCCCGCCCGCCCCGGCGCAGCCGCCGACCGTCCCCCCGGCCCAGCCGGGCGGCGGCGCCACCACCGCGCCCACGGCCCCGCCGACGGCCCCGACCGCTCCGAGCGCCCCGGCCACGCCCCCGGCGGGCGGGACTGCGGGCGGGACGACAGGCGGTGCGACAGGCGGGACGACGGGTGGGACAGCGCCGCCGAAGCAGTAGCCGCCGCGCCCCCACCGGACAACGCGGCGGGCCGCCGTGCTCCCCGGTGGGGGGCGCGGCGGCCCATGAGGCGTACCGACGGTATGACGGGCTGGCCCTTGTGGAGCGGGGTCAGGCGGAGAGCGGTTCGGGCTGCTCACCGCGGTGGACGGGGGCGGAGTGGGCCGAGTGCGCCCGCCCGAGCGGGACGGGGAGGCCCTGCTCGGTATGGTCGAGGTGCTCGTACTCGCCCCACTGCGGGGCGCGCAGCTGGTCGGAGCCGCCGTACGGCTCCAGGTAGGGGCGCCAGCGCGGGTCCTTGATGCCGGTGCCGATGATCCGCCAGGCGAGGCCGCTGGGCGGGGCCGGTGGGCGCTTCATCCGCCAGCCGAGTTCGGTGAGGTGGCGGTCGGCCTTGGTGTGGTTGCAGCGGCGGCAGGCCGCCACCACGTTGTCCCACCGGTGCTGGCCGCCCCGGCTGCGCGGGATGACGTGGTCGACGCTGGTGGCGGCGGCCCCGCAGTAGACGCAGCGGCCGTGGTCACGGGCGAACAGCGCCCGGCGGGTGAGCGGGACGGGCCCGCAGAACGGGACCCGGACGAAGCGGGTCAGGCGGACGACGGACGGCGCCGGAAGGGCGCTGGTGGCGCTGTGCAGAGTGACTTCCGAGTCCTCCAGGCTGACCGCCTTGTGGTTGAGGACGAGGATGAGTGCGCGGCGCATCGATACGACGCCGAGTGGCTCGTAGGACGCGTTGAGGACCAGGACATGCGGCACGGATGCCTCCTTGGACGCCTGCGGCGCGTGGCTCGCGCCGGGACGAGCGGTTGGATCGCACAACTGGTGCGCGATCTCCCCCAGTGTCGCCTTACGCCTTTGTACGGCGCCACCACTCCTGTGTAACGGACCTGGTGTGAACTTCGGGTGTGGCTTCTGTCATAGCCGGTATGCCCTGGGGAAGGTCGGGTTGCACCCGGGTGCCCTCGGGGTGCCGCCCGTGGCCCTCCCGGGGGAGCGCTCGGCCGGTCGGAGCAGCGGCCGCCCCCGTCGTCCGGGGGAGCGCACCGGTGCGCTGACGGGGCGTTCGTGTTGCTTCGTACGCCCTTCGGCGTGTCCGGTCGGGTGTTCGGCGCCGGTTAGGCTGAGGCGGACGGTCCGCGGGCCGCGTGCCGCGGCGCGGGCCCGCCACCCCCCCCCTTGCAGGAAGGCCCGCACGTGTTCCGCTCCGGCGCCACCGGTATCGCCGACGCGTCCTCGACGCTCTCCACTCCGACACCGGCGCCGAGCCCGACCGCGCCGCAGCTGCCGCAGCTGGACCTGAGAATCCCGACCAGCGCGCAGGAGGTCAGCGACACCACCAAGCAGGCTGCCAGCTGGTTCGACACGCACTGGCAGGGCTGGCTGGCCGGCGGGGTGCGGATCGTCTTCATCGTGCTGCTGGCCCTGGTGCTGCGCGCCGTGGTGCGCAAGCTGATCACCCAGCTGATCACGCGGATGGCGCGCTCGCACGACCACCACGAGGAGAGCCGGCTCGGCGGGCTGCTGGCCAACACCGGGGTGGTGAACCCGGAGCGGCGCCAGCAGCGGTCGGAAGCGATCGGCTCGGTGCTGCGCAGCGTGGCGTCGTTCTCCATCCTGGGCACGGCCGCGCTGATGGTGCTGTCCGCGCTGGGGGTGAACCTGGCGCCGCTGCTGGCCAGCGCCGGTGTGGCCGGTGTGGCGATCGGTTTCGGCGCCCGCAACCTGGTGACGGACTTCCTCTCCGGGGTCTTCATGATCATGGAGGACCAGTACGGCGTCGGCGACGAGATCGACACCGGGGTGGCCGCCGGCACGGTGCTGGAGGTCGGCCTGCGGGTGACCAAGCTGCGCGGGGCCAACGGCGAGATCTGGTACATCCGCAACGGCGAGGTGAAGCGGATCGCCAACATGAGCCAGGGCTGGTCGACCGCCTCGGTGGACGTGCAGGTCGGGTACAAGGAGGACCTGCTGCGGGTCGAGGACCTGATCCAGGAGACGGCCGAGGCGCTGTCCAAGGAGTCGCCGTACGACGAACTGGTCTGGGCGCCGGTGTCCGTCCTGGGCGTGGAGTCGGTCGCGGCGGACTCGGTGATGGTGCGGATCGAGGCGCGGACCGCGCCGGGCAAGGCGCCGGCGGTGTCCCGGGCGCTGCGCCAGCGCCTGAAGACGGCCTTCGACCAGGCCGGGATCAAGGTCAAGGAGGAGGCCGAGCCGGTGGCCGCCGCGGCGACGGCGGCCCCGGCCACCGGGGTGGTGATCTCCCCCGCGACCGAACCGGCACCGCCGTCCGCACTGTCCGACCCGACCTCGCCCAGGTACCGGGCGACCGAGCCGATACCGGCGCCGAGGCCGGCCGACGACCTCGCCAAGCCGTAACGTTTCAGGTCGAAAGCCCCGCTCCCACCACCTCGGGTTCTGTTGGTCGTCGCAACACCCCAGCTGAGGGGATGCGATGGACTTCAAGATCCGCAGGGACCGGAAGCCGCAGGGGCGTAGGAAGCTCCGCATCGAGCGGGCGGAACACTTCCGGCTCGTGGATCAGGGCTACGGCAACAAACAGGCGTCCCGGCTGGTGGGCGTCCACGGTGGGAGCGGGGCTTCGCGCTGTCCGGTTCAGGAGCTACGAGAAGGACTCGGCTCTGTCTGCGGCGTCGGCGAACAGGAGGGTGGGTTCGGTGAGGATGTCGCGGCCGGCCTCGCTCTTGTAGATCTCGTCGACGCTGCCGAAGCGGGCCCCGGAGTAGTCCAGATCGAGGAGGGCGGCGGCCTGTCGGACCGCCGCCTCGTCCGGCCTCTCGATGCCGACGCCAGGCGGAATCAAGGGTCCGCCGCGCCATGCAGTGCCTTCGCCGGGCTTTCGGAGCAACGCGGCTCGCATGCGGGCGAGTTCGGGGGCGTCGTCGGGTGTGGCAGGGCGGACGTACACGTGTGACTCCTCGGGTGAGCGGAAGGCCGGTGCCTGTTTCCGGGAAGTGCGGGAGTCACGGGTGCTGGGTCGGTAGGCTGGCGTCGGCCGTCTGAAATGCCCCGCTCTGGGAGTACTTGTGCCTTCTCCTTCCTCTTCACCGTCGCCTGGCGAGGTCTCCGCCGAGCAGGTCGCCGAGGTTCTCGCCGAGGCGTACGGCCTGCGCGATGCCGCAGTGACCGTGATCCCGCTCGGGACGGAGACAGACAACTTCGCGGCCGAGACCGAGCGGGGGCCCTTGTTCGTCAAGGCCTACCCGCGCCGGGCGAACCTGGACGTCATGGCCGGGCGGATCGCGGTGTCGGAGCTTGGCCGGGAGGCTGGCAGTCCGTTCCCCGGGGTGCACGCCGACCTGCGGGGGCGCAGCATCGCCCGGCATGGCGAGGTGGCGGTCTCGCTGTGGGACTGGGTGGACGGCGCCTCGCTGGAGTTGCCGTACACGCCGGCCCACGGTGAGCAGATCGGGGACGCACTCGGGCGGCTGCACAACGCGCTGGCTGGCCACCCGCAGGAGGGGTTCAAGGAGAACACCAACCACTGGTGGTCCCACCGCGCGGGCGTGTTGCAGGAGCGGGGTCGGGAGCTGCTGGCCCTGATCGACGCCGTGGTGGAGCCGGACGGGGACGACCTGGCACGGCGGGCGGAGGTCGAGGAGCGGATCGCCCAGCTGGATGCCCTAGGCACGCTGCAGGCGGAGCTCCCGGCGTCCCCGCGCGAGCAGATCGTCCACTTCGACGCGACCGGCGCGAACCTGCTGTGGAACAGCAAGGATGAGTTGGTCGGTGTGATCGACATCCAAGCCAGGATCGCCTTCCCGACTTGGGAGTTGGGCCGGGTCGCCTTCGAGCCGTTCACGGTGGCCGAGTCCTCGGACTGGCGGAGGAGTGCCACGGCGGCTGTGGCGGCGTACGCGGAGCACGTCCCGGCCGAGACCCGGCCGGAGCTGGTGTACGCGGCGCGGATGGCGCTGCTGCACAACCTGACCTCCTGGTTCGGGGTGGATGCGTTGTACGGGGAGAACCAGTTGCAGGGCCGGGGGATCTACGCGAGGTTCTGGCACCTGCGGACGGTGGCGGCCCGCCGAATGCTGGCCGAACTCCCGGCAATCGAGGCCGAGCTGGCGGCCGTGGTCGGCGTCTGACCCCTCAGGGCGGCGGCTGTTTCACGCGGTCGCCGCTCTGCTGTGCAGGTAGAAGGCGCGGGCGACCTCGACGGCTCCGGCGAAGTCGCGGAATGCCCTGTCCCGGGCCGCCGCGTCGAGGGCGGCGCTGGTCGCGCCTTCGGCCAGACCCCAGCTGTCGCGCAGGTGCCGGCCGATCCGCTCCGGGTCGAGGTGAGCGGTGGTCCGCCGCGGATCGGCCGTCTCGACAGCGTCGTTGAGGCGAAACGCGGTGGCCACAGTGCTGGCAGCCGACTCGGCGTTCTGGAGCAGCCCCTCGGCCTCGTCCCAGGTGGCGGGCCATACGGTCCAGGCTCCGTCGAGCCGGGCCGACCGGACGATGATGCGCAGTAGTGCCTCGTTGGGGTCGAGGAGGAGTTCGTCCGGCGTGAGCCAGTGCGCCGTCTGCGCTGGGGTGAGGTGAGTCAGGTCGAGGCCGGCCTCGGCGGCCGTCCTCATCGCCGCCATGACGAGCAGAGCGTCGGTGGCAGGGCCTCCCGTGATTGCGGCCAGCACGCGCCTGCGCCAGCGGGCGGGGAAGCCGGAGTCGTAGAGCTGCTGGTGGTGGAGGACTGCCAGGAGCGGCACGCCGTGCGGGCCCGGCTGATGGCCTGCGGTCCAGTACCGCACGAAGCTCGTCCGCCAAGGCCCGTCCCGCCACCGGCCCGTCGACGGCGCGGGCAGCGAACCTTCGGCAACCAGGAGCAGGGCGGCCTCGGCGTCCTCGCGTTTGAGGTCGTGGGGGTTGGTCTTGCGCCACTCGTTCGCGCGGTCGTGCAGGTCGGTGAGGTATGCGGCGCGGGCCAGTTGGCCGATGCCGGCCCAAGAGCGCCGGTCGTACGGCAAGCGGCGGGCGATGGCGAGGAGCGCGGCGGCCTCGTCGCCTGTGATCACACCGGCTGCCGTGCACCTGGTGAGGGCGGCGCGGATGTTCACCAGGGCCTCGGACAGGCGTTGGTCGGTGGGGCTGTGCAGGACGGCGACCTCGTCGTCGGCCTCCAGGAGGCCGGTGAGGTAGTCCCGGTAGATCTGCCCGACCCCGTGCATGCCGTAGGACGCGAGTTCGGCGGCGCGCAAGGCCCCCATACTGGCGGCACCGACGACGGTGGTCCCAGCGGCCAGCAAGGCGAGGATCTCCTTGTGCCGCACGGGGGCGCTCTGGTGCCAGAGACCATCGATGATCACGACCGTGTCGTCCGGGGAGGCGGCGAGCGCCAGGAGGTCACCGTGCTTGACCGGCGGGTGGCAGAAAGCACCGGGGAGGATCTCCCGAACGCGGGAGGCGGAGATGGTGGGTCCGGCGAAGACGTGGGTGGTCACGCTGCGGCCTCCTGCGGGCGCGGGACGGTGTGCCGCGAGCTGTACCGCAGGCCCGGCGCGACGACCTTGACCACCGCGAACTCGCTGCGCGTGTACGGCCCCCAGGTCAGTTCGACGAGCATGGGCTCGGCCTGGGCCACCGCAGCGACGAGACCGGCCAGGTGCTGGGCTTCCTCATGGTCTTGCTCCGGCGCGGCCGGGCTGTACTCGCACACGGCTTGGTCCCACGGCTCCCCCGCTCGGTCCGGCGTCGTGGGGCCACGGTGGGTGCGGCCCGCGCGGTGGACGGCGGCGGGGATGTCCTCACGGCTTCCCGTGATCTGGGCGAGGCGGGACTGCGCTGCCTCGGTGATGGCCCGGGACAGCGCTACGGCGGGGGCTAGGTGGGCGCCGGTTCCGCTGACCAGGGTGACGGGCTGGTCCTCGCGCCACAGGTAGCAGGCCATGACGGGGACGCCGTAGCGGTTGGGCAGGTGCCAGAGCTCGACCCAGGCCCGCGCGGCGTCGAGGAGATCGAGCAGTTGACGGCAGTACGGTTCGGTGACGCTCGCCGGGTCGATGCGGCCGGCGCTTCGGGTGCCGGAGCGGTCGGCGAGGTCACTGACGACGTCGCGCTCGATCAACTCGTACAGGGCATGCGTGACGGCCTCGGCGCGGGTGTTGCCGGAGGCGAGGCCATTGGTGGAGGAACTCGGCAGGTGCATCCGCCAGTCGGTGCGAGTCTCGCGACCGAGCTGGACGCAGGCGGAGGGAACGAGGGCCGGGGTGCCGTCCAGCGCGGACCGGGCGGGAATCCAGTCGAGCACGCTGCGATCGGTCAGCAGACTTCCCGGGTGCTGGTCGAGATCGGTCACACGGTAGGGCAGGATCAGCCCGCAGGCCGGCGCCTGGAGGACGGCAGCGGCGGGCACGGCGTGTTCGCCGTGCCACGCCTCGATGGCCTCCATCGCGCCGGATACGCGCGCGGCGTCCAGCGTGACCCCCTTGCCCTGGGCGACCGACAGGGTGCGGGCGAGGGGCCGCATGGCCATGGTGACGGGGATGCCGATGGTGTCGAGCCCGGTGACGTCGGCGACACGGGTGATGCCGTAGTCGCCGAGCAGGGGCTTGATGGCCTGCCAGGTGTCCGCCGGGTGCCGGGTGCGGTGGGTGCCCGCGAAGTACGTCTTGCGCATGGCTCTCCTCGTTGGGGGCGGCGGTGCCCGGCCGTAAACGCCCAGGTCGTGTGGGGCGTCCGCCGGCCGGGCACCACTGGTCGACCCGACTGTCGGTCAGCGGACGGTCACAGGCCCGGCTGCTGGTAGACGTGGGTGTCGGGGAAGGCGGAATCCGGCACCGACGGGTCGCCGCCGACGTTCTGCGGCAGGTCGCCGTCCGCGTGCAGCTCGGCGACGAAGTCGGCCGGGTCGATCTGCGGGGTGACGTGCTCGATGTTGGGCACGGTTGCTCCTTCGGGAAGGCGGGTTACTGCTGCACCGAGAGGTCGGTGAAGCAGATGGTGATCAGCACCTCGCGCGACTGGGAGTCGAGCGGGGTACGCCAGTGGGGGATTCGGCTTCCGTCGAATCCCGTGAGGGCGCGGTGGCGGATCGGGAACTCCTCACCACCGGTCGGGTAGGGGGTGTCGGTGAGCCGGTCGGCGACCTGCTGGGTGCTCAGCCAGCGCAGGTCGGGCAGCCAGCCCATCGCGCCGAGCCCCGGAGTGAGGCCGCAGCTGAAGGTGATGCCGCACTTGCCGTCGTCGCGGTGGACGTGCATGTAGTCGCCGGGGCTGTAGAACTTCAAGCCGTAGCGGATCGGCGTCAGCCGGGCGCGGCCGGTGGCCTCGCCGGCTACCTCGGCGAGGGCCTTGGACATCGCGAGGGCGGTGAGGGCCTTGCCGCCGGGGTGGACCTTGCAGCGCTGCGGCGAAGTGATCGAGCCGTCCCGCATCACGAGCAGACCCGGTCGCTGGTTGTGCCGGACCACGGCGTGCGGCTCGGATCGCTCGGCCTCGGCGGCGATCTCGTCCCAGAGCCCGGGGTCGATCGCCTCGGCGGGGACCTCGGCCCGACCCTCGGCCAGCCATGTCTGACGGAACATCGCCGGTCTCCTCACAGGTCCATGTAGGAGAGCGTCGCGAGGAAGTCGAGTTGGCCGGGGTGCCTTCGACGCCAGTGGGGCACGTTGTAGCCGGCGAACGCCCGGACCGAGCCGTCCGCGTACGGGTGGGCCAGCTCGGTGAAGCCATCGCCTTCGGGGAAGAGGCCGTGTTCGGCGATGACCTCGGCGAGCCGGTCCGGGTGCGCGTCGCGCAAGCCGGGCGCCCAGCCCATCGCGGGCAGACCGTTGGTGAGCGCGAGGCCAACCGTGGCGGTGGCCTTCACCGTGTCCGTGTGCAGGCCCTGGAAGTCGCCCTCGTGGTAGACCACGACGGCGCCGCCACGCGGCACCAGACGGCTCAGCCCGGTCGCCACGCGCAAGGCGGCGAGCAACTGTTTGTCGTAGGCCAACCGTTCCAGCTCGGGACCGGCCGGGAGGAAGCCGCAGTGCACGGGGGAGGCGAAGGAACCGTCCCGGTGCGCGGTCGCTTCCTCGCGCACGTACGGGGTGGTCAGGTCGAGTCGGCTCAGCGTCTCGGCCTGGATCGCCTCGAAACGGGCTCTCTCCAGGACTCCCGGCACGACGACGGTGCCGGTCTCTTCCCAGGCCGCGCGGGCCGGCGACCGTTCGATCGGGGCTGCAGTGGTCATCATCTCTCCTGCTCTTCGCGCGAAACCGCGTCAGTCGACTGGTTCGGGATCGGGAATTGCGCGGGCGGGCGGCGCCGCGACGGGGTGGTCGCCGGCCAGCTGGTGTTCGGCGGCAACTCCGAGCAACGCGAGCGTGACGATGTGCCCTACGCCCCACTGCGCGGTGAGCGAAGCGCCCAGCACGTCACGGTGGCACCCGAGATGGCGGCCAATGGCGGCGCGGCGCAAGGGTGCGATGTCGGTGGTCACCGCTCGTCCGCCTGCCGCTGGGCGGTGGCGGGGCGGAGGGTGGATCCGTCCTTCGGGGCGGTCCACTCCTTCTCACCGCCGGCGCCCTCCGGGCGCAGGTGGTAGCTGTAGACGCCCTCGCCGGGTACGTCCACGACGACGCCCGCCTTGCCGGCGGCGGTGTCGTGAGCGAGATCGCCGAGGCGGAGCGTCCAGGGTTGTGCGGCGTCGTGCGCTTCCTCGTGGGCTGTGCGTCGTCCGCTCATGCCCACAGACGGTAAGTGTGCGATTACGGCTGAATATGAATCAGCGGAATACCGCCCTATCCGTCCAGGTGGAAGCGGTCCGACATGCGCCGGAGCTTCTCCCGGGTGGCCGAGCGCTCCGCGTAGACGATCTTCCGAAGGGTGGCGCGCGCAATCGGGTGGTTGCGCACGAGCTGCGGGGCGACCTTCTCGGCTGCCTCCAGGGACTGAACCGCCTTGTCCCGGTTGCCGTCCCACAGCCAGGCACGGGCCAGGTCCATGTGGTGGTGACCTCGTCGGGAGCCGGGAAGGGCGGCGACCTTCGCGGGGTCGGCGCGCTCGTTGAGGATCAGCGCCTGAGCGTGATCGCCCATCTCCAACTGGACCGATACAGCGTGGATTTGGACGTTTCCGCTGGAGAAGGTCAGCGAGTGCCGGTCGAAGGGAGGCTCGGCCCGGCTTCCGTCCATCAACTCGGCGGCCATGTAAGCCTGCTGGATGCGCTCCTCGGCCTCCAGCCGGTGGCCGGCACGTGCGGCCGACACGGCCGCCCGCAGGTGCAGCGTCCCCCAAGCTCGCACCGCCAGTGGGTCGTTGGCGCTGAACTGGTCCTCGACGAGACTGAGCGCCTTGTCGGACAGAGCCAGTGCGTCGTCCCAATCCGCGGTGGCCCACATGTCCCACACGCGCATCCAGTCTGCGACCGCCCCCATCACCGGGTCGCCGGACAGGCGGGCCGACCAGGCGGCCCGCTCACAGGCCATCGCGACCAGTTCGGGGTGCCCGAGCACATGGGCGGCCGTGTGGGCGAACTTGCACTCGATCGCGTAGATCGCGAACGCCTCTTCGCGTTCGTGACCAGTGGACACTTCGGCCAGGGCTCGCGCCTCACGGAGCATGTCCGGAAGCACCCTCATGATGGCGACGTTGGCGGCGCTGTCCCGCAGTCGGTGCAGACGCTCCGTCTCGCGCCACAGCTCCGCCGCTGGACGCGGCCGGCCGTCGAAGACGGGCGTGAGATCGTACCGGCGAAGCTCCCGCAGAATGGCGGCCGCCGACACCTGCCACTGGTTCTCCGACGCCTTGCCGGCGACGAAGGGCCGCTCTATGAGGTCGTTGGGGTGGCAGTGCAGGGCGGCTGCGAGCTGGTTGATGATGCCGGCCCGATCGAGCTCGATGACGCCCTTCTCAACCTTCGACACCCAGCCCTGGGTCCTGCCGAGCGTGGCGGCCAGATCGGCCTGGGTCATGCCCAGCCGGAGCCGTGCCCGTCGCACCCGCTTGCCGATCGACTCGCGCTCTTCCAGCATTGCGGCCCTCCCAGGCTCGCGCCCGCCTGGCCGCTCGATGGGCCTGCGGTGCTACCAGGAAGCTACCTCGTCAGGGCAGGCCGCGTCACAGGCCAAGGCGACGCGGCCAGCCAAGGGGAGGTTCCCGCGTCGGCTCTCGGTAGGCGCAGGCGGCCCAGCCTGGGAGGAATGACGTTGCCAGGTGGTCGAACTCGCCTTCCTCGATGCCGCGCAGGAGGGCGCCGAGCCTGTCGGGCGTTGTGGTGATGATGGCGTCGGAGTCATCGCTCTCGCGGAGTCTGATGCTGCGGCCGGGGGCTACGGCAAGTCGCGATACTCCTCCCACCATCCCCGAACCCGCCTTCCAGTCATGCCGGCGAGAGCGGGCCGCGAAGGGCGCAACGGGCTCGGGCCTTGGGGGCGGGCCCGCGTCCAGTGATGCGGGCCCGCCTTTCTCGTCCGTTCCCTGATCGCCCTGCATTGCGTTCCGTCCCGCCGCAATCATGATCGCGGCGGGACGGTAAAAGAAAATGCGATTTGACCCACAGCCTTCCATCCTTCTGCATAGGAAGTCGACCTGGCCGACTTCCTATGCAGAAGGACGGAAATACCGCCGCCGCTTCGGCCAGGGCGACGCGGCGGCAGGCAACTAGATAGTCCACCCCTCCGCGCGCTCTAGGAACCCTGGATTCCCCCGAGATCCTCGGCCTGTAATTCATGAACTTTCACCTCGTTCTCACTTGGCGCTTTCTTTGGGTGTCACTCCTCGGCGCGCCGATGGGCCACACCTAGATTCCCATCTTCTTTTATGCTTCATTCATTGACATGCCACCCCTCCTTGCTCGAGGAGGGGTGGCATATTTATTTTTCTTTTTTATGTAAGTTTCTCTTTTGAAGACTGGGGAGTGCAGCCCCGTTCCCAAGACCCTTGGGAACGGGGCTTCGTGCTGCCCGGTAACGCTTCGGCATCCTCCGGGCCGCGGACCATTGACACCCCGCTGACGGGGCCCGTACGGTCCTTCCCAAGCGACTGGAAACTTTCCTAACAGTTCGGCTCTCCGAACCGGCGGGTTCACCCTCGTCGCTCCCCCCACCAGCCGGAAGAGGAGGATTTCGCGCGTGACCAAGACCACCGCCAAGGCCCCCCTCGCCGGCACCCCCAGCCTGCTGCGCGCCATCAACGACCGCGCCGCCCTCGAACTGCTGCTGGAGAACGGCCCGCTCTCCCGCACCCAGATCGGCACCCTGACCGGCCTCTCCAAGCCCACCGCCTCCCAGCTGCTGGCCCGCCTGGAGGCGGCCGGGCTGGTCCTGCCGGTCGGCACCACCGCCGGCGGCCCCGGCCCCAACGCGCAGCTGTACGAGGTGAATCCGGCCGCCGGCCACGTCGCCGGGCTGGACGTCACCAACAGCGAGATCAGGGTCGCCGTCGCCGACATCACCGGCTCCACGCTGGCCGAACACGCCGTGCCGACCAAGGGCGTGCCGGCCGCCGAGACCGTCGCCAAGGTCGCCGCCGCCGTCGCCGAGACCGTCCGCGCCGCCGGACTGGCCGCGGGCAGCCTGCGCACCGCCGCGATCGGCGTCGGCGGCGCCCCCGACCCGGTCACCGGCAAGCTGCGCTACGCCTCCCACCTGCCCGGCTGGCACTCGCCGCGGCTGGTCGAGGAGCTGTCCGAGGCGATCGGCGCGCCCGTGTCGATCGAGAACGACGTGAACCTCGCCGCCGTCGCCGAACAGGCCTCCGGCGCGGCGCGGGGCTCCGAGGACTTCGTCCTGCTCTGGGCCGGTGCGGGCACCGGCGCCGCGATCGTCATCGCCGGCCGGCTGCACCGCGGCTTCACCGGCGGCGCCGGGGAGGTCGGCTACATGCCGGTGCCCGGCTCACCGGTCGCGCGGGACGTGCGCCGCCGCAAGTTCGGCGGGTTCCAGGAACTGGTCGGCACACCCGCCGTCCGGGTCCTGGCCCGCGAGCACGGGCTCGGCGCGCCCACCGCCGAGGACTCGATCGCCAAGGCCCTGGAGACCCCGGGCGCCGGCGACGCCTTCCTCGTCGAACTGGCCGGCCGGCTCGCCGTCGGACTGGCCGCGATCGTCGCCGTCGTCGACCCCCAGCTGGTGGTCCTCTCCGGCGCGGTGCCCACCGCGGGCGGCGAACGCCTGCGCGCCCTCGTCGAGGACGAACTGGCCAGGCTCTCCATCGCCCGGCCCGAGGTCCGCAGCAGTGCCCTGCCCGGCTCGCCCGTCCTGCTCGGCGCCCTGCAACGCGCGCTGGCGGACGCCCGCGAGGCGGTCTTCTCCACCCACTGACAGCCGCCCACTGACAGCCGCCCACCGACGTTCACCGACGCCCACCCGCCGACGCTCCCCGGTCGCCCGTCACCCCGCACGCACCCTGCACCCACCTCTCCCAACCCCCGAACGCGGGCCCCGAGGCAATGACGCCTGCCCGCGCACCCCCAGGAGGACCTCGAAGTGCACTCCACCACCTCCCGCAGAGGCCGTCGCACGATCGCCGCCGTCACCGGCACCGCCGTCCTGGCCCTGCTCGCCACCGCCTGCACCGGCAGCAGCGAGAGCAGCGGCGACGACTCGGCCAGCGGCAAGGACGTCACCATCACCTTCTGGCACGGCTGGAGCCAGGACAACGAGGTGAAGGCGATCAACGACAACATCGCCGCCTTCGAGAAGGCCCACCCCAACATCCACGTCAAGGCCGTGGACAACATCGCGGACGACAAGGTCAACCAGGCCCTGCGGGCCGGCGGCGACGACGCGCCGGACGTGGTCTCCTCCTTCTCCACCAACAACGTCGGCATGTTCTGTTCGACCAAGGCGTTCACCGACCTCAAGCCGCTGCTGCAGAAGAGCGGCATCGACCCGGTCAAGACCTTCCCGGCCGCGATGCTCAACTACACGCAGTTCCAGGGCAACCAGTGCTCGCTGCCGCTGCTCGGCGACGCCTACGGCCTCTACTACAACAAGAAGGCCTTCGCCGACGCGGGCATCGCCAACCCGCCGAAGACCTTCAGCGAGTTCGCCGAGGACGCCAAGAAGCTGACCCTCGCGGACGGCGACGGCTACAAGCAGCTCGGCTTCATGCCGCTGTACCACGGCTACGAGTCGACCACCGAGCACTTCCTGGGCCAGTACGGCCCGACCTACTTCGGCGCCGACGGCAAGTCGAACATCGCCACCGACCCGAAGGTCGCCGCGATGCTCAAGTGGCAGAAGGGCATGGTCGACCAGCTCGGCGGCTACACCAAGCTGGAGAAGTACCGCGCCACCTTCGGCGAGGAGTTCAGCGCCAAGAACCCCTTCCTCACCGGCCAGGTCGCGATGGCCATCGACGGCGAGTGGCGCACCGCCGCCCTCGCCGACACCAAGCCCGACTTCGACTGGGCCACCGCCGCGTTCCCCGTCCCGGACGACCAGGCCGACACCTACGGCCGCGGCTACCAGACCGGCACCATCGTCGGCATCGCCAGCAGCAGCAAGAAGCAGGCCGCGGCCTGGGAGCTGGTCAAGTACCTGACCACCGACACCGACGCGGTGGTCAGCTTCGCCAACGCGATCCACAACGTGCCCAGCACCTTCGACGCGCTCAACTCGCCGAAGCTGACGAGCGACCCGAACTTCAAGACCTTCATCGACGTCGCCAAGAACCAGTACTCGGGCACCACCCCGGCGGCCGTCAACGGCAGCGGCTTCATCTCCTCCCTGCAGAACCTCGGCTACGACTACGAGTCCGGCAAGCAGCCCGATCTCTCGGCCGGCCTCGCGGCCACCGCCAAGGAGATCGACGCCGCCATCGCCCAGGCGAAGTAGCGGAAACGGTCCACGGAGCTCCCATGTCACTCGCGTTCGGCACCCGCAAGGGCACCGGATCGACCGACCCGGCGGCGCCCTCCACGCAGCACCTGCTGCGCCGGAAGCGCCGCCGGGAGGCGGCCCGCAACCTCGCCTTCCTCTCCCCCTGGCTGATCGGCTTCGGCGTCTTCTTCCTGTACCCGCTGATCTCCACCGTCTACTTCTCCTTCACCAAGTACAACGGCTTCGGCGCCCCCTCCTTCAGCGGCCTGAAGAACTGGGACTACGTCTTCAACGACCTCCCGGCGTTCTGGCAGGGCCTGCGCAACACCGTGTGGCTGGTCTTCATCATGGTGAGCCTGCGGGTCGCCTTCGGCCTCGGCATCGGCCTGCTCATCACCAAGGTCAAGACCGGCGTCGGCTTCTTCCGCACCGCGTTCTACCTGCCGTACCTGGCACCGCCGGTGGCCGCCACCGTCGCCTTCGCGTTCCTGCTCAACCCCGGCACCGGCCCGGTCAACCACTTCCTCGGTGAGATCGGCCTCCCGCAGCCCGGCTGGTTCGCCAGCGCCGACTGGTCCAAGCCCGCGCTCACCATGCTCGCCATGTGGGGCATCGGCGACCTGATGGTCATCTTCATGGCCTCGCTGCTCGACGTTCCCAAGGAGCAGTACGAGGCCGCCGAACTGGACGGCGCCGGCCCCTTCCAGCGGTTCCGGTACGTCACGCTGCCGAACATCTCGCCGATCATCATGTTCGCCGTGGTCACCGGCGTCATCCAGACCATGCAGTACTACACCCAGGCGATCGTCGCCGGGAAGGTCGCCGGCGGCATCGCGGGCAACTCCGGCCAGCAGTTCGAGCCCGGCTTCCCGCAGGGCTCCACCTGGACCCTGCCGCAGATGGTCTACAACCTCGGCTTCCAGCGCTTCAACTACGGCGCGGCGTGCGTCGTCGCCCTGGTGCTGTTCGCCATCTCGATGGCCGTCACCTCGCTCCTGCTCCGCCGCAAGTCCGGCTTCATGGCGAGCGACGACTAGTCCGTGTGCTGCGGACCCAGCGGACCGATGAGGACCCGAACATGACTCTCAGCTCCACACTCACCAAGGCGCCCGCCCCGGCCGGCACCTCCCGCGCCTCCGGCCCGGCCGCCCGGGCGGCCCGCCGCCGCGCGATGCTCAACTGGGTGGCCGTGCACTCGCTGGCCATCGCCGCCGCCCTGTTCTTCCTGCTGCCGTTCGTCTTCGCCTTCCTCACCTCGGTGATGACCGACCAGCAGGCGCTCACCACCGACTACTGGCCCACCTCCTGGCAGTGGGGCAACTACGGCAAGGTCTGGGACACCCCCGGCTTCCTCACCTGGTGGCGCAACACCCTGCTCTACGCGGGCCTCGGCACCGTGCTGACCATCGTCTCCAGCCTGCCGGTCGCCTACGCGCTCGCCAAGTTCCGCTTCCGGGGCCGCAACCTGGCGCTGATGGCCGTCATCGCCATGATGATGCTCCCGCCGCAGGTCACCATCATCCCGATGTACCTGTTCTGGGCCAAGCAGCTCGGCCTCGGCGGCTCGCTCTGGCCGCTCATCATCCCGATGGCCTTCGGCGACGCGTTCTCGATCTTCCTGCTGCGCCAGTTCCTGCTGACCATCCCCAAGGAGTACATCGAGGCCGCCAGGATCGACGGCTGCGGCGACCTGCGCACCCTGCTGAAGGTCGTGCTGCCGATGGCCAAGCCGGCCATCGCCGCCGTCGCCCTGTTCCAGTTCTTCTACTGCTGGAACGACTACTTCGGCCCGCAGATCTACGCCAGCAACAACCACGAGGCCTGGACGCTCTCGTACGGCCTGGAGTCGTTCAAGGGCGCCCACCACACCAACTGGAACCTCACCATGGCCGCCACCCTCCTCGTGATGGCACCGGTGATCGTCCTCTTCTTCTTCGCACAGAAGGCCTTCATCGAAGGCGTGACACTGACAGGGGTCAAGGGCTGATGTCCGCACTGAAGTTGGCAATCGTCGGCGGCGGTTCGACGTACACCCCGGAGCTGATCGACGGCTTCGCCCGGCTCCGCGACACCCTGCCGATCGGCGAGCTGGTGCTCATCGACCCGGCCGCCGACCGGCTGGAGCTGATCGGCGGGCTCGCCCGGCGGATCTTCGCCAAGCAGGGGCACGGCGCCGTCGTCACCACCACCGTCGACGTCGAGGCCGGTGTCGCCGACGCCGACGCCGTGCTGCTGCAACTGCGCGTCGGCGGGCAGGCCGCCCGCAACCGGGACGAGACCTGGCCGCTGGAGTGCGGCTGCGTCGGCCAGGAGACCACCGGTGCCGGCGGCCTCGCCAAGGCGCTGCGCACCGTCCCGGTCGTCCTCGACATCGCCGAGAAGGTCCGGCGCGCCAACCCGGACGCCTGGATCGTCGACTTCACCAACCCCGTCGGCATCGTCACCCGCGCGCTGCGCAACGCCGGCCACAAGGCCGTCGGCCTGTGCAACGTCGCCATCGGCTTCCAGCGCAAGTTCGCGACCCACCTCGGCGTCGACCCGGAGCTGGTCCGGCTCGACCACGTCGGCCTCAACCACCTCACCTGGGAGCGCGGCGTCACCCTGCTCGACGCCCCGGGATCGGCGACCGGCCGGGAGGTGCTGCCGGAGCTGCTCGCCGCGCACGGCAAGGCGATCGCCGAGGACCTGCACCTGCCGCAGCCCGTCATCGAGCGGCTCGGCGTCGTGCCGTCCTACTACCTGCGCTACTTCTACCAGCACGACGCCGTCGTCGAGGAACTCAAGGTGCAGGGCTCGCGGGCCGCCCAGGTCGCCGAGATCGAGCGGCAGCTGCTGGAGATGTACGCCGACCCGGCCCTCGACACCAAGCCGGAACTCCTCGGCCAGCGCGGCGGCGCGTTCTACTCCGAGGCGGCGGTCCAGCTGATCGCCGCGCTGCTCGGCACCGGCGGCGGGACGTCCGTGCAGGTCGTCAACGCGCCGAACAACGGCGTGCTGCCGTTCCTGCCCGACGACGCCGTCATCGAGGTCCCGGCCGAGGTCGACGCGAACGGCGTCCGGCCGCTCCCCCAGCGGCCCGTCGAGCCGCTGTACGCCGGCCTCATCGCCGCCGTCACCGCGTACGAGCACCTCGCCCTCGACGCCGCCCTGCACGGCGGCCGCGACCGGGTCTTCGACGCCCTGCTCGCCCACCCGCTGGTCGGCCAGCTCGAACTCGCCGACCAGCTCACCGACCGGCTGCTCGCCCACAACCGCGAGCACCTCGCCTGGGCCTGACGGCCCGGGGCCCGGCTTCGCACCCGGGCCCCGTCCGGAAAGCGGCCCGGCCCGCGATATGAGGGTGTCGCGGGCCGGGCACTGCGAGGAGACCGATCACCCCCGGCCGGGGACAACGCCACGGCCGGGCCACGTACGAGCCGCGGGGACCTGATGACCCACCAGCCCGAACCGACCCTGCCAGGCGTCCTCGCCATCGACGCCGGCAACTCCAAGACCGACGTCGCCCTGATCGGCGCCGACGGCACCGTCCGCGGCACCGCCCGCGGCGGCGGCTTCGCACCCCAGAAGATCGGCGGCGCCGCCGCCGTCGCCGGCCTCGCCCCGCTCGTCGAGCAGGCCGCCGCCGCGGCCGGCCACCCCGCCTGGAGCGGCGTCCTCACCAGCCACGTCAGCGCCTGCCTGGCCAACGCCGACCTGCCCGTCGAGGAGGAAGCCCTGCGCGCCGCGCTGGAATCCCACCCCTGGGGCGCCAGCAACACCGTCGTCAACGACACCTTCGGCCTGCTGCGGGCCGGCACCGACGGCCCGCGCGGCGTCGCCGTCGTCTGCGGCGCCGGCATCAACTGCGTGGGCCTGCTGCCCGACGGCCGCACCGCCCGCTTCCCCGCCCTCGGTGAGCTCACCGGCGACTGGGGCGGCGGCGGGGGCCTGGCCGTCACCAGCATGTGGCACGCCGTCCGCCACGAGGACGGCCGTGGCGGCCCCACCGGGCTCTCCCGCGCCATCGCCGAGCACTTCGGCCTGCCCAGCGCCGGCGCCGTCGCCGAGGCCGTCCACCTCGGGCACCTGCCGACCAGCCGGCTGCACGAGATCGTCCGGGTGCTGTTCGCCGTCGCGGAGCAGGGCGACGAGGTCGCCCTGGGGCTGGTCGACCGCCAGGCCGACGAGATCGTCCGCCTCGCCGTCGTCGCCCTGCGGCGGCTGGAACTGCTCGACGCGCCCACCCCGCTGGTGCTCGGCGGCGGCGTGCTCGCCTCCCGGCAGCCGCTGCTGCTCGACAACCTGACCGCCCGTCTGGCCGAGGCCGCGCCGCTCGCCGAACCGCGGGTCGTCGTCGCGCCGCCCGTCCTGGGCGCGGCGCTGCTCGGACTCGACCACCTCGGGGCGGGCCCCGCGGCCCAGGCCCGGCTGCGCGAGGCGTACGAGGCGCAACGGCCCGTCGCCGCCTGACCGTTACGCCGCCCCCAAGACTCCCGCCGCCGCCGGATCCGCACATCCGGCGGCGGCGGGAACCACAGCCCGTGCACCAGTCGTGTACCTGAGTGACGAGTTCCGCCGCTGTCCGGGGAGACTAGTGCCATGGCCGTGCCCCGAACCCTCCTCGCCGCGCTGCTCTGCTGCACCGCCGCAGCCGCCCTCGCCGCCTGCACTCCCGCCGACTCCGCGCCCACCGTCGCCGCCGCCTCCGCCGCCGCCCTCGCCGACGGGGCGTACGACGACGAGGACGACCTGCTGGACGACGACCTCGCCGACCCCGAGCCCAGCATGGACAGCTCCCCCGCCCCCACCGCCGACTGCGCCACCCCGACCCCGACCGAACGCCCCGGACACACCGTCCTGGTGGTCCTCGCCACCGACGACGGCGACGTCACCGCCCAGCCCGCCCGCTACTCCTGCGACGAGGCCCGCTACGAGGGGACGGGGACACCGGCCCGCTACGGCTTCGCGACCGCCGGGGTCGAGGCCACGCTCGTCGACCGCCCGAACGGCGACCCGACCAGAACCGTCCGGCTGGAGGACGTGCTCGGGCACCTGGAGGACTGCCTGGCCGAGCACGAACCCGACCCGCCGTACAGGTGCTACGGCAACGTGTACGACGTGGTGCTGGACTCGCACGGGCGGATCATGCGGATCGGGGAGCTGGTCGAATCCTGATCCGGCCCTGATCCGGCCCTGGTCCGGCCGTGATCCGGCCGTGGACCGGCCGTGGACCGGCTGGGCTCAGGACGGGGCGACGAGGCCGAACTCGTAGGCCTGGATGACCAGGTGGACCCGGTCCCGGGCGTCCAGCTTGGTGAACAGCCGGGCCACGTGCGCCTTGGCGGTGGCCACGCTGATGGTCAGCTCCTCGGCGATCTCGCCGTTGGACAGCCCGCGGCCGACCAGCGTCAGCACCTCGCGCTCGCGCTCGGTGATGCCGTCGACCGTCGCCCGGCCGGACCGGGCGGCGGCGGGCTGCGGGCGGGCGGCGAACTCGCCGATCAGCCGGCGGGTGATGCTCGGCGCGATCAGGGCGTCCCCGGCGGCGACCACCCGGACGCCGTCGAGGATGGTCTCCAGGGCGAGGTCCTTGACCAGGAAGCCGGCCGCCCCGGCCCGCAGCGCGCCGTACACGTAGTCGTCGTCGTCGAAGGTGGTGAGGACGAGGACGTGGGTCGGCAGGCCGGGGTCGGCGGTGATCCGGCGGGTGGCCTCGATGCCGTCCATGCCGGGCATCCGGATGTCCATCACGGCGACGTCGGGGCGCAGCCGGCCGACGAGTTCCACCGCCTCGGCGCCGTTGCCGGCCTCGCCGACGACCTCCAGGTCCGGGGTGTCGGCGATGAGCACGCGCAGACCGGTGCGGATGAGCGGCTGGTCGTCGACCAGGACGACACGGATCACGGGGAGACCTCCACGGGGAGCGGCAGTCGGGCGGCGACCTGGAAGCCGCCCGCGGGGCGCGGGCCGGCGCTGAACTCGCCGTTCAGCAGGCCGACCCGCTCGCGCATGCCGGCGATGCCGTAACCGGAGCCGGCGGACGGCCCGGCGGCGCCGGCGCCGAGGTCGACGACGGTGACGGCGACCTCCTCGGGACCGTAGTCGACGGTGACCCGGCAGTCCTGGGTGCCGGAGTGCCGGACCACGTTGGTGACCGCCTCCTGCACGATGCGGTAGGCGGCGAGGTCCACCTCGGGCGGCAGCGGGCGGGGCTCGCCGAGGCGGGTGAGCGCGACCCGCACGCCCGCGCCGGCCGTCTGCTCGACCAGTCGGTCCAACTCGCCCAGCCCCGGTGCGACCTCCATCGGCGCGGGCTCCGGTTCGCCCTGGCGCAGCGCGCCGAGCATCCGGCGCAGCCCGGCCAGGGTCTCCCGGCTGGTCGCCTCGATGGCGTTCAGCGCGTTGCGGGTCTCGGCGGGCTGGGTGTCCATGACCCGGCTGCCCATCCCGGCCTGGATCGCGATGATGCCGATGCTGTGGGCGACCATGTCGTGCAACTCGCGGGCGATCCGCAGCCGTTCGGCGGTGATCGCCTGCTCGGTGGCGCGGCTGCGCAGGGCCTCGGCGTGCACGCGGTTCTGCCGGACGGTGTTGCCGACCAGCCAGGCGATCGCGGCGGTCGAGGCGAACGCGGCCTGGGCGACGAAGTCGGTGTGGTAGTCGTTCGCCACCCGCCAGGCCGCCAGGGCGGCCACCAGGGCGACCGGCATCGCGGCGGCGCACAGCGACACGGCCCGGGAGCGGGTGGCCGTGCAGTAGCCGATCGCCGCCTCGGCGAGCAGCAGTTGCACCACGGCCGTCTCCTGGATCCGCATGCCGATCGTGAACGCGCACGCGGCCAGCGGGATCGCCACCGCCAGCAGCGGGAGCCGGACCAGCAGCGACGCCATCAGGGTCGTGACCACCGCGGTGACCAGCAACGGCATGTCCTCGAAGTTGCCGTTGTAGCGGAACAGGTGGGCCAGCTCGTCGCTGCGCTGGAAGCCGCGGAACGTGATGACGGCCACCCAGAACGCCGCCACCCAGACGCCCGGCGGCACGCGCCTGAACAGGGGCGGACGAGGGTTGGTGATCATCGCCCGATGGTAGCGGCGGCCCCTGCGGCGGCACATCGGCCCGCGGGCGTAATCCCCCGGGCCAGTGCGGCGGCCGCCGGTTGTGGCCCGCGGCCCGATGCCCGGCCGGGGCCCCGGACGGCACCGTTGCCTCCGTGATCGAGATCGAGCGACTGACCAAGCGGTACGGCGCCACCACGGCCGTCGACCAGTTGACCTTCACCGTCCGGCCGGGCACCGTCACCGGTTTCCTCGGCCCCAACGGCGCCGGCAAGTCCACCACGCTGCGGATGATCCTGGGGCTGCACACCCCGACCGAGGGGTCCGTCACCGTGGACGGCGTGCCCTTCGCGGACCGGCCGCGCGGACTGCGCCACGTCGGCGCCCTGCTGGACGCCCAGGACGTGCACGGCGGGCGCAGCGCCCGGGCCCACCTGGCGGCGCTCGCCCGCGGCAACCGCATCCCGCTCCGGAGGGTGGACGAGGTGCTCGCCGAGGTCGGCCTCGGCAAGGCCGCCGGGCGCCGGATCGGCGGCTACTCGCTGGGCATGAAGCAGCGGCTCGGCATCGCCGGCGCGCTGCTCGGCGACCCGCCGGTGCTGCTGTTCGACGAGCCGCTCAACGGCCTCGACCCGGAGGGCGTGCTGTGGGTGCGCGGCCTGTTCCGCCGCCTCGCCGAGGAGGGGCGGACGGTCTTCGTCTCCAGCCACATGATGGCCGAGATGGAGCACACCGCCGACCGGCTGGTGGTGATCGGCCGGGGCCGGCTGATCGCGGACGAGAGCCTGGCGGAGTTCTCCGCCCGCGACGCCGTCACCAGCGTGGCCGTCCGGACGCCCGAACTGCCCTCGCTCGCCGAGGTGTTGCGGGCCGAAGGGGCGGCCGTGCGGCAGGAGCCGGACGGGGCGGTGGTGACCGGGCTGCCCGCCGCCCGGATCGGCGAACTCGCCCTGCGGCACGGCCTGGTGCTGCACGAGCTCGCCACCCGCACCTCGTCCCTGGAGTCGGCGTTCATGTCGCTGACCGCCGACAGCGTCGAATACCTGGCAGGAGATGCCCGATGAGTACCGCCGCCCTCGCCCCCGCCCGCCCCCGCACCCGCCCGGCCGAGCCGCGGCCCCGGTTCGGCGACCTGCTCGCCGCCGAGTGGATCAAACTGCGTTCGCTGCGGTCCACGTACTGGGTGCTGGCGCTGGCCTCGCTGGCCGCGATCGTGGTCAACCTGAACGCCGTCCACACCGACCTGACCTACATCGACCACCCCCGCCCGCCGGTGCCCGGCTTCCCGCCGTACCGGTACGACCCGCTGTACCACGGCCTCAGCAGCATCTCCGGCGCCCTGATGGCCGTCGCGGCCGGCAGCCTCGGCGCGATCACCGTGTTCGGCGAGTACACCACCGGCATGATCCGCACCACCTTCGCCGCCGTGCCCGACCGGCGGGGCGTGGCCGTGGCCAAGGTGGTGCTGATCGCCGGCCTCACCTCGCTCGCCGGGGCGGTGGTGTCCGCGGTGTCCTTCTTCGGCAGCAACGCCATGCTGGCCTCCCGGCACGTCGGGCTCTCCATCACCGACGAGGGCTGCCTGCGGGCCGTTCTCGGCTACGCGGCGCTCGTGCCCGTCTGCGCGCTGATCGGGATGGCCCTCGGCGCCCTGCTGCGGCACGCCACCGCTTCGATCGTCTCGCTGGTCATGCTGCTGTTCATCGTGCCGATGCTGTTCGGCGGCGACCGCTACCGCTGGCTGAAGGAGATCGGCAACCACCTGCCGCTCGCCGCCGAGGGGAGGCTGACGATCAACCCCAACTCCTCGACGACGATGGGCAAGTACGCGCCGAGCGTGCTCGACTCCTGGATCACCCTGGGCGCCTGGGCGGCCGTCGCGCTGACGGCGACGGTGGTCCTGATGCGGCGGCGGGACGTCTGAGCCCGACGGAAGCCGGGTGTCAGACGGCCGAGGCCGCCGCGGCGCCCGCCTTGGCGCGGAAGGCGCCGAGGGTGGCGGCGGGGACGCCGCAGGCGGGGAGGAAGGCCTCGGCGCCGCCGTGGCGGGTGCGGACGCGGTCGAGGAAGACGGCCATGGCCTCCGCCGGGGCGTCGAGGAGCGGGGCGGGGATGGTGAGTTCGCGGCCCTCGGAGTCGGTGACCCGGGCGCCGCGGGCGTTGAGCGCGGTGCGGTGGCGCTCGGAGAGGCCGGCGAAGATCTGCGGCAGGGCGTCGGCGGTGCGGGCGTAGTCGGCGACGATCCGCTCGGCGGGCACGCCGAGGAGGTCCAGCAGCAGGGCGGTCAGCAGGCCGGTGCGGTCCTTGCCGGCGGCGCAGTGCAGGAGGACGGCGCCCGGGCGGGCGGCGGCCTCGACGGCGGCGGTGACGGCCTCGGGCGCGGACTCGGCCAGCAGCACGTAGTAGTCGCCGAGGTCGGCGGCGGTGGCCATGGTGCGCATCCGGGCGGCGAGGCCGTCGCCGGTGGGGTTCACCGGGGCGGCGACGACGGCTATCCCGGCGGCCTCGGCGGCGGCCCAGTCGGCGGGGTCGGTCTCGCGGGTGTCGCGCAGGTCGACGATGGTGCGGATGTCGCAGGCGCGCAGCTGGGCGACGGTGGCCTCGTCGGCGGCCGGGAACGGCTGGGCGGAGCGGTACAGCACGCCGGGGCGGATCCGCAGGCCCTCGGGGTCGCCGAGGACGGCGGAGTCGCGGAAGTTGACCAGGGACATGCGCGGGGCCTTTCGGTGGGGCCGTGGGGGGAGGGACCGGACATCCAGATGTGCGTCAAGACATCTAGATGTCTAGTCCCTCCCCGGGGTGCGGGGCAAACCACGGTCGCCCGCACCCCTCCATCCCACCCCCGCCGACCGGTCCCGTCGACCGGAGCGAGGGGACGGGGTGGGCGGGCGGTGGGCCCGGCCGTGGGCAGGCTGCGGGCGGCGGCGGGCCCGGGGTTCGTAGGATCGGGCGTGTGGCGACGAACCCTCCCAGCACCCCGCTCTACCGACGGCTGGCCCGGCGGCTCCAGGAACGGATCGACGCCGGCGCGTACCCGGCGGGCGCCCGGCTGCCGAGCGAGCCCGAGCTGAGCGCCGAGTTCGGGGTGAACCGGCTGACCGTCCGGCAGGCGGTGGCGGAGCTGGAGCGGGCCGCCGTGGTGGAGATCCGGCGGGGCGTGGGCACGTTCGTCCGCCCGCCGGCCGTCCGCGTCTCGATCGCGGTGGATCCACGCAGCCAGCGCTTCGACCTGGGCAGCGTGCACGCCGCACTCCCCGACACCGGCGACGGCGAGTTCGTGCTGGGCACCCCGCCGGCGGCCGGGTCGGTGGAGGACGAGGAGGCGGCCCGGCAGCTGGGCCGGGCGCCGGCCGAGCTGTCCCGGGTGGACACGGTGATCCGGCTCGGCGGCCAGGCCCGGGCGGTGTGCAGCTACTGGGTGCCGTTCGGCCCGCTGCCGGAGGCCCTGGTGCGGCCCGGCCGGCCCGGGAACCTGGTGCTGGACCTGGCCCGCGCGGCCGGGGTGGAGCTGGAGTACGACTGGCGGGCGTTCGGCGCGATCGGCGCGGACCTGGCCGACGCCGAGTTGATGGGCGTCCCGCCGGGCACCCCTCTGCTGGTCCGCGAGGGGGTCAGCTGCACCCCGGACGGCGCCCCGGCGCTGTACGTCCGGCGGCGGATCGACGGCAGCAGCGCGCGCTTCGTCCTGAACTTCCGCGAGCCCAGGCCGGAAGCACCGTCCGGCCCTGCGGCCGATCCGCCGCCCGGACCGCGATAGCGCCAGGTCAGCCGCCCACCCCGCACCGTTCGGCGCCGTATCGATCCTGCTAAAGTTCCGCGCCGGATCATCACGCGTCACGGGGGGCGGAGTACCGCGGTGTCCGAGGGGACCGAACACGACATACCCACCGAACTCGCCGAGGCCTACCTCGGGCTGCTCGCCGACGCCTCCCGCACCGGGAGGCTGCTGCGCCGGGACGAACTGGAGTGCCTGCGCACGCTCGGCGAGCACTGCGCCGAGGCCGGGTACGGGCTGCGCGACGTCGTCGCGCACTGCCTGGCGGCCACCCGGCGGGCCTGGCAGACGCTGCCGGGCATCACCGCGGCGGGCGGTGTCGGCGAACTGCGCCGGACCGGCGACGCCGTGCTCGCGGCGACCGAGGCCGCACTGGCCGCGCTCGGCGAGGGGCACGAGCGCGCGCAGCGCATGGCGGTCCGCCAGCAGGAGTCCGCGCGGCGCGAGTTCATCGACGACCTGCTGTACGGCCGCAGCGACCTGGGCCTGCTGGCGGAGCGCGCGGAGCGATTCGGGCTCCGGCTGGCGGGCGCGTACGCGGTGGCGGTGGCCGTCGGCGACACGCCGTACGCGGACGTCCACCCGCTGGTGAACCGGGTGGAACGGGAGCTGGTCGGGCGGTTCGGCGAGCGGGACGTCCTGCTCGCCGGCAAGGACGGCCGGCTGGTGTGCATCGTCCCGGACACCGAACGCGCCGTCCTGGAGGCCTTCGCCGACCTGGCGCTGCGCCCCGGCCCCGGCTACCGCCCGGTGCTGCGGGTGGCCACCGGGCGCCGGCATTCGGGGGCCAGCGGGGTGCTGCGCAGCTACGAGGAGGCGCTGGGCGCGCTGGACTACGCGGACCGGCTGGACCTGCCGGCGCAGCAGCTGAAGGCCGAGGAACTGCTGGTCTTCCCCGTGTTGATGCGCGACCGGGCGGCGATGGCCGACCTGGTGCGCAGCGTGCTGGGCCCGCTGACCGAGGCGCGCGGCGGCGCCCGCCCCCTGCTGGACACCATCGCGGTGCAGGCGGAGGCCGCGTACGTGAACGCGGAGGCGGCCCGGCGGCTGGGGCTGAGCGTGCGCACGCTCGGCTACCGGCTGGAGCGGATCAAGGCGCTGACCGGCTACGACCCGTCGGACGCCCTGCAGCGGTTCACCCTGGAGACGGCGGCGATGGGCGCCCGGCTGCTGAACTGGCCGGAGCAGCCGCTGTAGGCGCCTGGCCAAACGCCCCCGGCAGTGCGTTCCAGGGTGTCAAAGGGCCGTAAAGATTGCCGGATCCTGGCAATGTGCGAACGGCCCCTCCGCTGTCACGATCTCCATGGCGCCGAGGTGCGGTGCCGTGGGAACAGCGGGGGAGCGTGGCCGGGGTGGGGGGATTCGTCGCGGCCGCGCTGGCTTTTCCGACGGCGCTCTTCAGCTTCGCGCTGGTGGTGGTCGTCGGGTACTGGCTGCTGATGCTGGTCGGCGGCCTGGGCTTCGACGCCCTGCACGGGGGACACGGCGTCGGGCATGCCGGTCACGTCGGCCATGCCGGTCACGCGGGCGACCTGGGGCACGGTGCCGGGGGGCACACGGCCCACGGGGGACACGGGGCCGCCCAGGACGGGCACGGCGCCGACGGCGGGGGCGCCCACCACCACGGAGGCGTGCTGGACGCGCTGGGGCTGGGCGGGGTGCCCGTGACGGTGGCGGTGTCGCTGCTGGTCGCGCTCGCCTGGTTCGTCAGCCTGGCCGGCACCGTCCTCACCTCGGGGGCACCGGCGCGCGGCGGCGTGTTCGCCGTCGCGCTGGTCGCCTCCTGGGCGGGCACCCGGCTGCTGGTCCGGCCGCTGTCCCGGCTGTTCCCCGAAGACCGCCCGGCGACCCGGGGGGACTTCGTCGGCCGCGTCTGCGTGATCCGCACCGGCCGGGTGACGGCCCACTTCGGGCAGGCGGAGGTCACCGCCGAGGACGGCTCCACCGCGACCGTCCAGGTCCGCACGCTCACCGAGGAGCCCGGGTTGGCGGCCGGCCGCACCGCCCTGATCTTCGACTACGACGCCGACGGCGAGCACTTCCTGGTGGCGCCGTTCGACCCGGCGCTACCGGGCGGCTGACTCCCCCGGGCGTCCCCTCTCCTCCCTTCATCCCCTTTGTTCTGCTTGTACTGCTTGTTCTGCTGTTCCGTTCCCATCCGCTTTCATCTGCTTTCATCTGCTTTCATCTGCTCGACTTCGCACCATCTCGTCATCTCGTCAAAGGACTCCGTGATGGACACCATCGCCGTGGGTTTCGGCATTCTCGTCGCCGTCGTACTGCTCATCGTGCTCGCCATGCTGCTGTTCGTGGGCCGCTTGTTCCAGAAGGTCGAGCAGGGCAAGGCGCTGATCGTCTCCCGTACCAAGAAGGTGGACGTCACCTTCACCGGCGCGATCGTCCTCCCGGTGCTGCACAAGGCCGAGTTGATGGACATCTCGGTGAAGACGGTGGAGATCCACCGCGCCGGCCGGGACGGGCTGATCTGCCGGGACAACATCCGGGCGGACATCCGGATCTCCTTCTTCGTGCGGGTGAACAAGACCGTCGAGGACGTCATCAAGGTCGCGCAGGCCATCGGCACCGCCCGCGCCAGCGACCCGTCCGCGATCCAGGAGTTCTTCGCGGCCAAGTTCGCCGAGGCGCTGAAGACCGTCGGCAAGCAGCTCGACTTCACCGACCTCTACACCCACCGGCACGAGTTCCGGGACCAGATCATCGCGGTCATCGGCACCGACCTCAACGGCTACACCCTTGAGGACGCGGCCATCGACCACCTCGAACAGACCCCGATGAACCAGCTGGACTCCGACAACATCCTCGACGCCCAGGGCATCCGCAAGATCACCGAGCTGACGGCGATCGAGCACGTGCGCACCAACGAGTACCAGCGCACCGAGGAGAAGGAGATCACCCGGCAGAACGTGGACGCCCGGGAGGCCGTCCTCGAACTCCAGCGCCGCCAGGCCGACGCCGAGATCCGCCAGCGCCGCGAGATCGAGACCCTGCGCGCCACGGAGGACGCGGTGATCGCCCGGGTCCAGGAGGAGGAGCGGCTGAACGCCCAGACCGCCTTCCTCCGGACCGAGGAACTGCTCGGCGTGCAGCGCGAGAACCAGGCCCGCGAGGTCGCGGTGGCGCAGAAGAACCGCGAGCGGGTGATCGCGGTGGAGAACGAGCGGATCGAGAAGGACCGCCTGCTGGAGGTCATCGGCCGCGACCGGGAGACCGAACTCGCCACCATGGCCAAGCAGAAGGAGGTCGAGTCCCGCCGGCGGGAGGTCGCCGACGTGGTCCGCGAACGGGTTGCGGTGGAGCGGACCGTCGCCGAGCAGGAGGAGGCCGTCAAGACGCTGCGCGCCACCGAGGACGCCGAGCGCACCCGCCGCGCGGTGATCATCCAGGCCGAGGCGCAGGCGCAGGAGAAGCTCGTCAAGGACATCAAGGCCGCCGAGGCCGCCGAGCAGGCCGCCTCGCACAAGGCCCGCGAGTCGCTGGTGCTGGCCGAGGCCCGGCAGCAGACCGCCGAACTGGACGCCACCGCCAAGATCCGGATGGCCGAGGGCATCCGGGCGGAGGCCGCCGCCGAGGGACTGGCCCAGGTGCAGGTGCGCGAGCAGGAGGCCGCGGCGGTGGAGAAGGTCGGCCGCGCCGAGGCCGCCGTCCAGGCCGAGAAGGCGAAGGCCGCCGCGCTGGAGATCGGCGCCAAGCTGAAGGCCGAGGCCGAGGGCCTCACCGAGAAGGCCGCGGCGATGGCGAAGCTGGACGAGGCCTCGCGCGGGCACGAGGAGTACCGGCTGCGGCTGGCCGCCGAGAAGGATGTCCGGCTGGCCGGGCTGGACACCCAGCGGCAGATCGCCGAGGCGCAGGCCGCGCTGGTCGCGACCGGGCTGGAGAAGGCGAAGATCGACATCGTCGGCGGGGACGGGGTGTTCTTCGACCGCCTGGTGCAGTCGGTGACGGCCGCCAAGAGCGTCGACGCCTTCGTCGGGCACTCGCAGACCGCCCAGGCCCTGGCCGGGCCCTGGCTCGACGGCAGCGCCAGCTTCACCGAGGACCTCACCCGGGTGCTGTCCTCGGTGTCCACGGCGGACGTGCAGAACCTGACGGTGTCCGCGCTGCTGATGCGGATGATCGGCACCGGAGGCGGCGAGCAGGCCGGGCAGCTGCGGCAACTGCTCACCTCGGCACAGAAGTTGGGGATCGCCGAGACCTCGATCGGGGCGCTGGCTTCGGTCAACGGCTCCAAGTGAGCGCCTGAGTCGCCCGAGTCGCCCGAGTACCCGATCTCCTGAGCAGTTGAGAAACTGAGCAGTTCAGAAACTGAGTAGTTGAGGAACTGACGTGGTGGACGCCCTCGACGCCCGGCTCGACGCCGGCACCTACGAGGTCCTGCGCGGCCGACTCGCCCGGTCCGCCGCCGAACTCGCCGACCGCGCGCAGGCGTTGAACGCCCGCCGGGTCGAGGAGTTCGGCGGCGGGGAACTGCGGCTGGTCGGCACCGGCCGGCTCACCACCGGCCGGGCCTGCCTCCCGCAGGACCTCACCGCCGTCGGCGGGCTGCTGCTGCTCGGCACCCGCCCGGGCAGCGCGCCCGACACCGCCGTCGCCGCTTCCACCGTCTCCGTCTCCGGTTCCGCCGGCGCCCCGGCCGAGGGCTCCCCGGGTGCCGGGCCGCTCGGGGAAGTCCTGAGCGTCCACCACCCCGACCTCACCCCCGCCCCCGCCGAGGGCACCCTGCTGGACGACCCGCGCCTTCGCCAGGACCTCGCCGACCTGCACCGCTACTTCCGCGACGCCCGGCTGGAACGGCTGCGCCCCGTCGGCGGCCGCCTGCTCGCCGTCTTCCGCACCGGCCCCGCCGCCGCCGACGTCCGGGTGCTGCGCTGGCGCCCCGTCGACGACCTCGCCGACGACGGGCACCCCGCCTACCAGGACGGGCGCGGCGAACGCGACCACACCGCCGCCGACGGCCAGCAGCTCACCTGGACCGCCCTCACCCGGGACGACCAGCTGCCCGCCGCCCCCGGCAGCCCGCCGCGCGCCGACCTCGGCGGCGAACTCCGGCTCGGCATCGACGGCGGCCGGCTGACCGTCAGCACCCCCGACGGCCGCGAGCTGCACCGCGAACCCCTCGCCGAGGCCCTGCAGACCCTCGCCGACGCCCAGATCGCCCACGCCCGGCTCGGCACCCTGCTGCTGGTGCGCGTGCGCCCGTACCAGGAGGAGACCGTCCGGCACCTGGTCTGCCACCTGCCCACCGGCCGGGTCACCCGGATCGACGCGCTCGGCCAGGCCTGCCTGCGGCTGCCCGCCGACCAGGGCGTGGCCTTCCCCGGCGGCTGCCACCTCACCGACGGCACCGTGCGCAGCTACGACCAGCCGGTGGACGGCCTGGCCTACGAGCGCACCCTCGTCTCGCCCAACGGCGAGGACGTGCTGTACGAGTTCCGCTCCCGCGCCGACGGCCGCGCCCTGCTCCAGCCGTACAACAGCGTCCGCCAGGAGGCCGCCGCCCCGCTGCCCTGCCAGGGCTACGCGCTGCTCGCCGACGGCACCCTGATCGCCCTCCGCCCGGCCGAGGACGGGCCCACCCGGCTGCACCCCGTCCAGCTGTGGCAGACCCCGTTCACCAGTGAGCGCCACGCGGCCGCGCAGCCGCCCGGCACCGGCCCGCTCGCCCGGATCGGCAACGCCGACCTCGTCCGCGGCCTCGCCGACTGTCTCTCCCTGGCCCGGCTCGCCGCCGCCGGCGCCGACACCCCGGCCGGCCACCAGGCCGTCCTCGCCGCCTGCACCCGCACCGCCGACCGGCACCACTGGCTGGGCCAGCCCGGGCTCGGCGACCTCGCCGCCCCGCTCGCCGAGATCCGCGACACCGCCCGGCAGGTCATCGCCGAGTACGAGGCCGTCGCCGAACTCACCGCGCACGCCGCCCGGCAGACCGAACAGGCCGCCGAGCACGTCGAAGGCCTGCTGCGCACCGCCCGCGGCGAGACCCTCGCCGACGCCGCCGAATGGGTCGACCGGCTCGCCGGGCTGCGCCGCGCCCAGGGCCGGATCGAGGCGCTGCGCGACCTGCCGCGCGCCGACCCCGCCCGGATCGACGCGCTCGCCGCCCACCTCGCCGAGGGCCTGGCCGAAGCCGCCGCCCGCGCCGTCGGACACCTCGCCGAGCCCGAGGCCTTCGCCCCGCACCGCCGGCGCGCCGGCGAACTCGCCGACCGCTGCGCCGCCCTCACCACCGCCGCCGAAGCCGAGCCGCTGGGCCTCCGGATCTCCGAGCAGAGCGAGGCGTTGCAGACCGTCTCGGAGCTCGTCGGCACCCTCGACCTGGCCGACGCCACCACCCGCACCGCCATCCTCGACCGGCTCGCCGACGTCCTCGGGCTGCTGAACCGCGCCCGCGCCGCCCTCACCGTCCGCCGCCGCGACCTGCGCACCCGCGAGGCCGCCGCCGAGTTCGCCGCCGAAACCGCCCTGCTCGCCCAGGCCACCACCGCCGCGCTCGCCGCCGCCGACACCCCCGAGGCCTGCGACGAACAGCTCGGCCGGCTCCTGCTGCGGATCGAGCAGTTGGAGACCCGCTTCGCCGACGCCGACCCGGCGCTGGGCGAACAACTCGCCGACCGGCGCACCGGAATCCACGACGCCCTCACCGCCCGCCGCCAGCATCTGCTGGAGGAGCGGGCCCGCCGCGCCGACCGGATCGCCGCCTCCGCCGAACGCATCCTCGACACCCTGCACCGGCGGCTCACCGCCCTCGACACCGCGGCCGAGATCGACGCCGCCCTCGCCGCCGACCCGACCGCCGTCAAACTCCGCGACCTCGCCGCCCAGTTGACCGCGCTCGGCGACCGCGTCCGGGCCGAGGAGCTGACCGGACGGCTGCGCGCCGCCCGCAGCCGCGCCCACCGGGCCCGACGCGACCGCGCCGAACTCGCCGGCGACGGCCCCGGCACCCTGCGACTGGGCCGCCACCTGTTCGCCGTCACCACCCAGCGGCCCGAACTCACCCTCGTCCCCTGGCGCGGCCGCCCCGCCTTCACCCTCACCGGCACCGACTACCGCTCCCCCGTCGCCGATCCGGCGTTCGCCGCCACCGAGCGCTACTGGAGCCGGCCGCTGCCCTCCGAGACCCCCGCGCTCTACCGGTCCGAATACCTCGCCGCCAGCCTGCTGCTGGCCGCCGAACCGGACGGGCTGGACGCCCTGCGTGACACCCTGCGCACCGAGGGCGACCTGCTGGAGTTCGTCCGCCGCGCCGCCGAACAGCGCCCGGACGAGGGCTACCAGCGCGGCGTCCACGACCACGACGCGGCGCTGCTGCTTCGTGCCCTGCTCGAACTCCACGCCGAAGCCGGCCTGTTGCGCCACCCGGCGGCCGCCCGGGCGGCCGCGCAGCTGTACTGGGCGCACGGCGCCGACGAGCGGCAGCGGCTGATCTGGCACACCCGGGCCCGCTCGCTCACCCTCGCTCTCACCCTCGCCCGGCAGGCCTTCGGCGGCGCACCGGCTCCGGCCGCACCGGCGGCCCTGACCGCCCTGGACTCCCTGGCCGACGAACTGAGCTCCGCCGTCACGGAGTTCACCTCGCACCCGCAGCCCGCCGGCCCGTACCTGGTGGCCGAACTCGCCGCCGCCACACCCACCTTCGCGTACGCGCCGGGGGCCGCCGCGCTGCTCGACAAGTTCCACGCCGCACCCGAGTCCGCCGGCCTCACCGAAGCGCTGGCCGCACTGCCCGCCGAACCCGCCCTGCTGCCCGCCAGGTGCCAACTCGCCCAGGCCTGGCTGGAGTCGAGCGCCGTCGACGCCGACCCCGGAGACCTCGCCGAGGCCACCGCCGCGCTCCTCTGCCCGTCCCTGCCACGCCGGCCCGCCGAAGGCGCCGCCACCACCCGCCTCACCGGCCTGCTCGGCGACCACCCCCGGCTCCCGGGCGGCGCGCTCGACCTGCGCCTCGACGAACTCCTTGCCCGCGTCGCCGAGTTCGCCGCCACCGAGGCCCCCGGATACCGCGCCTACCAGCGGCTGCGCGCCGATCTGCTGGCCGCCGAGCACACCCGGCTACGCCTCGACCAGTACCGGCCGGCCCCGCTCAACGGCTTCGTCCGCAACCAGCTCATCGACCAGGTCTACCTGCCGCTGGTCGGCGACAACCTCGCCAAACAGCTCGGCACCGCCGACACCGGCGGACCGGTCGACCGCAGCGGCCTGCTACTCCTGGTCTCCCCGCCCGGCTACGGCAAGACCACCCTCGTCGAGTACCTCGCCGAACGGCTCGGCCTGCTGCTGGTCACCGTCAGCGGCCCCGCGCTCGGCCACCGGGTCACCTCCCTCGACCCCGCCGAGGCCCCCGACGCCACCTCCCGCCGCGAGATCGAGAAGCTCAACTTCGCCCTGCACGCGGGCGACAACGTGCTGCTCTACCTCGACGACGTCCAGCACACCTCGCCCGAGCTCCTCCAGCGCTTCATCCCGCTCTGCGACGCCCAGCGCCGGATCGACGGGGTGTGGGACGGCGAGGCCCGCGAGTGGGACCTGCGCGGCAAGCGCTTCGCCGTCGTCATGGCCGCCAACCCGTACACCGAGTCCGGCCGCCTCTTCCGGCTGCCCGACATGCTCGCCAACCGCGCCGACGTCTGGAACCTCGGCGACGTCATCGCCGGGCGCGAGGACCTCTTCGCGCTCAGCTTCGTCGAGAACGCGCTGCCCGCCAACCCGCACCTGGCCCCGCTCGCCACCGCCGACCGCGCCGACCTGGACACCCTGCTGGCCCGCGCCACCGGCACCCCGGGCGGCACCCTCGCGGGCGCCTGGCCCGCCGCCGAGACCGACCGGATGACCGCCGTCCTCGCCGGACTGCTCCACCTGCGCGGCACCGTCCTCGCCGTCAACCGCGCCTACCTGGCCTCCGCTGCGCAGGACGACCGCACCCGCACCGAACCCCCGTTCCTCCTCCAGGGCTCCTACCGCACCATGGCCAAACTCGCCCAGCGCCTCGACCCGGCGCTCACCCGCCCCGAACTCGACGCCCTCCTCACCGACCACTACCGCGCCGAAGCCCAGCCCCTCGGCGCCGACGCCGAAGCACAGCTGCTGAAGCTGGCCGAACTCCGAGGCCGCCTCACCCCCGCCCAGGCCACCCGCTGGGAGGAGCTCAAGCGCACCCGGCGGGGGTGACGGGCCCGGCGGCGTTCCCCGTGTCAGGGGTCGGTTCGGCTCCTCTGCGCCGCGCCACGTGGTCGGCACCTCGACACCGCGCTACGGGGCCGACACCTCGGCGTCGCGCTGGGGGGCCAACACCTTGGCCAGCGGGGTCCGCTGCTCCGCCCAGGACACCAGCATCTCGCGGTCGATCAAGGTCGCGCCCACCGTCGGCAGGGCGGCGAACTCCCGCGCCGGCTTCGAGAACCCGCGGTTCGTCACGATGAGGATGATCCCGGCCTGGAACACCGCCCTGGCGCCGCCGAGCGCGTGCTGCACGACCGGCTGGCCGACCGTCGCCCTCGGGTCACCGGAGTGCTTGCACTGCACCATGAACGGGACGTTCAGGTCGGTGACCCCGAGGACGTCGCCGCCCATGTCGCCGGCGCCGCCCTGCACCCGCGTGACGGTGAACCCGTCCCGTTCCAGCAGCGCCGCGACGGTGTGCTCGAAGGTCGTGAAGTGACCGTCGTCGATCTGCCCCAGGGTGATCGTGCTGCGCTTGGAGAACGCCTCGGTGGACATCCTCTCGTCGAGCATCCGCTCGTCGAACGTCCTTCCGTCCGCCGTCCCGCCCTCGTCCATGTGCCACTGGCGGCGGCCGACCTTCGCGACCACCTCGACGGCGACGGCCCGCGCCTGCCGGTCGATCTCACCGAGGCCGAGGCCGTCCGCGTCCCACGGGGGCGCGGCCTCGCCACCGCTCTCCGCCGCCGCCTCGTCCAGGCGTCCAGCCCAGTAGTGGCGCTCAAGGTCGCCGAGAGTCCTCCGCAGGCCGCACAGGTCGCGCTGCCACCCGTGGATCCGCAGCGCCAGCGATCCCAACCACCGGTCCAGGTCCGGGGGCGCCGGAAAGAGGCTGAGCTCCTCGGCCCGCAGGATCGCCCGCTCGATCAGGTCCACGGTGTCGACCACCGTCTCGATCAGATCGACGGTGTCGCGGAGCGAGCGCCGGAGCCCCTTCGCGCCGACGGTGTGCCGGACGAGCACCATCGACTCACTGCGGTACCGGTCGCCGAACCGGTCACGGTCCCGCTCGTACGAGAGCCACCGTTCCAGGGCCTCGACCGCCTGGTCCACGAACCACCGCAGGTCGCCGTGCTCGTCGTCCTCGTACTCGTACATTCCGCCCCTCCCGTGAACCACCAGGGGCAGCCTAGGCAACGGGTCCGACACTGCGAGCGGCGCCGACCAGTGCAGACCAGTGCGGACCAGTGCGGACCAGTGCCGACCAGTGCCGACCAGCGTCAATCCGCTGCCCGTCTACCGTCGGCGGGCGGCCGCCAGCAGGGCGGGGACGGTGGCGAGCTTGACGCGGGGGCGGCCCTCGGCCTCGCCCCGGGCGCGCTCCGCCCGCTCCACCGCACGCAGTCCCTTGAGCCCGACGGCGTCCGGGCGACGGTGGCGGACGAGGCGGTCGAAGTCCGTACGGCTCGCCGCCGGGGCGGCCAGCGCGTGGGCCGCCGCGTCGTCCAGGAGCGCGTCCACGGTCTCGCGGGCGCACGCCCGGTTGGCGCCGATCCCGCCGGACGGCCCGCGCTTGGCCCACCCCACCACGTACGTCCCGGGCAGCGGCCGCCCCGTCACCGGGTCCACGACCCGCCCGCCCCGGTGCGCGACCGTCGCCGTCCGCTCGTCGAAGGGCAGCCCGGGCACCGGTACGCCCCGGTGCCCTATGGAGCGCACCACCAGGCCGGCCAGCAGCGTGTCCGTCTCCCCGGTCGGCTCGACTGCCTGGTCGCCCGCGAGGGTGGTCCGCGCGACGGTCAGGCCCATCACCCGCCCGCTCCCGGCAGACGTGCCGGGCCCGCCGGGCGGGGTGAGCGCGGTGAGCGCGGTCGGCGCGGACAGGAAGCGCAGCACGATCCGCCGGCCCGGCGCCGGCTCGGCGCCCCCGTCGAACGGCACCAGCGGCAGCCCGGCGAGCAGCGCGGCCCGCGCGTCCGACGCGGTCGTCCCGGCCGCCTCCTCGATCGCCGCCCGCACCTCCGGGTGGTCCTCGACCACCACCTCGACGCCCGGCAGTTGCCGCAGCGCCAGAAACTCCGCCTTGGTCCAGGCCGCTTGGGCGGGCCCGCGCCGGGCGAGCAGCACGACTTCCCGCACCCGGCTGCGACGCAGTGCGGCGAGGGCGTGGTCGGCGATGTCGGTGGTGGCGAGCCGGTCGGGGTCGGTGAGCAGGATGCGCGCGATGTCGACGGCGACGTTGCCGTTGCCGATGACGACCACCCGTTCGGCGCCTGGCCCGGACAGCTCCACCGCGTCGGCGGGCAAGGTCGGTTGGGCGTTGTACCAGCCGACGAAGGTGGTCGCGGGCAGGCTGCCCGGCAGGTCCTCGCCGGGGATGCCGAGCCGCCGGTCGGCGGCCGCGCCGACGGCGTACACGACGGCGTGGTGGTGGGCGGCGAGTTCCTCGTGGGTGAGGTCGGTACCGATGTCCACGTTGAGGTGCATCCGCAGCCGGGGGTCGTGGAAGACGCCGGCGAAGCTGTCCGCGATGCGCTTGGTGGACTGGTGGTCGGGCGCGACCCCGTGCCGCAGCAGGCCGCCGGTGACGGGCAGCCGGTCGATCATGGTGATCTCGGCGCCGGTGCTGCGCAGCAGTTCCTGCGCGGTGTACCCGGCGGACGGGCCGGTGCCGACGATGGCGACGCGCAGCGTGCCGATCCCGTCGGGCAGGCTGCGCGGGAAGGCGGGCGCACCCCAGGCGTGGTCGTTGGGGTGGTCGCGGTACCAGTCGCGGTTGAGGTAGCCGAACACGGTGTCGGGCCCGCGCAGCCGGTCGACGGGGAACACCGCGTCCACGGGGCAGGCGTCCGCGCAGGCGCCGCAGTCGATGCAGGCCGCCGGGTCGATGTACAGCATGTCGGTGGTGCCGAACTCCGGTTCGTCCGGGGTCGGGTGGATGCAGTTGACCGGGCAGACGGACACGCACGAGGCGTCGTTGCAGCAGGTCCGGGTGATCGCGTAGGCCATGGCCGGGGTGGGGTCCCTCGCTACAGGTGGTGAAGTGCGGGTGTCGGAGCCTTTGTTGACGTGTCGCTCTTGACCTGTTCGTTTTTGACGTGTCGTCAGAGCATGTGGATGCGCCGGTAGATGGCGGCCGAGCGGCTGGTGAGCAGTCCCGTCTCGGCGAGGAACGCGATCAGGTGCCGGGAGCTGGTGCGCATCATCGCCTTGCGGTGCTCGTTGGCCCGCACTTCGGCGATCGCCCGCTGGGTGTCGAGCCCGGCGGCCCGGTAGACCCCGGGGTGCACCATGCTGGAGACGATGACGTACGCGCCGACGGCGATGCCGGTGGCCGAGGTGCGGCGGCGGGCGGGGCCGGCGTGGCGCACCCGTTCGCGGATCTCCTGCCGGGCGAACTTCATGTGCCGCGACTCCTCGACGACGTGGATCCGGGAGGTGCCGCGGACGATCTCCAGGACGTTCTCGCCGCGCATCCAGTCACGCTGCATGACGTCGAGCACCTCTTCGGCCACCAGGATTCCGCCGTAGGCGAGTTCGCCCTTCGCCAGGGCCTTGAACGCGCGCCCGGCCTGGGCGATGACCTTGTTCGGCCGGTACGCGGGGACGCCCATCTTCTCGCAGGCGCGGGCGAACATGATCGAGTGGCGGCACTCGTCGGCGATCTCGGTGAGCGCGAACTGGAACTCGGCGTTGGCGGGGTTCTTCAGGTACTGATCGCGCAGCACCATCTGCTGGAGGATCATCTCGAACCATATCCCGGTGTTCATGATCGAGCAGACCTCGTGCCGGGTGAGGGTGACCCGCTGCTGCTCGGTCATCTCGTCCCACAGGCGGGTGCCGTAGAGGGTGCTCCACTCCGGGTTGAGGCCGTAGTGGTCGGCTGGGAGCGGTGCGTCCCAGTCGATCTCGGTCGAGGGGTCGTAGGAGAGGGTCGCGGCGGACTCCAGCAGCCGCTTCGAGACGTCGTCGTCGGCCGCGGTGTGGCCGTGCGCACCCGCCGTCTGCCCTGCCGCCGCGTTGGTGAGAGCCATGGCTGCCTCCAGTTGCCTGCCCCTACGGGTGCCCGCTCACCCGCTTATTAGACGGACAGTACAATAAGAGCCCGTCGCCGAGAACCCCCTGCGCAGCACCGAACGGGCGCGCGACCACAACTCCCGTACCCCTTCGGGTCCGTGACCTCCCCCGGCCGCCCCCTCCACCCTCTCCGCCCCCCCACCCCCGGATACAGTGAGGCGTGATCACCAACCAGCCCGGGGCGGGTCCGGAGCGCGTCGCCTCCACCGGCGTACGGAACTTCCGCGACACCGGCGGCGTCGGCTCCCTGCCGCGCGGCGTGCTGTACCGCTCCGCCGCCCTGCACGGCCTGCACGGCCTCTCGACGGAGGGCGCGGACACCCTGCGGCGCCTCGGCCTGCGGACGGTCGTCGACCTGCGCAGCGACCCGGAGGTGGCGGAGCGCCCGGATGCCGTCGACCTCGTCGACGGCCGGTACCTGCACGCACCGGTCTTCATCGAACGACGTTGGCCCGCCGATCAGTTGGAGCTGTACCCGCTGATGGCCGAGCGCGCCGGCGCGGCGGCGGTGGCCGTCCTGCGCCGCCTGCTCGCCGGCGGGGGCGAGGCCGCGCCGGTCCTGGTCCACTGCGCCTCGGGCAAGGACCGCACGGGAGTCGTCGTCGCCGTCCTGCAGACGCTGCTGGGCGCCTCCGAGGCGGAGGTCCTCCAGGACTTCCTGCGCTCGAACGACGAACTGGGCCTGACCGACCCGCCCCCGGCCGGGGCCGCGCACAACGCCCTGCCCGTACGCGAAGTGCATCTGCGGCGCGCGCTGCTGTCGATCCGGAGTCACCACGGATCGGTGGCGGAGTACCTCCTCGCGCACGGCGCGCGGGCCTCGGAGCTCGCCGCGGCGCGGCGGATCCCGGCCTGAACGAGCAGCCGGGCAGGGGCCGTCGAGTCCTCCGAACGAGCCCCCGCCCGGTCCTGCGCCGAGCGCCTCCGCGCCGTACCGCCCCTGGTTGCGCGCTACGCGGCGCCCAGCGCCTGCCGCAGCGCGTCGGCCGCCTCCGCCGTCGCCTCCCGGAAGCGGCGGCCGATGCCGAGGTAGCTGGCGTAGCCGTGGATGAGGTCCGGCTGCCGGCTCAGGCGCACCGTCACCCCGGCCGCCCTCAGCGCCTCGGCGTAGGCCTCGCCCTCGTCCCGCAGCGGGTCGAAGCCCGCGGTGCCGACGTAGGTGGGCGGAAGCCCGGACAGGTCTGCGGCGAGCAGGGGCGACAGGCGCGCATCCGTCCGGTCGGCCGGCACGGGCGCATAGCGGTCCAGGAACCAGTCCATGTCCGCGCTGGTCAGGAAGAAACCGTCGGCGAACAGGTCGCGCGAGGGCCGCCGGACGGAGGCGTCGACCGCCGGGTACAGCAGCAACTGGAACACCGGCGCCGGGCCGCCCCGCCGCACCGCCGCCTGTGTGGTGACGGCCGCCAGGTTCCCGCCCGCGCTGTCGCCGCCGATCGCGATCCGCTCCGGATCCGCGCCCAGGTCGGCCGCCTTGGCGTACGCGAAGTCGAACGCGGCCAGCGCGTCGTCCGCAGCCGCCGGGAACGCGTGCTCGGGCGCGCGCCGGTACTCCACCGACAGCACCCGCACCTGCGCCCGCTGCGCCAGGAACCGCACCACGTGGTCGTGGCTGGCCCGACTGCCGACCACCCAGCCCCCGCCGTGCAGGTACACCAGCAGCCCGGAACCCGCCGCCAGCCCGCCCGGCGTGTACAGCGTGGCCGCCAACTCGCCGTACTCCTGCGGGATTCCGACGTTCCGGACGGCCACCGGCTGGATCGTCGCCCCGCCCACCAGGTACCGCGCGTGCTCCATCGCCTCCCTCGACGGCCCGACCCCGGCGGGCAGCACCAGGGCGGCCTTCGACAGGCGCTGCAACTTGAGGATCAACTGCGCGTCCAGCGAGAGCACTTGACCGTCCCGCACCACCGGCGCGCCCGCGATCGCCCGCCGCAGCCCCTCCGGCAGCGCGTACGCGCTCCGGACGACGGCGGACTGGATCCGGACAGGGAAGGGAATCGCCATCTCTGCTGCCTCCTGGAGCCTCACCCGGAGCCCTCGACCGGGGGCTCGGACCGGGAGCCCATGATGGGCCCGGCCCACCCCAGGCGGAAGCCCCCCTCGACGCCCCCTTCACCCGCCCTTGACTGCAGGTGCCCTCTCCAGCAAGAAATATGTAGACCGGTCTACATCTTCTCCATTGCCGCCGCTTCCACCGCCTCCATCCGCACAGAAAGTCGACCAGGCCGACTTCCTGTGCGCGCACCAGCTCGTCGCAAAATCAGTAGACCGACCGACATATTCTTCCCGAACTCCCCTCCCACATCCACGCCCTTCAGGAACCTTTCCGCACCAGACCGGCCTGACCAGCCCCCGACCGCTCAGGCCCGTCAGCCCTTCAGCCCCTCAGCCCTTCAGCCCGGACCGGCTCGTCGGCGAGCGCCGGTCCTCGGCGTCGAACGCCGCCAGGGAACGCGCTCCGGGCCCGAGAGCGGCTTCCAGCGCGCGCAGGACGTCACCGTCCAATCCCCCCACCGCCTCGGCGAGTTCCTCCGCCACGTCCCGGGTGAGCTCCGCCGCCACGACGTCCTCGGGCGCGCGCGGACCGAGCTTGCTGACGGCGGCCGCCGCGCGGGCGGGGGTGAGGAGTGCCGCAGCCTGGACCAGGAGCCAGGCCGGAACCCCGGCCGCACCCTGCGGCGGCGGCAGGTACGGGCGGGCGCCGTCGTAGCGCTCGTCCTCGGCGAAGGCCTGCTGTTTCACCTTCACCACCGGACGCGCGCCGACCCCCTCGGGGCCCGTCTCCCGCCAGGTGCCGGCGGGTTTGAGGACGTAGCCCTCGGCGAGGTTGTCGGCGAGTTCGGGGAGCCCGAGGAGCGCGGGGACCAGGGTGGGGAAGGCGGCCGGCAGTTCCTGGAGCACGGTGAGCGCACCGCGCCCGATCGCGGGGGCGCAGGCGAGACCGGCGGTGGCCGCGGCGTCTCGCAGAGCACGGTCGGAGATCCAGAACCGGCCCTCGGCGGTGTCGACGGTGGCATCGAAGAGCAGCCACTCCAGCCCCGGCGCGTACCAGACGCCGGTCTGCACGGGCTCGACTCCGGCAACGGCAGGCACATCGGGGTGCGGGTAGCACCCGCCGGCCAGTTCACCGTAGACGGTCACCACAGCGCCCGCGCCCCCGCCCGCCGCCTCGCGCACCGCCGAGGCGAACCGGGCCGCCGCCACCGCCAGCTCCGGCCAGACCCGGCTGACGCCGAAGAATCCGTCCAACGCGTCCTCGCCCAGGAGCTCCCGCCGCTTGGCCGGACGGACCGCACCCCCCTCGCAGACCACCGCGAAGTGCGCCCCGTGCACCTTCTCCACGGCAACCCACTCCCGGTTCCCGGACGCGGAGAGCCGCCCCCTCGCCGAGATCTTGGGGTACGGCCGCAACGCGGAGCCTTCGAACCTGATGTCAGCCACACCAGAGATCATCGCCGCGAGCCCCACCCGCGGACAACGGAGTTTCACCTCTCCCCACAACCCCCGCTACGAGCAGCCCCAGCCGTCGCGGAGCGCCCGCACCAGACGGGCCACCACAGGCTGTTCACGTTCCCCAGATCGGTTCAGCTCACCCCGGGGCGAGTGCCATCAGGGCGCGTGCTGCTCGTAGTTGAGGCTCCACTGCTGGTTGTCCTGCAGCCCGGGGCACCGCCCACCAGCACGTCAGTCCGTAGCCTTGGGGTGGCCGGTACCCGCGTAGGTGATCCAGGCTGTGCGGTTGGCGTCGTCGAGCAGGTACCAGATGCGTCCGCCACCGGTGACTTCGTACTGCCAGCGCTCCAGGGTTTGTCCCTTGAAGGTGGCGGTACCGAGCTTGCCCTTGAGCCGGTGCTGACGGTCGGGGTTGTCGGCGGCGCGGGGAGTGGCGCGGATCTTCTCGAAGGCGCGGCGCAGGTTGCCCGCCGCCTGGCGGCTCAGGTGTTCCCAGCCGTCGGCGGCCTCGGCGTTTGCGAACCGGAGGTCGTACTCGTCGCCGGTCGGGGGCGGCGCGGCCCGGTCTCCGCGCTTCGGGCTCGTTCAGCCGCCCCGGGTGCGGGGGCGGGTCCGAGGTCGCCTTCGGACTCACGGGTGAGGATGGCGTACAGGGCGGGGTCCGCGTAGATCTCGGCGCTGTGCCGCCACTGGGCGAGCAGGAGCGCGATCGGGGCGAGGTTGTCCAGGGCCACCGCGCCGCGCGCCGTGTCGACCAGCTCGGCGAGCAGGGTGTCGACGTCCTCGGCGGGGAGGAAGGTGCTCCACGGGAGGGCTTCGGGCAGTGCCTGGCGCAGGGCGGCGATGTTCTCGGTCCTTACCAGCCCGGCGAGCAGGCGAGAGGTGAAGTCCACGACGGTCGCGTCCCGCTCCATCTGGTCGACGCGCATCAGGGCGAGGTCCCCCGCGTCGCGTCTGCGTAGCCGCAGCGCACGGACGGCGTCGAGCCGGCGCGTGGTCGCGGCGGGATGGTGGAGCAGCTCGCTGAAGGGCACATCCTCATAGGCCGCAGTCATGACATCCACGGTAGTTCGGATGTCAGTCGCCGGGTAGGCGGCGTGACGGCTCACCCTTTGGGCGCTGCCGAGTGGCGGAGGTCGTGGAGGCGGATGCGACGAAGGGTGGCCCGGCGGAGGGGGGTGTTGAAGTGCCGGGTGAGCGTGGCTCCCTCGATCGGGTTGCCGTCGGTCCGGGTGAGGACGTAGGAACCTGGATGTGGCGCAGGAGGGGGCGGCCCGTCGGGGGCGTTCAACTCTGCGCAAAGGCGATCGACTTGCGCAAGGGCGGGCAGGTGGAGGCGGGTTCGTCCGGGCGGGGGGTTCGGTCGGCGTGGCGGGTGCGACCTGGGGTGGAGGGGGTTACGTCGCGGGCAGGACGCGGTGGGGGTGGGGGCGGGCCTAGCGTGGCGGTATGTCGACAACTTCTCGGTGGCGGAGTGCTGTTCTGCTCGCCGTGCCCATTGCCGTCCTGGTTTCGCTGGCCGGTCCGCAGGCCGCGCTGGCGGCTTCCCCGACGGTCGGAACGCTCTCGTTGAGTGCGGCGGCCGAGGTGCCACAGGTACCGCAGGTGCCCGCGCCGACGACGCGACGGGCGATCGGCGCCACGTCCGTCCACTTGGTGGACAAGGCCCGGCACGACCCCTGGCGGGCGGACGCCGCCAGCCGCGAGCTGATGGCCACCCTCTGGTACCCGGCGCAGCCCGCGCGCGGGGGGCACGGGGAGCAACTGCCGTACATCTCGCCCGAGGTGTCGTCCGCCCTGTTCGGCACTCCGGCTGTCAGCGAGGTGCGGACGGGCGTGAAGGCCCGTACGGTGCCCGCGCCCGGGCGGCACCCCGTGGTGGTGCTCTCCCCCGGTTACGGCTACAGCCGCACCTCGCTCACCGCCCTCGCCGAGGACCTCGCGGCCCGGGGCTACGTGGCGGCCGCGCTGGACCACACCTACGAGACGGTCGTGCAGTTCCCCGACGGCCGGGTGGAGACCTGCCTGATCTGCGATCACGTGGACGACCAGCGGGCGGCCGAGGTCACCCGCAGCCGGGCGAAGGACATCAGTTTCCTGATCGACCGGTTGACCGCGCCCGGGCCCGGGCTGGTCCGCGGGTTGCAGGTCGACCGCTCCCGGATCGGCGCGGCCGGCCACTCGATCGGCGGCGCGAGCGCCGTCGAGGCGATGAGCGAGGACCGGCGGATCCGCGCCGCCGCCAACCTGGACGGCGACTTCTTCGCCCCGCTGCCGGCCGACGGCCTCGCCCGCCCGGTGCTGCTGCTCGGCGCCCAGCGGCACGCCGGCAGGCCCGCGACGGCCAACTGGGACGAGACCTGGCAGCACCTGACCGGCTGGAAGCGCTGGCTGGACCTGCCGGAGGCCGGCCACCTGTCGTTCTGCGACATGCACTGGCTGGTGGACTCCCTCGGCGTCCGTGACCAGCTGCCGCCCGACACCACCCCGGAGCAGTACGGCACCATCAAGGGCGATCGCGCACTCGCCGCGACCCGGGCGTACCTCGGCGCGTTCTTCGACCGGCACCTGCTCAACCGCCCGAGCCGACTGCTGGACGGCCCCTCGACGGCCTTCCCGGAGGTCCGCTTCGCCAAGTAGCAAGTAGCAAGTAGCAAGTAGCAAGTAGCGAGTGGCAAGTGGCAAGTGGGCCGCAAACCGCGCGGCGGCCCGGGGCACTCGATCAGGTGATTCGGCCCCCGCAGGGCCGTGACCTGCGGCGAATCGGGGCAGTCCTCCCCGCGCAGCCGCCATCCGCGGCGGCTTCCCGGACATTCTGGAGTGACGACATGCGACGGATCAGCAAGGCGCTCGGCGCGGTGGCCCTGGCCGCGATGGTGGCAGTGGCGGTGCCTGGCTCGGCCCAGGCGGCCACCGGTCAGCTCCGGGTCGGCTTCAAGTCCTACAACAACCCCTCGGGCTGCTACCGCAGTGACATCTGGCCCCTCGTCGTCGAGAATCGCACCGACCAGCCCGCCCAGGTCTACGACCAGCCGGGCTGCTCGGGGTCTGTCATCGCGGTGGTGGCGCCGGGCGAGACCGGCACATACGAATTCGGCGCGAGCGTGAAAATCGACTGACCCTTCCGGACACGCAACGAGGCCGGTCGACCCGACGTGATGTCGGGCCGACCGGCCTTCTCGGTTCGCTCCCGTCGCCACCAGGACGGCGACAGCATGACGTGTTCATGCGAATGGGCCGATACGCAGGTGGATCGCAGGGGAACTGTCTGCGGAGTCCCACCCCCACCAAGGAGGTCCCCTCATGAAACGACTGCTCTTCGTCGCCGGCATGGCCACCGCCGCCCTGAGCCTGAGCGGTGTCGGCGCCGCCGGCGCGGCCGACCGGGGCATGCACGGCACCCCCGGCAAGCGGGTCGGCGAAGTGATCCGGTGCGAGGAGGTGAGCAGCGAGCCTCCGAACGTGTTCGGCCGCTCCTGCGACAGCACCACCTGGGGGCCGCTGGAGAACTTCGTCGTCATGGACCGGACGACGCGCGCGGCGTACCAGTGTCAGACCGGCTGGGCCGAGGGCCCTCTGTGGGTGAACGGCCAGAACTGCCGCCCCATCCCCGCCTGATCGGCGGTCGGTGACGGGTGTCGGTGCAATCGGCACCCAGTCGCTGCTGTGGCACCAGAACGGCCGGTCGACTGTCGAGTCGACCGGCCGTTCATGTGCGGCGAACCGGCGCAATCCTTTGACCAGCAGCGATCCACCCGAGCGCCGGGCCAGCCAAATCAGCCGGATCAACCAGATCAACCGCCCAGGGTGTCCTTCAGCCAAGGCGCGATCACGGCCATCGCCTCGCCGAAGCGCGAGATGGCGCAGTGGCCGGTGTCCGGGATCAGTTCGACCCGGGTGTCCCGGCGGCCCTGGAACACCAGGGTGTCGTCCAGTGGGACGTGGACGTCCTCGGTGCCGTTGACCACCAGCATCGGCCCGTTGGCGTCCTGGTCCAGCAGCGGGCGCAGGTCGAATGCCGCGAAGGCCTTTTCGAGCTCGGCCCCGCTCGGCATGGCGTCGAAGCCCAGGGCGTTGCCGACGATGCCGTCCATGCCGAAGGCGAAGCCGCGGCCGGGGGCGAAGGAGCGCTCCACCGGGCCGCCGAGCACCACGGAGGCGTCCACCGCCCCCGCCAGTCCGGTCCGGGCGGAGTAGTAGCCGCCCATCGAGATGCCGAAGTGGCCGACCTTCCCGTTGCCGGCCGTGCGGGCGAAGGAGACCAGTCCGGCGATCACCTCGGCCCCACCGTCCGGGGTCATCGGCAGGTGGGCGGTTTCGCCGGTGCCGGGGAGGTCGAACAGCAGCAGCCGCGCCGGCAGGGTGAACGCGAGCTGCTCCCACATGCCGTGCAGGTCGGTCTTCCAGGAGTCCACGCCGCCGCTGGCCAGCACGACCGGCGCGTCGGCGGGCAGGCCGGGGGCGGCCATCAGGTGGATCGGCAGGGTGGCGTCGCCGCCCCGGTACGGGACGGTGAGCATGCGGCGCTCGAACTCCACCGGGAAGCCGGGGGCCGCGAGGACGTACTGCCCGACCTGGCGGGCGAGCGCGGTGCGCTTCGGGTCGTCGGCGAGCGAGGGGAACTTGGCCCAGCCGTAGGCCTGCGCGGCCAGGCGGTGGCGCCCGGCCTCGGCGTGCCGGGCGGCGAGGGCGGACCACTCGTACACCCAGCTGCCGGTCCGGTCGGGCCACATCTCGGTGACGGCGGCCCGGACGGCGTCCACCTCGTCGGCGGGGAGGCCGAGGGTCATCTGCGGGTAGCGCTCGACGAACAGGTCCTGCGGGTCCAGGGGCCAGGTGAAGGACATAGTGGTGCCTCCTGCTGCACTTAAAGCCGGGACGCTTGCATTAACGACTATGCGCTCGGGCAGCACCTAATGCAAGCGCTCTTGCGTTAATGTGGTGGCCGAGGTGATCAACACATGGCCGAAGAAGAGCCGGAGCCAGCGCAGGAGCCGGCGCCGGATACGATCCGCCGCCGCCCGGGCGGCCGTGCCGCGCGCGTCCGCCAGGCCGTTCTGGCGGCCGCCACGGAGGTGCTGGCCGAAGAGGGCATCGACCGGCTCAGCATCGCCGGGGTCGCGGCCCGCGCGGGGGTCAACGAGACGACGGTGTACCGGCGTTGGGGAAGCCGGGAGAAGCTCGTACTGGACGCCATGCTCACCGGCAGCAACGAAGGCATCCCCGTCCCCGACACCGGAACCGTCCGCACCGACCTGGCCGCCTTCGCCCGCGCGCTGGCCGAGTACCTCGCCACCCCGACCGGCCGCTCCGTCGCCCGGGCGGCCGCACTCAGCTCCGACGACCCCGACCTCGCCGAGGCCTGGCAGACCTTCTGGCAGTCCCGCCTCGATCAGGCCGGCGTCATCGTCAGCCGGGCCGTCGAACGCGGGGAACTCCCGACGGACACCGACACGGCCCTGGCACTGGAACTGCTCTGCGCCCCGCTCCAGACCCGCTGCCTGCTCGGGCACCGCCCGATCGAGCCGGATCTGCCGGAGCGCTTGACGGACATGGTGCTGAACGGCCTGAGGGGCGTTCGCTAGGGGAATCCCCGACTGTCCGGCTTTGATCACTGCGGCACGGACCGGGTTCCATGATCTCGTGGCGGCCGGGTCCGCGTTCGCGGTTCCGGATAGAACGTCAGCTGGCTCGCTTCCGCCGAGGCGGTGAACGTGTCGCAGAAGCGTGAAGCGACGGCCTTCGACCCGACGGCCTTCGACCCGATCGCATGACCGTCGTTCGAGCAGGTGATCCGATCGAAGGCCGTCGGGGACAGCGGCTGCGACTACCCCTGCGACTCGGTACAGGACAGGCCGGTGATCAGGTCGCTGGAGACGGCCTCGCCCGCCACGCCGGCGATCGGGACGCAGGAGAGGGTGACCTGGTCGGAGCGGCGCACGATGGTGAAGGCCGTGGTGATGAGCCCGGAGGCGGGAGCCCCGCCGGACGCGACGCAGTTGAGCTGCCCCGTCCCCAGGCCGCCGACGGCGGTCACGTTGTCGCAGGTGTAGGAGGGCGTGGCGGCGTGGGCGGGGACGGTGGCGAGGGAGAGCATCGCGGCGCCCGCCACGACGGCGGCCCCGGTGACGACGACGGCCCGCCGGGCCTGGCGGTGGACGGAGAACGAAAACATGCTGGGCCTCCTGGCCTGCTGGTCGATGGGAGGAATGACGAGGGCGCCCGGGACAGCGACGGAATCCCGTTCGCAGGATCGGCGCCGCACTCGTCGCGCGCCACCGCACGGGGGCGGTGCCGGTCGGCCGTGGAGCACGGCAGCCGGTGGGCCGGGGCGGGGGCCGGGGTCCGGCGGCGGGTGTCGCCGGGGCCGTTCAGGCTCACGGCCGTTCGGGTTCACGGCCGTTCGGGTTCACGGCCATTCAGGCTCACGGCCATTCAGGCTCACGGCCGTTCGGGTTCACGGCCATTCGGGTTCACAGCCGTTCATGCGCGGCACGGCGGGGCCACACCTGTGACGCAGGTCACCGGAACCGCCCCGCGGCGGCCGGACAACCAGAGGTGTGGACTATTCGCTGCACGAACGGATCAGAGCCGGGGACCCGGACGCCTTCCGGCAGTTGTTCCAGGAGCACTCGCACGCGGTTCTGGCACACGCGGTCCGGGTGAGCGGGGACCGCGCCGGTGCCGAGGACGTCATGGCGATGGTCTTCCTGGAGGCCTGGCGCCTGCGGGACAAGCTCCGCGACGAGGGGGCCACTCCGCGCCCGTGGTTGATGGGCATCACCGTCAACGTGCTGCGCAACCGGGCCAGGGCCGCCCGCCGGCATGCGGCCGCCCTCGCCCGCATGCCGCTCACCGAACCCGCCCCGGACTTCGCCGACGAGTTGGTCGGCCGGATCGCCGACCGCGATCAACTGCTGGCCGCCAAGGCGGCGTTGGAGAGACTTCGGCGCGGGGAGCGCGAGGTGTTCTCGCTGTGCGTGTGGGCGGGCCTCAGCTACCTGGAGGCCTCCGAGGCCCTCGGCGTCCCGGTCGGCACCGTGCGCTCCAGGCTCTCCAGGGCCCGGACCCGGCTGCGTGCCCTGGCCGACAAGGAACTGCGGCAGTCCTCGAAAACTCGCCGGGAACCTCTGCGGGCAGTCGGACAAGTACAGGGTGGCCGGATGGTTCCGGCCCGGTCGAACAAGGAGTGAAGCAGATGACCAGCATCCCGCAGCGGCGGCAGCCGCTCGACGACACGGAGCTGAGGCAGCTGCTGCCGGCGGCCGGAGCACCTGCCGTCCCGCTCGGCCGGCAGCGCCAGATCGAGGAGTTCCTGATGAGTGAGATCACCCGTACCCCCGAAACCGCAGTGGCGGCCCGTCCCGAGGCCAGGAGGCGTCGGCGACTGCTGATCGCGCTGCCCACCACGGTGGCGGCCCTCGCCCTCGCCGCCACCGTGGCCGCCACCACGCTCGGCAGCCCGGGAACGACCCCCGCGAGCAGTGAGCGCGTCGCCGCGCCCGTCATCCAGGTCTCGGCGGGCGACACCGCGGGCCTGGCCGGCGCGGTGGAGCGGATCTCGCTGGCCGCCGCGTCCGCGCCGGACGTCGTCCTGCGCCCGGGGCAGTACGTCTACATCGAGAGCACCGTCTCCCACCTCACGGGTACCGTCGACGCCGCCAGCGGCACGTCGAAGGTGTGGGTCGAGAAGCCCCACCAGCGGCAGATCTGGCACTCGGCCGACGGCCGCACCGGCTGGCTCACCGAGGAGGGCAAGTCCCCGGAAGGCGGCGCGGCACTCTCGTCGGGCACCGGCAACCACCTGAACGCGCCCTCCTACGACTACCTGCGCACCCTGCCCACCGATCCGCAGGAACTGCTGCAGAAGATCTACACCGAGACCAAGGGAGCCGGCAGCGGGCCGGACCAGGAGGCGTTCGTCACCATCGCCGACCTGATCCGCGAGCAGGCCGTCCCCGGCAAGCTCGCCGCCGCGCTCTACCAGGCCGCCGCCCGCATCCCCGGTGTCGTCCTCCTCGACAGCGCCACCGACGCCGCCGGGCGCACCGGCATCGCCATCGCCCGGACCAACACCGCCACCGGCTCCCGCGACGAAATCATCTTCGACCGCGGCTCCTACGCCTTCCTGGGCGAGCGCAGCGTCCAGGTCACCGAGGTCTCCGGAGTGAAGCCCGGCACCGTCACCACGAACACCGCCGTCCTCAAGCGCGCCGCCGCCGACGCCCCCGGCCGCCAGCCGGGCAACGCCCAGGCCTGACCGCACCCGCCCGCCGGACCCGCCCCGTCCGGCACGAACGGTTCCGGCCCCCTGCGAGCCTTAGGTTCTAGGGATCGTTGCAACACCCCAGCTCAAGGGGTGCAATGTTCGAGATCCGGGAGAACCGGATGGCGCCGCAGGGCCGCAGGATCCT
>NZ_JBEOUK010000045.1:0-78062 GCF_040304045.1 Kitasatospora sp. NPDC094016
CCCCGCCGGCGCCCCCCGCCCCCCCGCGCGCCCGGCGCGCCCCCCCCCCCCGCGGTGCCCGCCCCCCCGCGGGCCCCCCCCCCCCCCCCCCCGCTCGTACGGGCCGCCGCCGTTTCGCGCCGGGCGCGGGCCCGGTCAGGCCTTCTTGACCACGCTCGACTTGAGTTGCATGGCGCCGAACCCCTCGATCCGGCAGTCGATGTCGTGGCCGTCGACGCCGTCGACCAGGCGGATGTTGCGGACCTTGGTGCCCGCCTTGATGCCGGAGACACTGCCCTTGACCTTGAGGGCCTTGACGACGGTCACGGTGTCGCCGTCGCTGAGCACGTTGCCGACCGCGTCCCGGATCACTCGCTCGCCCGGGCCGGCCGGTTCGGCGGCGCCGCCTGCCGCGGGCATCCACTCGTGGCCGCACTCCGGGCAGACCATGAGGGCGTTCATCTCATAGGTGTACTCGCTGGAGCACGACGGGCACGGGGGGAGGTGGTCGCTCATGCGCGCGGGCTGTCCTCTCGGGTCGGGCCGGGGGTCGGCGGCTCGCCAGCATGTATGAAGTTGAAGAATTTTTCAAATCGCTTGTTCGACGGCATTCGACCGCGGACGGTGACGTTTCCGGCGGGGCGTGCGCGCAGGCCGTGGACGCGGGTGTCCGATGACTGGTATCCAGGCCACTGGCAGCGCGACTGGCGGCCGGTCGGTTCCCACCGCCTCCTCGCGGGCTCACCGGCCCACAGGCGGACGGGTGTTGAGGCCGGGCCAGGACGTACAACCAGGAAAGCGGAGACGATGCGCAGAGTTCTGATCGTCGGCGCCGGGCAGGCCGGCCTCCAACTGGCCCTGGGGCTCCAAGCCCACGGCTACGACGTGACGGTGATGACCGACCGCGACGCGGACGCGGTCCGGGGCGGCCGGGTGCTGTCCACCCAGTGCATGTTCGACGCCGCGCTGCGGACCGAACGCGACCTCGGCCTGGACCTCTGGGCGGACACCGCACCCCGGATCGAGGGCCTCGGAGTCTCCGTCGCCGGGCCGGGGTCCGCGCGGGTGATCGACTGGGTCGGGCGCCTGGACGCGCCCGCGCAGTCCGTCGACCAGCGGCTGAAGATGCCCACCTGGCTGGAGACCTTCGCCGGGCGCGGCGGCCGGGTGGTGATCCGCCCGGTGACCGTCGTCGACCTCGAACACCTCTCCGGCTCCTACGACCTGGTCCTGGTCGCGGCCGGCAAGGGCGACCTGGCCGCGATGTTCGAGCGCGACCACGAGCGCTCCCGGTACGACCGGCCGCAGCGCGCGCTGGCCGCCAGCTACGTGTACGGGCTCGGCCCGCGCCCCGAGTACGACTTCCATGCCGTCCGCTGCGACGTGGTGCCCGGCGTCGGCGAACTGTTCGTCATGCCGGCGCTGACGGCCGCCGGCCCGTGCGACCTCCTGCTCTGGGAGGCCGCCCCGGGCGGCCCGGCGGACGCCTTCGACGGGGTCCGCGACCCGGCCGAACACCTGCGGGTGACGCTCGACCTGATGAAGACCTTCACTCCTTGGGAGTATGACCGCGCTCGGGCCGGAATCGAACTCACCGACGCCGGCGCCACCCTCGCCGGGCGCTTCACCCCCGTCGTGCGCCACCCGGTCGGCGAACTGCCCGGCGGCGGAGCGGTGCTGGGCGTCGCGGACGTCGTCGTCCTCAACGACCCGATCACCGGCCAGGGCTCCAACAACGCCGCCCGGTGCGCGGCCGGCTACCTCGACGCGATCCTCGCGCACGGCGACAAGCCGTTCGACCGCGACTTCATGCGGGCCGCCTTCGACCGCTTCTGGCGGACCGCGCGCCCCAGCACCGTCTGGAGCAACGCGATGCTTGCGCCGCCGCCCGAGCACGTGCTGCGCCTGCTCGGCGCCGCCGGTCGACTCCAGCCCGTTGCCGACCGGTTCGCCAACGCCTTCGACGACCCGGCCGACCTGGAGCAGTGGTTCCTCGACCCCGCGAAGGCGGCCGCCTACCTGGACTCGTTCGCACCACAGGACTGACCGGTGCGGACTGGCCGGTGCGGATCGGCCGGTGCGGATCGGCCGGGGCGCCCGAGCGGGACGACGGGCCCCGTCCGGTCAGCGGGAGTGGGCGGCGAGGCTGAGCAGCAGGTGGGCGGATTCGGGGTGGTGGAAGTCGGAGTGGGCGCCCGCCGGGTTGAGGCGGGTGGCCAGGCCGCCGCGGTAGACCCGGGCGGCGTCGATGTTGACGATCGGGTGGTCCAACTCGGCGTGCGGGTACGGGGAGGCGGTCGGGCGCAGCCGGGTGCTGAACTGGGAGACGGGGGCGGCGCCGGTGCCGGAGTGCCCGATGCCCGGGCGGCCCTCGGCGCGCAGGTGCCAGAAGCCGGTGGCGCGGTCCCAGCGGGAGTGGGTGAGCACCAGCGGGCCGCGCAGCGGGGCGCCGGGCCGGCCGGGGCCGAGGAACAGCCGGGGGAAGAGGTGGGTGAAGGCGTCGCGGGGCGCGGCCATCTGGAAGATCAGCGCGCTGTCGACGGTGAACGGCCGGGTGGGGTCGCCCGGCCGGCTCCAGCCCAGGACCGGCGGTCCGGCGGGCCGGTCGGCCGCGTACTGGACGGCCTCGCAGAGGAAGCGGCCGCCGAAGGAGTGGCCGACCAGGTGCAGGTACTGGCCGTTGCGGTTGGCCAGGACGCGGGCCGCGGCCGGGTCGCCGCGGTCGGCGTCCAGGTAGCCGAGCAGGTGGCCGAGGACGCGCCCGGCCTGCCCCTGGGCGCTCATGGCGTGCGCCCGGGCCCGGATCCGGCGGTAGCCGGCCGGCGAGGGCAGGCTGGAGGACGGCCAGCGCACCACCACGCACCACGGGCGGAACCCCTTGGCCAGCGCGGGGTAGGAGGTCGGTGCGGACCGGTGCAGGGCGGCGGCCTCGGTGAGCAGGGCGGCGGCCGAGCGGTCGGCGGCGGCGGGGCTGGTCTGCCAGCCGTGGACGTAGACGTAGACGTCGGTCGCCCGCGGGGGGATGCGCAGGTGCCGGGCGAGGTGTTGGGCGATCCGGGCCTCGGGCACCGGCGTGCGGGTGCCGGGGACGAGCAGCCGGCCCTCCTCGTCCAGGTCGACGGTGGCGGTGGCGATGGGCGTGGGCGCCGTCACGGGGTCAGCTCCAGGATGCTGTCGAGGCCGCAGTGCAGGGAGTAGGTGAGCGCCAGCGGGTTGCGGTACTCGCGGGCGAACCGCCGGACCAGCTGCTGGGTGATCTCGCCCGCCGTGAACTCCCCGGTGAGGTAGAGGTCGAGGAAGGCGAAGGCGTACTCGGCGGCGAAGACCTGCGGGATCTCGATCTGCGGGCCGAGCACGCCGTTGGCGCCGAGGTCGACCAGTGCCCGGCCGAGGTGTTCCAGTTCGGCGGCCGTGGACTGCCCGGTGTGGCAGGCGTTCAGCAGCACGAACGGCCGGAACATGGCGTCCGGCGCCTCGGCGTGCCGCCGGCGGTGGCGGCGCACCAGGTCGGCGTCGATCTGGCGGTCGTCGGAGAGCCGGACGGCGAGCTGCTCGTACGGGGAGTCGCCGGCGACGAACTGGCCGTGGCACCAGAAGTACATGACGTCCTCGTCCAGCACGGCGGAGGACAGCGCCTTGAGCAGCGGTTCGGACTCGGTGCGCACGGTCAGCTGGGAGCGGTCCTCCAGCAGTTTGCGGACCTCGGGGGCCCGGCCGACGTCGGTGAGCTGGTCGTCGGTGTTGAGGCTGGTGACGGGCCTGGTGCGGGCCGGGTACGGCGGCTGGATCGGCGGGTAGCCGGCGCCGGTCTGCTCGACCTGGTGGCGGTGGCCGAGGAAGTCCGCCCACGGGTCGGCGCGGCCGCCGTCGACGGCGAGCATCGGCCAGGGCAGGTGGAGGTCGGAGTCGAAGCTGATCCGCAGCGAGCCGTGTTCGGTGAGCGTCCGGGTGAGGTACTCGCGGAAGACGGTGAGCTCGCGCTCCGGACCGTCGAGCATCACCTCCAGGAAGTACCGTCCCTCCTCGGCCAGTTCGGCGACCTGCCGCTCGGCGACGCCGGCCAGCCGGTTGAAGTCGACGGCCTGGGCGAAGGGGTAGCCGCCGATCGGCTCGGGGTCGTACTGGACCAGGCGGTCGCGCCAGACGGTCCGCAGCCGGGAGGCCCGGGCGAGCAGGGCGGGGGCGGACACCTTCAGCTCCGCGCGGTGGGGGCGGGACCAGGGCGTGCGCTCGCCGGGCCGGAAGGCGGAGACGAACAGGTCGTCGCGGTGGCGGCGCAGCGAGACCACGAGGTCCAGCGGGGCCGGCTCCTTGGCCTGCGGGGCGTCCGGCGCCTGTTGCCGGGGGAGCCGGGTGAAGTCGGCGGAGGGGTTCTGGCGGATCTCGACGAGGAGGTCCCGGGCCACGCGTTACTCCTCGTCCTGGGCGGTGTCGGCGGTGTCGGCGATACGGGCGACGGCGGGGCCGGGCGGGACGTCGACGACGGCGGACAGGTCCTGGAGCACGGCGCCGTGCCCCCGGTCGTAGACGGTGATCCGGACGGTGTGCGGCCCCGGCACGGACGGGGTCAGCGCGAAGCGGACGGGTTCCCCGGCGGGGCTGTAGTCGGCGACGGGCGGATCGAGCACGGCGTCCGAGGCGGCGACGGCCACCAGGCGCAGGCCCGGCAGCTCGCCGGGGTCGCTCTGCGGCACCTCGGGTTCCAGCCGCAGTTCCAGGTGCACGGTGGCCCGCACCGCCGGCTCGTCGAGCAGAGTGAGCCGGGGCCGCCAGGCCGTCCTGGCCGGCGCGGGCGCCGGGGGGAGGTGCCGCGACCCGCGCGAGCGCCGGATCAGCGCGGCCGGTTCGGACGGTTCGGACGGTTCCGACCCCAGCTCCGCGCGGACGGGGGTGGACGGCAGCGACTCCGGCCCGCCGCCGTCGAGCGGGGCCGGCGACTGCGTCGCGCCGTCGTCGAGTCGGGCCAGGGCCGTCCGGCTCTCCGCGGCCAGCGGATGGCCGTGGCCCAGCAGGGTCCGGCGCGTGGTGTGGACGGCCGCCAGCAGCTCCCGGGCGGCGTCCCGGCGCCCGCTCGCGGCGAGCGCGGCGGCCAGGCCGACGGCCAGGGTGGGGAACACCGGGAGCAGCCCGGGACGCAGGGTGCCGAGGCTGACGGCGACGTCGTCGGCGTGCCGGTGCCCGGTCAGCAGTGTTCCGGCCGGGAGCCGGTCGGCGACGATGCCCTCGTAGACCCGTACCGCCCCGACGGCGTCGCCGGCCCGCAGCCGCGCGTGGGCGAGGCTCTGGCGGATGCTCAGGGTGAGGGGGTTGCGCGGGCCGTGGCTCGCGGCGCACTCCTCGGCGAGTTCCTCCAGCCGGACGACGGCGCGCAGCGGCCGCGGGCCGCAGGCCAGCAGCAGCGCGTGGGCCTCGCGGGCGATGAGGGTGGCGTCGTCGGTGCCGCCGAGGGCGTCGTCCGCGCGGGCGGCGAGGGTGGCGGCCAGGCGCACCGCCGCGTCGTGCTCCCCGTCGAGGTGGCGGGCGACGGCGAGGACGCACCCGGAGCGGACGAGGCCGGGCAGGGCTGGGCCGGCCGGTCTGGTCCAGTCCGCCGTCAGGGGCGACAGTTCGGCGATCGCGCCCTCGTGGTCCCCGGCGAGCAGCAGGGCCTGGGCGAGGCCGTACCGCACGGCGTGGGCGAGCAGGTGCTCCGGGCCGAGGGCCGATTCGGCGGCGGCCAGCGCCTCCCGGTAGCAGTCGGCGCCCTCCGCGTATCGGCCGGCCTCGACGAGGTTGAGCGCGATGCTGTCCAGGTCGTCGAGAGTGTCGAGGGCGTCGAGGGCGTCGGGGGCGTCGGGGGCGTCGGGAACGTCGGGGTGTTCGGCACCGAGGATCCGGGTGCGGTCGGCCAGCACGGCGCGGTAGAGCGCGTCGGCGCGGTCGTGCTCCCAGCGGCGGCGGTGGGCGTGGGCGAGGTCGGTGCACGCGGTGAGGGTGGCGGGGTGGTCCTGGCCGTGTAGGCGCTCGTGGTCGGCGAGCAGCATCAGCCGTTCGACGATCTCCTGCCGCTGCCGGCCGGCGCGGGCGTGGACGGAGGCGAGGCCGGAGCGCTCGCCGAGGGTGTCCGGGTGGTCCGCGCCCTGGACCCGGGTCCGGTGGGCGATCAGCTCGGTGAACAGGGCTGTGGCGCGGTCGAGTTCGCCGGTGGCGAGGACGGCCTCGGCGAGCTGGGAGAGCTGGAGGAGGGTGTCCGGGTGGTCGGGGCCGTGAAGGCGCGCGCGGTCGGCGGCCAGCGCCTCCCGTTCGGCCTCGGCCTGGTGCAGGAGGCCCGCGAGCCGGCGGTCCTGGGCGAGGCTGCCTCGACAGGCGAGGGTGTCGGGGTGGTCCGGGCCCTGGAGCCGGATCCGGTCCCGCAGCAGTGCCTCGTCGAGTTCCGTCGCGGGGCGGTGGTCGCCGCCCGACCGGTACGTCCAGGCCAGCAGGAACCGGGCGCCGAGGGCGTCGGGGTGGTCCGGTCCGAGCGCCCGCTCGGTGTCGGCGACCAGGGGCGCGGCCAGGTCGAGCGCGCGTTGGAGGTCGTAGCCCGCGCGGTACGAGGAGGCCTGCCACCAGCGGGCGTTGAGGGTGTCCGGGTGGTCGGCGCCGAGCACCCGGGCCCGGTCGGCGGCGACGGCGCCGAAGGCCTCGGCCGCGCGGCGCTGGTCGTCCGCGTCGCGGTGGGCGGCGGCCTGCCACCACCGGGTGGTGAGCGTGTCCGGGTGGTCCGGGCCCTGTGCCCGCTCCTGGTCGGCCAGCAGCGCCGTGTACAGCTCGGCGGCGGCGGGGTGGTCGCCCGTCGCCACCACCGACCGGGCGAGGCCGAGCCGCGCGTCGAGGGTGTCGGGGTGGTCCGGTCCGAGCGCCCGCTCGTAGTCGGCGATCAGGGCCCGGAACAGGCCGACCGAGCGGTCGTGCTCGGCCGCCTCGCGGCAGGTCCGGGCCAGGCCGAGCCGGGTGTCCAGGGTGGCGGGGTGGTCGGGGCCCTGGAGCCGGGTGCGGTCGGCCACCAGCGCGCAGTGCAGCTCCGCGGCGCGGCGGTGCTCGCCCGCCTCGGCGTGCGCCCAGGCCAGGGAACCGCGGGCGTCCAGGGTCAGCGGGTGGTCGGCGCCGTGGATCCGGGTGCGGTCGGCGGCCAGGGCCTCGTAGCGGGCGATGGCGCGGCGGTGGTCGTTCGCGCTGGAGGTGGCCCAGGCCAGGCCGGAGCGCGTGGCCAGGGTCTCGGGGTGGTCGGCGCCGCGGATCCGGGTGTCGTCGGCCACCAGTGCGTCGAACAGCTCCACCGCACGGCGGTGGTCGCCGGCCCGCTGGTGACCGTTCGCCTGCCACCAGCGGGCGGTGAGGGTCTGCGGGTGGTCGGCGCCCAGGATCCGGGTGCGGTCGGCCGCCAGCGCGTCGTACAGCTCCACCGCGCGGCGGTGCTCGCCGGCCCGCTGGCAGTCGTGTGCCAGCCACCAGCGGGCATTGAGGGTGTCCGGGTGGTCGGGGCCCTGGATTCGGGCCCGGTCCGCGATGAGCTCCCGGTGGAGCTCCAGCGCCCGGCGGTGCCGGCCGGCGGCGGTGAGCGCCTGCGCCAGCGCCAGGCGGGCGCCCAGGGTGGCGGGGTGTTCCGGCCCGTGGACGCGGGTGTGGTCGGCCACCAGGGCTTCGGACAGCGTGACGGCCCGCCGGTGGTCGCCCGCCTCCCGGCAGCTGTCGGCGTGCCACCAGCGGGTGTTGAGCGTCTCCGGGTGGTCGGGGCCCTGGAACCGGGCGCGGTCGGCCGCCAGCGCTTCGTACAGCTGCGCCGCGATCCGGTGCTCCCCGGCGTCCCCGTGCGCGGAGGCGAGCCACCACCGGGTGCTGAGGGTGCGGGGGTGCTCCTCGCCGTACAGCCGGACGCAGTCGGCGACCAGGTCCGCGTACAGCTCCAGGGCGCGCGGGTGGTTGCCGCTCTCGTCGTGGGTCCGTGCCAGCTGGAGGCGGGCGCCGAGGGTGGCGGGATGCCCGGCGCCGAGCACCAGGGCCAGGTCGGCCAGTACCTGTTCGCGTTCGGCGAGCGCCTCCCGGATCCGTCCCGCGCTCTGGAGGGCGTAGGCCAGGCCGGTGCGGGCGTTGAGGGTCTGCGGGTGGTCGGGGCCGTGGACCCGGCCGTAGTCGGCCACCAGCCGTTCGCGCAGTTCCACGGCCTGCCGGTGGTGCTCCGCCGCGCCGTGCAGCCAGGCCTGCCAGCCGCGGGTGTGGAGGACGGCGGGGTGGTCGGCGCCGAGCACCCGCAGCCGGTCGGCGACGAGTCGGTCGCACAGCTCCGCCGCGTGTCGGTGGTCGCCGGCGTCGCCGAGGGCCCGGGCCAGGCTCAGCCGGGCCTCGAAGGTCTCGTGGTGGTCGGGGCCGTGGACCCGCTCGCGGTCGGCGAGGAGCCGCCGGCAGTCGGCGAGCGCCGCGCGTGGGCGCCCGGCCAGCAGCAGGGTGCGGGTGAGGTTGGACCGTTCGTCCAGGGTGTCCGGGTGGTCCGGGCCCTGGACGCGGGCGCGGTGGGCCACCAGGCCTTCGAACTCGGCCAGTTCGCGGTCGGTCCGGCCCGCGACGCGCAGCGCGTAGGCGAGGTCGCTGCGCTCCTCCAGCGTGCCGGGGTGGTCCGGCCCCTGGGCGCGGGCGCGGTCGCGGACCAGCGCCCGGTGTTCGTCCACCGCCGTCCGGAGTTGGCCCGCCTCGCGGTGGGCGTGGGCGAGACCCCTGCGCGCGTCCAGCGTGTGGGGGTGGTCGGGCCCGAGGACGCGGGTGTAGTCGCCGACCAGATCGGTGAACCGGGTGACCGCCGAGGCCGGGTGCCCGGACTCGCAGTGGGTTGCCGCCAGCCGGCCGCGCGCGAAGAGGGTCTGCGGGTGGTCCGGGCCCTGGACCCGGACGTGGTCGGCGACCAGCGCCTCGTACCCGGCGACCGCGGCCCGGTGGTCTCCCGCGACGAGGTGGGCGGCCGCGAGCCAGTCGCGGCTGGTCAGGGTGTCGGGGTGGTCGGCGCCGAGCACCCGGGCCCGGTCGGCCACCGCCTGCTCGTACAGGGAGATGGCCAACCGGTGCTGACCGGCGGTGAGTTGGGCGTACGCGAGCCCGTTGCGGTGGGCCAGGATGTCCGGGTGGTCGGGGTCGTCCAGGACCCGGCCGGCGTCGGCCAGCAGCCGCTCGAACTCCGCCACCGCCGCCTGGTGCCGACCGGCCACCTGGAGGGCGTAGGCCAGGCCCGCGCGGCTGGTGAGGGTCTCCCGGCTGTCGGCGCCGAGCACCCGCGTCCGGTCGGCCACCACTGAGTGGAACTCCTCGACGGCACGGTGGTGTTCACCCGCCTTGCGGTAGGCGTGGGCGAGCGTGCTGCGGTCGGCGAGGGTGGCCGGGTGGTCGTGGCCCTGGAGCCGGGCGCGGTCGGCCACCACCGCCCGGCAGAGCGCGACGGCGCGGGCCGGGTCGCCGGCCCGGGTGTGGAGCTCGGCGAGCCGGCCCCGGGAGGCCAGCGTGTCGGGGTGGTCGGAGCCCAGCAGGCGGGTCTGGCCGTCGGCCATCGCGGTGACCAGCGGGATGGCGAAGACCCGCTGGGCCCGGTCGGTCAGCTCGCCGGCGGCCAGCCGGTACAGCGCGACGGTCTGCGGGGTGGGGTGCTCGGACGGGCCGCCGGCGGCCAGCTCGCGGATGTGCGGCAGCAGCGCCCGGCGCAGCCGGGGCCCGGCGGTCGGCCAGAGCCGGGCGGCGGCCTCGGCGAGCTGCTGTTCGGCGCGCCGGCGCAGTGGCCGGGCGCCGTCGGAACGGCGCAGCACGCCCTGGAGCAGGCGGTGCACGGTGACGGTGTCGCCGAGGGTGATCAGGTTGTAGTCGGCGAGCAGCCGCAGCGCGGAGTCGACCTCGGCCGGGCGGCGCGCGCCGAAGGGCGTCAGGACTTCGCGCGGCAGCGCCTCGGGGGCGTACCAGGCGAGCGTGCGCAGCAGCTCGACGGCGAACGGGGTGGTGGCCTGGACGGTGCGCAGGGTGGTGTGCCAGAGCCGGGAGACGGTGGCCACCGCGCCGGAGCCGGTACCGGAGCCGGAGCCGGAGCCAGTACCGAAGCCGGAGTCGGCGTCAGGGCCGGCCGGGCTGCTGGTGCGCAGCAGCTCGCGGTAGGCGGCGAAGGTCGTGCCGGTCTGCTGCACGTAGGCGCCGGCCTGGGCGAGGGCGAGCGGGAGGTGGCCGAGTTCGTCGGCCAGGGCGAGCACCTCGGCCTGTTCGGCCCGCGCCCCGGGGTGGGCGGTGCCGCAGAGCAGCCGGGTGGCTTCGGCGGCGTCGAGGACGTCGATCCGTACCGGGCGGATGCCGGGGTGCCAGCCGCCGGCGCGGCGGCTGGTGACCAACTGGTGGCCGCGGCCGAGCAGTCGGCCGAGATAGGGGGTGAGGTGGACCGGGTCCTCGGCGTTGTCGTAGACGAGCAGCCAGCGGTCGTGGGCGCGCAGCCAGGCGAGCGCCCACTCGACCTGCTGGCCGGGCGGGGCGGTGAGGGCCCAGGTGGGGTGGAGGTGGACGGCGAGGTCGGCGAAGGCCTCGGCGAGCTGCTCCTCGGACTCGGCGGCGATCCACCAGATCAGCCGGTAGTGCGCGGCCTCGGCGTAGGCGTAGTGCAGCGCGACGGTGGTCTTGCCGACCCCGCCGAGACCGTGCAGCGTGGTGGCCTGGGTGACCAGCCCGCTGCCGTCGCCGTCCGACAGCGCCTCGGCGATCGCCCGCAACGCGCCGTCGCGGCCCACGAGCCGGTCCGCGGCGCGGGGCGGCAGGTTGGGCGCGGGGGCGCTCGCCTCGACGGTCAGCGCGGCCCGCGCCGCCTCGGGCGGCAGTACGGCCGCCCGCTGCTCGGCGTGCGGGTTCCCGGCGGTGGCGGGCGAGGCCGGGCGGCGCCGCTGGTCGAAGGCCTCGTGGTCGGGCAGGCCGCCCTCGGGCCGGACATGCGTCGTCCTGGACATCAACACTTCGGCGCCCTCACCCCCACGTACGGTTCCGCCCGCCCACCGTAGTCGCGGGCGGGCGCCGTGTCATCGGATCCCGCCGCCCGCTCGGAGGCGGGTACGCGCCCCTGTCGGTACCGGACGGTAGCGTACCCGGATGATCATGCACACCGTTCCCACCTGGCAGGTCACCGAGACGGACGGCCTGGAGACGTCCTGGATCGAGCTCGGTGCCGCCGCCCTGCACGCCCGCGGCCGGGTCGCCGCCGCGCGGCCCGCGCCGTACTGGCTGACGTACGAACTGGAGACCGGCGAGGGCTTCGTCACCCGGCGGATGCGGGTCCGGGCCGAGACCGCCGACGGCGTCCGCGAGCTGGAACTGCGTCAGGACGGCGGCCGCTGGAGTGTCGACGGCGTGGAACGGCCCGACCTGGCCGGCGCGCTGGACTGCGACCTCGGGCTCTCCCCGGTGACCAACACCCCGCCGGTGCTGCGCCACGGCCTCCACCGGGGCCCGGGCGAGCGGCACTTCGTGATGGCCTGGATCCGGGTGCCCGACCTGACGGTGCACCCCTCCCGCCAGACCTACACCCACCTCGGCCTGGACGGCGGGCGGGCCACCGTCCGCTACGCCTCCGGGGACTTCCGCAGCGACCTCGTGCTGGACCGGGACGGCCTGGTCCTCGACTACCCAGGGCTGGCCGGCCGGATCGCCTGACGGCCGGGCGGGCGTCAGTCCGCCAGGCCCAGCGGGTCCGGGGCGGGGGCGAGCAGTTCCGGCCCGTTGGCGCGGACGCTGTTGACGGCGGGGGAGACGGCCCGCACCCGCAGGGCGCCGTCGGTGGGGCGGCGCAGCAGGTGGTGGAGTTCGCCGGAGTCCGTGAGATCGGGGGCGAGCCAGGCGGACAGGTCGGCGGGGGCGATGGTGAGCGGCATCCGGTCGTGGACGCGCCCGGCGCTGTCGGTGGCGTCGGTGGTGATGACGGTGACGGTGGCGAGCCAGGCCGCCGGGTCGTCCTCGGGCCGGGTGCGGTCGCGCCAGAACTCGTACAGGCCGGCCATCAGCATGACCGAGCCGGTGCTGAGGAAGTACGGCTGCTTGTACTTCTTCCGGTCGGCCGCGGCGGGGACCTCGCGCCACTCGAAGTAGCCGTCGGCGGGGATGACGCAGCGCCGCGTGGTGAAGGCCTTGCGGAAGGCGGGCTTGAGGTGGACGGTCTCCGAGCGGGCGTTGATCATGCGCGCGCCGCCGGAGGGGTCCTTGGACCAGGACGGCACCAGGCCCCAGCGCAGCGGGCGCAGCTGCCGCAGCAGCTCGCCGCTCTCCCGGTCGACGCGTTCCAGGACGGCGGGTACCGGGTCGGTGGGCGCCACGTTCCAGCTCGGCGCGAACGACTCGGCCGGATCCCAGCGCAGTTCCCCGAGCAGGGCGACGAGGTCCTGGGGCGTGGTGGTGGAGACGAAACGACCGCACATGCTCCCCACCCTGCCACCAGCGGCCGACAACGCACGGTCGGTACGCGGTCAGTACGCGGGGTGGCGGCCCGGGGTGTGGCCGAAGGTGCGGCGGAAGACGTCGATGAAGGCGCTCGCGGAGGACCAGCCGCAGCGGTGCGCGACCGTGGTGACGGGCAGGCCCTCGGCGAGCAGCACCAGCGCGTGGTGCAGCCGCAGCTGGGTGCGCCACTGCGGGAAGGTCATGCCGAGGTCGGCGCGGAAGAGCCGGGAGAGCGTGCGGTCGCTGGCGCCGACCTCCCGGCCCAGTTCGGCGAGGGTGCGCTGGTCGGCCGGGTCGGCGCGGAGCCGGTCGCAGACCGCGCGCAGCAGCGGTGTGGCGGGGGCGGGCAGGTGCAGCGGCTGCTGCGGGGAGGCGCGCAGCTGGTCGAGCAGGACGGCGCGCAGCCGGGCCCGTTCGGGGCTGCCGTCCTCGGGGGTGCGGGTGTAGGCGACGATCAGCTCGCGCAGCAGCGGTCCGACGGCGAGCACGGTCGGCCGGTCCAGGCCGAGCGGGTTCTCGGTGGCGGGCAGTCCGACCAGGTGGAGGTCCAGCTCGCCGTGGGCCTGGTGGGCGTGCACGGTGCCGGCCGGGACCCAGATGGCGCGGGTGCCGGGGGCGACCCAGGAGCCGGCGTCGGTGGTGATGGCGAGCACGCCGCTGGCCGCGTAGGCGATCTGGTGGTCGTCGTGGCGGTGGGCGTCGATCCCGGCGCCGGAGGCCAACAGCAGGACGCGGGTCGGGGCGACGGGGTCGTGGCGGATGTTCGGCATCACCTGGCAGATTATCGGAAGCCCGACAGGTGCCGCTGCGCCGAACATGTCGGCATGCCGAAGACAACGCCGGACAACCTGCCGATCACGACGCCCAGTGCGTCCACTACATCCAGCAGTACATCCAGTACATCCAGTACGCCGAGTACGCCTGACAATCCGAGGAGCACACCCGCCAAGCGGGACTCCTCGATCACCCTGCTGTCCCTCGGACACGCCTGCGTGGACGTCTACCAGGGCGCGGTGGCCGCCCTGGTCCCGTTCTTCGTGGCCGAGCGCGGCTACGGCTACGCCGCCGTCTCGGGCGTGGTGCTCGCCGCCTCCCTGCTCTCCTCGGTGGCGCAGCCGCTGTTCGGCGCGATCACCGACCGCCACCCGCTGCCCTGGCTGCTGCCGGTCAGCACCTTGGTGGGCGGCGTGGGCATCGCGCTCAGCGGGGTGAGCGGCTCGTACCCGCTGACCCTGACCTTCGTGGCGCTGTCCGGGGTCGGGGTGGCCGCGTACCACCCGGAGTCCGCCCGGGTGGCCCGGCTGGCCGCGCGGGACGGCCACCGGGGGATGGCCTGGTTCTCGCTGGGCGGCAACCTGGGCTTCGCGGCGGCCCCGCTGCTGGTCTCCGTGGTGGTCTCGGGCGGCGGCCTGCGGCTGACCCCGCTGCTGGTGCTGCCGGCGCTCGCGGGCGCCGTCCTGTGCCTGCCGGTGCTGCGCGAGCTGGAGCGGCGGCGGGCCGCAGGGACGGCTTCGGCGCCGGTGGTCGGGGCCGACGACCGGGCCTCGTTCGTGCGGCTGTCGCTGGCCGTGGTGTTCCGCTCGATCGCCTTCACGGGCCTGAGCACCTTCCTCGCGCTGTTCGCCACCCAGCGGGTCGGCGGCGGTACGGCGGCGGGCACCGCGGCGCTGGTGGTGCTGTACGCGGGCGGCGCGGTGGGTTCGGTGCTGGGCGGCGCGCTGGCGGACCGCTGGGGCCGGGTCGCGGTGGCGCGCTGGTCGTACCTGGTGGCGGCGGTGGCCGTGGCGGGCGTGGTGCTGGTGCCGGGCCCGGCGCTGTACGTCTTCGTGGCGCTGACCTCGGCGGGCCTGTACGTGCCGTTCTCGTTGCAGGTCACGCTGGGGCAGGACTACCTGCCGTCGCGGATCGGCACCGCCAGCGGGATCACGCTGGGCCTGACCGTCAGCATCGGCGGCCTGGCGAGCCCGGTGATCGGTGGCCTCGCCGACGCGACCTCGCTGCGCACCGCCCTGCTGCCGCTGGTGCTGATGCCGGTGCTGAGCTGGCTGCTGTTCCGCACCCTGCCGGAGCCGGTCGCGCCCGTCGCGCCTGCTGCTGCGGCCGAGCCCGAGCCGGGTCCGGCGGCTACGCGGTGACGGTCGCGACGACCGCGGCGTAGGCGTCGAACAGCCGGGGCGCGCCCGGCCCGGGGTCGGCGAGCAGCAGCGCCCAGCAGCGGGCGACGAGTTCGCGGGCCGCGGTGCCGGGCCAGGGCTGTGGCAGGAGTTCCGGCGGCAGCAGCGGGTCGGGCCCCATGGCCTCGGTGAAGGAGGCGGCCAACTCCAGGGCGACGGTGAGCAGTTCGGGGCCGTTGAGGCCCTTCTCCAGTCGGGCGAGGCGGTCGGCCGCGACCTCGGCGAGCCGCTGGTGGCCCTCGGCGACCTGGTCCAGCGGCCACCAGCGCCGGGCGAGCGCGCGGGGGTCGTCGGTCTCGCCGGTGCGCAGGCCTGGACATCTGCGACGACTGGGAACCCACCGTCGCCATGCTGGGGAGGTCAGGACACGACGCCCCAGCCCTGTCCGGGGGCGGCGCCGTCGGCCGCGTCCGTGGTCACGGTCGAACCCGCCGTGCCGGTACGGGCGTTGAGGACCAGGCCGGTGGCGACGTTGGTGATGGTGAGCGTGCCGGTGGCGCCGTCCTGGGTGACCCGCCACTCCTGCCAGCGGTTGCCGGGCGAGTAGTCGAGCAGGTAGGCGCTGTTGCCGGGGTCGGTGCCGGCGGCGAGCACGGTGTGCGCGTGGGTGGCGGTGGCGCAGTTGTCGGCGATCCGCACGGTGCCGTCCGGGTTGCTGGTGAAGGTCCACTGCTCGGAGGTGTGCGTGGGCCACCAGGTGTTGACGTCGGCGACGGCGCCGAGCGGCGAGCTGCAGGTCCCCGCCACTTCCAGCACCAGGCCGCCACTGCCGCCGGCGCCGATCGCGTGGTAGCGGCCGTCGTCGACCACCGCAGCCGGCCCGGTGGCCGGCCGGGCGCTGAGCCGGTACAGCGCCACGCCGTGCGGGGCCACCGAGGCGCCGAGCGTGCCGGTGACGGTCGAACTCGCGCCCGTCCACAGCTCCTTGGCGGTGTAGCCGGGCCCGGTGAGGCCGAGTTCGCCGAGGCTGGTGCTCACCGTGCGGCTCGCGGCCGGGTCCTGGTTGACGAGCAGCACAGCGGTGTCGCCGTTCGCCAGCCGCCGCTGGAGGACGACCGGCGCGGTGGCGTTCGCGGGCTTGGCGCCGACCAGGGTGGCGGGCTTGGCCAGCGCGTCCTGGTCGATGGCTATGACGTCGCGGTTCTTCAGGACCGCCAGGCTCGCGGCGTCGATCCCGGTGGACCAGGTGTGGCCGTCCGCGCTGTGCTGGGACTGCGCGGCGGTGCGCAGGTCGGCGCCGGAGACCAGCGGGGCGGCGAGCATCGCGAGGACGGAGGTCTCGGTGCGGGACTCGTCGTCGGTGAACGGCTTGTGGCAGGTGCAGGTGTCGGTGGTGCCCCAGGCGCCGTAGACGTCCTGCCAGCCGGTGAACATCATGTCGAGGTCGTTCCAGCTGCCCGGGCGCACGTTGCCGGGGTACTGCAGCGCGGTCTGCAACTGCCCGTTCCAGAGCACCCCGTCGAGCTCGCTGTCGCGGTCGCCACCGATCCGGCAGAGGTTGGCGACCTGGCCGCACCAGACGCCGGTCGGCGCGTAGCCGGGCGCCTGGAACGGCGCGGTGCCGGCGGCCCGCACCACCGGGTCGGTGCGCGCCGGGTCGTCGGCCGCGAGCAGGTAAGGGACGCCGGTGTGGGCGGGCTGGGCGGAGACGCTGAGGGTGACCCTGGGCCGGCCCTGCGCGGCGGAGGCGGCGTCGAGGGCGCGCTGGAAGGTCTGGACGCGGGCGTAGACCGAGCGGGTGAGTTCCTTTCCCTCGCCCTGCGTGAAGTAGTCGTGGCCGTCCGGGCCGGTGATCTGCGGGCCGTAGGGGCAGTCGTCGTACTTGACGTAGTCGACGCCCCAGGAGACGAAGTCGCTCGCGTCGGTGCTCTCGTGGCCGAGGCTGCCGGGGTGCATCTGGCAGGTGAGGTAGGTGTCGGTGGCGTAGAGGCCGAACTTCATGCCCTTGCCGTGCGCGTACTGGGCGAGGTACTCGATGCCGTTGACGGTCCGCCCGTTGACGGTCTGCGCGGGGAAGTGGTCCGGGCGGGGGAGGAGGTGGCCGGAGGTGGGGTCGTCGCCGGTGCCGTCGGTGCCGCTGACGGGGTTCCCGGCGGTGTCCTGGAGCTGGAGGCCGCCGTCGGCGTTGCGGACCAGGTCGGTGCTCTGACCGTCGCGGTGCCAGAGCGACCAGCCGTCGTCGATGGTGACGGTGTCGTAGCCGGCCGCCACCAGGCCGTTGGCGGCCATGAAGTCGATGGTCTGGACGACCTGGTCCTCGGTGACCTCGGTGCCGAGGGAGTTCCAGGAGTTCCACCCCATGGGCGGGGTGAGGGCGTTGCCGTTGCCCAGGGCGGCGGCGGGGGCGGCCGTGCCGAGCGTGAGGGTGCCGAGGCCGGTGGCGGCGAGGGCCAGCGCGAGCACGGGTGCCGCGAGGCGGTGGGGGATGTGGCGCATGCGTGCTCCTGAGGGTGTGGGGGAGGTGACGGTGTGCCGGGTGGAGCCGGGGTGTACGGCCTGGGGGTCAGTCCGTGACGGCGGCGCGCGCGGTGCGCCCGGGGGCGACGGTGACGGTGGCGTAGGTGTAGCTCACGCCGTCGACGGTCCTGGTGCGGGTGGGCCGGGCCTTGCCGTCGACGGTGATCCCGCCGTGCGGGCCGGCGAAGCGGGCCTCCCAGGTGAGCGGTGCGCGGCCGGTGTTGGTGACGGTGCTGCTGCGATGGCCGTCGTGCCGGACGGTGACCGAGCCCGCGCCGACCGGGATGTCGGCGACCTCCAGCCAGCCCATCGAGGTGGGCAGCCGGGAGGCGGTCACGAGGGTGTGCGCGGCAGCGTCGGGCTCGACGCCGAGCAGGCCCTGCACGGTCTGGCCGAGCAGCGTGAACGGGACCTCGGGGTAGTCGCCGTTGAGCAGCCGCCCGGTGGCGTGGAGCTGGTCGACGCCCTGGTAGATCTGCCGCATCCACTTCCAGGCGGTGTCGCCGTCCTGGTTGGCGAAGAAGGCGTCGGGCAGGTAGGTGTAGGCCTCCAGGTTGGTCGATCGCTGCGGGCCCGAGTCGGCGGCGTCGATGGCGGCGAGGAGGGCGTCCCGGCGCGGGCCGGGGTCGAGCAGCTGCTTGACCGGCATCAGCACGCTGGACTCGTAGCCCCAGCCGGTCACCGGCTTGCCGGTGGTGTCGTAGCCGTGCACGACCTCGCCGGGCTGCTGCCGGTCCACGCTCCAGGTGGTGTTGACGTAGTCGCGCAGCGCGGTGGCGGCCTGCCGGTAGCCGGTGGCGGTGGCGGTGTCGCCCTTGGCGGCGGCCAGGGTCGAGGCGGCGAGGTACGCCTGGTACTGGGCGCCGATCGCGTCGCCGGCCTCGGCGTAGGTGCTGGTGGCGTTCTCGGCGTAGCTCGCGGTGCCGGCGAAGATGCTGCGGCTGGTGGCCTGGGGGATGGGGAGGCCGCCGTTGTCGACCGGGCCGGGGTGCTGGGCGATGAAGGGGCCGAGGGTGTTGCGGACGTAGCCGCTCAGCGCGGGGTCGTCGGCGTAGTCGCGGTCCCCCGTCCACCGGTAGGCCTCGCCGGCCTTCTCGACCAGCTCGAACGGCGCGGGCAGCTCGCGCACGAAGCGGTCGGGGCTCCGGTAGTCGATGCCGCCGTACGTCCTGGCGTCGAAGTTGAGCGCCCAGACCGGGTAGAGCTTGTTGGTCTCGGTGGCGGAGGCGGCGAAGCCGCGCAGCATGGTCTTGTTCTCGGCGTCCAGGCCGAGCAGGTGGGCGCCGACCAGCTGGTGGGCGAAGTCGCGGCTGTAGAAGCCGGAGCGGAACGGGTAGCCGGCCCAGTAGGTGGTGTCGTAGGTGGTGGTGCCGGTGCCGCCGGGGTTGTTCTCGTCCTGGTTGAGCACGCCGGTGGTGCCGGCCTGCTGCACCCAGCTGTTGGCCTTGGTCTTGGCCCAGTCGAACAGGGCGACGACCTCGGGGTCCGAGGAGCTGATCCTCGGGTCGCTGGGGGCGGACGGGGCGACGGAGACGTCGTCCGCGTTGATCCAGCCGGTGGGGGAGGAGCCGATGCCGAGGGTGAGCCGGTCGCCGGCCGCGACGTGCACCCGGGGCAGGGTGTACTTCGCGTAGACGGGCTGCTCGGGCAGGGTCAGTGAACGGACCGCGGTGCCATTGACGCTGACGGACAAGGTGCCGCCGGCGCCGCCGGTGGCGATCCAGGCGGACAGGTCGTAGCTGCCGGCGGTGACGGCGGTGACCTGCTGGGCGATCCGGTGGCCGGAGCCGGCGTCGAGGTAGGCGAGGCGGGTGCCGCCGTGCGGGTTGTTGGTGGCGACGCCGGTGTGCTCGGTGAACGTCCAGCCGTCCGTGCCCTGTTCGAAGCCGGGGTCGGTGAGGGTGAGCGGTTCGCTGCGGGTGAGGGTCCAGCGGTGGGCGGGCCGGGCGTCGCAGCGCCGGCGGTCGGCTGCGCGGTCCTGCTCGCGGTCGGCGGCGCCGTCCTGCTCGCGCCCGGTAACGCTGTTCTGCTCGTGGTCGCCTGCCGTGGTGAGGCAGGCGCCGTGTGCGGCCAGGGTGTGACTCCCGCCCGGTGCCGGGGAGATGGCGAAGGTCTCGGCGGCCGGGTCGGTGCCGCAGTCGGCCGTGCCGGGGTGCCGCCCGGTGCCGTCGAGGGTCAGGCAGCGTCCGCTCGCGGCGTTGACCAGCCGGTAGCCGTCGGTAGTGCGGTGCAGCTGCCAGCGCTGGCTGAGCAGGCCCTGGCAGGCCGTGCCGACGACGGGAGTGCCGGCCGCCGGTCGCGCGTACTGCGGGCCGAGGCAGCCGCCGTCCAGGGCGGACCCGAGGACGTAGCCGCCGCCGTCGACCAGCGGGGCCGGGCCGTCGGCTCGGGCCGGTCCCGCGCCGACGGCTTGGACGGCGAGGACGGCCAGGACCGCCAAGCCCGAGGGCAGGGCGCGGACCGGTCGGCGGCGCGGGGCGCGGGTGGGGGGCATCGGGGCTCTCCTGTCGGACGGGTGGCGGTGCGTCAGGGGGTGGGGCGGCGTGCGCCGGCGGGGAGTTTGAACGTTCAAATCCTCGGAGCAGCGCCGCGTGACATGTGCAATGTCACATGCCTATCCGAGTCGCGTCAACGGTCGGCGCACGGCCGGCTGCCACCTGCCGGACTCGTCCGCACTCGTCCTCCGGGTTCGCGTGCCGGCAGCCGGGGCCCGCCCGGCGTCAGCGCAGGGCGGTGACCAGCATCAGCGCGGCCACGCCGAGCAGGGCGAACGCGAAGGCCCGTTGCAGGGTGCGTCCGCTGAGCCGGTCGGCGAGCCGCTTGCCGTCCCAGGCGCCGAGGATCGCGGCCCCGGTGAAGGGGGCGGTCACGGCCCAGTCGATGGCGCCGGTCGCGCCGAGGCGGGGCAGCAGCGCGGCCAGCGCGTTGGCGGTGATCACCAGCAGGCTGGTGCCCACCGCCTCGGCCATGGTGAAGGCGAGCACCGAGACCAGCGCGGGGACGGCGAGGAACCCGCCCCCGACGCCCAGCAACCCGGTGACCGCGCCGAGCCCGGCGCCGGTCGCCGTCGAGCGGCCCCACCCGGCGGCGGAACGTTCCTGCGGGACGGCCTTCGGCGGCACCAGCATCCGCCAGGCGGCCAGCCCGGCCAGCACCGCGAACGCGCCGGTCAGCAGCGCCCCGGGCAGGTGTGCCGAGAGCGCCCCGGCGGCCGTGGCGGCGGGCAACCCGGCGGCGGCGAACAGCGTGCCGGTGCGCCAGCGGACCCGGCCCGCCCGGGCGTGCGCGAGCAGGCCGGTCAGCGAGGTCGCGGCGACGATCACCAGGGCGGCGGTGGTGGCCAGGGCCGGACTGAAGCCGAGCAGGTAGACCAGCGCGGGGACGGCGAGCATGCTGCCGCCCCCGCCGAGGCCGCCGAGGGCGAGGCCGACCACGGCCCCGGCGGCCAGTGCCAGGATCAGCGCGGTCATATCGCGTCCCCGGCGGCCCTGGAGCCCCCGGAGTCTCCGGCGCTGCCGGTGTCGCCGCTGCTGCTGCCACTGCCGCCTGGCACGGTGACCGGTAGCCCGGCCCGCTCCCAGGCGGCCATGCCGCCGACGACGTTCAGCACCTCGACGCCGCGTTCGGCGAGCAGCTGCGCCGCCCGTGCGGAACGGTTGCCCGAGTGGCAGATCGCCAGGACGAGCCGTCCGCCCGCCTCGGGCGGCAGCGGTTCGCGGGCGGCCAGCGCGATCAGCGGCAGGTGGAGGGCGCCGGGGGCGTGGCCGGCCGTGAACTCGCCGCGCTCCCGGACGTCGAGCAGGACGGCTGCGCCGGCGCGGGCGAGCTGGTGGGCCTGGGCGGGGGTGGTCTGCCCGGGGTTGGGCGGCAGTGGGGGCATGCGGTTCTCCGATGGTGTGGTGTGGGCCGGGCCGCCGAGGGGGTGAAGGCGTGGGTGCCTCCTCGGTGTCGCCCGTCTCCGACGGCGACGACCGGTCCCGCGCACTGTCCACCATAGTACCCCGGGGGGTATTATTGACCTCGTTCGGCGATACCCCACCCCGTACCGACCGTGGGGCCGTATGCTGACACGTATACCGGTGGGGGTATCTAGATCGCGCCGAGGCGCCCGACGCCGCCCAGGAGGTTCCCCGTGTACTTCGCCCAGTTCTACCTCGACTGCCTCTCCCAGGCCTCGTACCTGATCGCCGACGAGCGCACCGGCCGCGCCGTCGTGGTCGACCCCCGCCGCGACGTCGACGAGTACGTCGCCGACGCCACGGCGCGCGGCCTGACCGTCGTCGGCGTCATCAACACCCACTTCCACGCCGACTTCCTGGCCGGCCACCTGGAGTTGGCCGACCGCACCGGCGCCTGGATCGGGTACGGGCGGCGGGCGGAGACCGAGTACCCGATCCGCCACCTCGCGGACGGCGAGCGGATCGAGCTGGGCGACGTCACCCTGGAGATCATGGAGACCCCCGGGCACACCCCCGAGTCGATCAGCATCCTGGTCTACGAGCAGCCCGACGACACCGTCCCGTACGGCGTGCTCACCGGCGACGCCCTGTTCATCGGTGACGTCGGCCGTCCCGACCTGCTCGCCTCCGCCGGCGTCACCGCCGACGAACTCGGCGCCATGCTCTACGACAGCGTCCACCGCAAGCTGATGGGCCTGCCCGACGAGACCCTGGTCTTCCCCGCCCACGGCGCCGGCTCGGCCTGCGGCAAGAACCTCTCCACCGAGAAGCGGTCCACCATCGGCGCGCAGCGCCTGACCAACTACGCCTGCCGGCCCATGGACCAGGACACCTTCGTCCGCATCGTCACCGCCGGCCAGGCCGCCGCCCCCGCCTACTTCGGCCACGACGCCGACCTCAACCGCCGTGAGCGCGAGCTCTTCGACCGCGAGAACGCCGCCCGTCCGCTGTGCCCCGAAGGCTTCAGGGAGGCCCGTACCGCAGGCGCCGTCGTCCTCGACGCCCGCAGCCCCGAGGACTTCGGCGCGGGACACCTGCGCGGCGCCGTCAACGTCCCCCTCGACGGCCGCTTCGCCGAACAGGCCGGTACCGTCCTCACCCCCGACAGCACCATCGCGATCATCGCCCCCCAGGACCGGGAGGACGAGGTCATCACCCGCCTCGCCCGCATCGGCTTCGACCACATCGCCGGCTACCTGCGCAACCCCGGCAACGCCCTGCCCGCCCTCGCCGACGACCTCACCCCCGCCAACCGCCTCACCGCCGACCAACTCCGCACCGCCCTCACCGGCGACCGGCCCCCCACCGTCCTGGACGTGCGCACCTGCGGCGAACGCGAAGCGGGCTCCGTCGAAGGCTCCCTGCACATCGCCCTCGCCGAACTCCTCGCCCGTCTGGACGAGATCCCCACCGACCGCCCCCTCGTCGTCCACTGCGCAAGCGGCCACCGCTCCTCCATCGCCGCCAGCCTGCTCCGCCGCCACGGTCACCCGCAGACCTACGACCTCATCGGTGGCTACTCCGCCTGGGAGACCTCCCCGGCGGAGTAGCCCCGTGACCGCCCGGTGCGCGGCCTCGCCGGCGCACTGGGCGGGGGTGTCAGCTCGCGCCGCAGCACGCCGCCCGCCGACACCGGTCGGGGCCGCCCGTGCCGATGTTCGGCGTGGTCCAGGGGGCGAAGTCGTACTGGGACAACTTGTCCTCGCAGGAAGCGAGATGCTGCTTCATCTCGGTCTTGTTCCGGTGTCGCAGCGCGCCGTAGTGGTGCCGGAACCAGTCGCGTCGGTCGGTGTTCCGGAGGTCGCGCCCGGTCTTCTCGATCCTGGTCTCGAAGCCGAGGATCATTCGTGAGGGCATCATGCGGGTGTCGAAGCCATCGTTGGGCCAGTCGCGATGGAGTTTCTGGTCCCGAAGCCACAGCTTGGTGCTACGTCCCCCCTTCCAGTCGTTGCAGGGCTTGCACGCGGGCAGGAGGTTCCACCAGACATCCGCGCCATGGGCGGCGACAGGTTCCTCGTGGTCCAGGGTCGTCGCCCGGCCGGTGGCGCAGTAGACGCATCTCCCGCCGTTGACGGTGAGGGTCGAGATCCAGACGTGGGTGGGCTGGGGGCGACGCTCGCCCCGCCGGATGGGCTGTTCGGCCGTCATCTCTCGGTCGTCCTTCGCGGTCGGTTCCTGTCGATGGGCCTGACGCTAGCGGGGACCACTGACAACGCTCCGTGTAAAGACCAAAGCTGTTCGGTCAGTTCGCCTGTTGAGTGACCATGACCGTTTCTGGCCGTCAACCTGGCGTGATGGTGATCGACGGGGCGTCCTCGAAGGAAGTGGACGCGTTCAGAGTTTTGGGCTAGACCGATTCCGAGTAGCCGAGGCGCGAGGGGGAGCCCGTGAAGATCGTCACTCCCGGTGGGTCGGGGGGCTCGGGACGCTCAACCTTGCCGGGCGCAGCGTCGACTACCGCTCCGCCGAGGAAAATCGGCAGGAGATGCTGGACTCTCGGATGCGCTCCACCCGGGTCGTCGGCGAGGCCATCGCGGCCGCCCGGAGGTCGGCCGCCCACTGGTTCCAGATCAGCGCCGCCACCGTCTACGCCCACCGCCGCGATGCCCCGAACGATGAACTTTCATAGGATCGGCAGGACATTGTGCGGAACTTGGCGGATCGGCAGAGTGCGGCCCGAGGTGTCGTGGCTGCGACGGCGATCCGTTTGATTCCTTCACAGGCGGCCAGGTCGATCAGCACATTGAGGTCGATCGCCGACGGGCTCCTCGTTCGCCGGGGCCGACATGGTCTGATGGGAAGGGACGTCGGCAGGCTCTGTGCGCTTGAGCACGCGGCCTTCCCAAGTGTTGGCCTGGAAAGTCGAGTTAGGGTCGGTGAGTGGGTCGCCGGCGTCCGATGATGGCGCTGTTCGAGTGTGGGACTCAAACGGGTCACCTCCGAGCGAACCCAGGTCGAACGAGGACTTTTCGAGCACGGCGGCAGCGCTGGCCAGTGCGTTTTCCAGTCGGTCACGGAGGTCGGTCGGCATGGCGCCGGAGCCGAGCGCACAGGCAGCGAGAGCCTGTTCGAGTGCGGCCGTCCGGCCGGGTTCGAGGCGATCGTGCACACCCTGGTGGGTGAGGAGGTCGCGCAGAGCGTAGCCGTCGCCGGCCTCACTCGTTCGGTTGGCCAGGTGGCCAAGGAGGTCTCGGCCGGTGACCGAGGCCAGGCCGCAGATGTTCAGGATGGTGAGGGCGAGGCGGGTGGTGAACACGGCCAGGCCCTCGGTCGGTTGCAGGGAGAGGTAGTGATCGGCCGCAGTGCCGGCCGCCTTCAGGTCGCCTGGGCGGCACAGAGCGGTGAGCACCGCGGTGACGGCGTCTTCCCAAGGGGCGCCGGGCTCGGTGGCAGCCAGTAGAGCGAGGGCGGCGGGCAGGTCGCCGGTAGTCGCTGCGGCGAGGACGGCGGTTTGGCGGCCGTCGAGGATGCGTTGGCCGATGCCGTGGTGCGCCTCGATGTGGCGCAGGGCGTCAGTCCAGCGGCCAGCGGAGGTGAGGGCGCGGGTGCCGTCGGCGATGACGACTCGCCACAGCCACGCGATGAGTTCGGTGCGCTGTTCGGAGGGTTCGGTGAGGTGGGCGGGGATGGTGATGCCGTCGAGCGTCGTCTCGGTGGCGGTGGTGACGGCGCGGTAGAGGTCGAGGAGGAGTTGGTGGCCGCGTTGGTGGTGGCCGGCGCGGATGTGGAGGCGGGCGAGGTTGACGATCGGCTCCAGGCCGCGGATGGCGCTCGTCGCGGAGAGTGGGCCGCGGGTGAGGTAGAGGGCGGCGTGGCGGTGGCAGAGCTCGCGGGCGTAGGTGGGCAGGGCGAGGTCGGAGGCGAGGAGGGCGGCTTGGTTGAAGACGGTGGAGGCGAGGCCCGGGTCGTTCTGCCGGGAGGTCGTGTCGGCCAGCTCGGAGAGCCGGCCGACACGGTCGTTCAGGGGCAGGCACGCGGGCCGGTGGCGGGCGACCAGTGGGAAGCGCTGGGCGATCGGTCCGGTCGGGTGCACGCGGGCTACTCCCAGGTGACGGTGATGGGGTGGTGGGGGCGGTCCAGAACGAAGCGGCCGGCGGTCGGGTCCGCGGTGGTGGGGGCGTTGGGGAGTTCGATGCGCAGGGTCCGGTCGCGGAAGCCGGTGTTCCAGGTGCGGATCTGCTCGGCGACGAGGTCGGCGAGGGCGGCGCCGGCTGGGCCGTGGCCGATGACGCCGGTCTCGTAGGTCTTGCGGCCGTCGGTGTCGAGCTCGCCGGGGCGCAGGGTGAGGTAGGCGAGAGAGCCGGCGTCCACGGTGGCCATGGCACCCCAGCCGAACATGGGGGTGATGCTGCGTTCACGGGCAGTGCCGGTCACGCCCATGCGCATCAGGGAGTTGGGCAGGGTGAGGGCCAGCCACAGGTCCTGGTACTCGTAGGTGGTGCCGGCCGGGATGGTGACGCCGGTCCAGACGCAGTGGCGTTCGGTGTCGAGGACACCGAGCAGCAGGTCGGCGTCGACGGCGTCGTGCTGGTCCTTGTGGACCTGGAGGGTGACGTCGCCTTCGTGGGTGAGGGTGACGGTGCGGCGGGCGTCGTCCATGCTGCCGCGCAGCGGCATGAAGACGGCGAGCTGGTCGTCGACCGACACCCAGCCGTTCTCGCCGCGCTCGAAGGCGATGGTGCGTGAGGCGGTGCCGCGCAGGCGCAGGGGCAGGACGATCCGCCCGGTGGGCTTGACCTGCCGGAGCCAGGCGGCGGGCATCTCGCTGGTGCTCACCGTGGCGATCACACGGTCGAACGGGGCGGCGTCGGGGTGGCCGAGCGCGCCGTCGCCGAGGACCACGTCGACGTTGGTGAGCCCGGCGTCCGTGAGGTGCTTGCGGGCGCCGTCGACGAGGTCGTCGTTCACATCGACGGTGACCACGTGCCCGTCGGGGCCGACGATGCTGGCCAGGTAGGCGGCGTTGACTCCGGTCCCGGCCCCGGCCTCGAAGACGCGCTGGCCGGGCTGGGCGCCGAGCTGCTCCAGCATCAGGGCGACGATGGCGGGTTGGGAGGCGGCGCTGGTCTGGGTGCCGGACCCATCAGTCTTGGTGTAGGTGGGGTTGTCCGCGTAGGCGGCCTCCAGGGGGAAGCCGGGCAGGAAGTGCTCGCGGGCGACGGTGCGGAAGGCGGCCTCGACCGCGTCGGAGCGGATGGCGTCCTGGTCGATCAGTCGGTCGGTGAGGCTGTCGCGCAGCTGGTCGACGAGGATGGAAGCGTTGTTGCTGAGAGTAGTCACGTGGGCGACCCTAGTGGTTGTGCGGATGGTGGGCTGCGAGGGCTTGAGGCCCTCGCCGGAATGGAAGACGGCGTCCAACGCGCGTGCGGCGGCTGCGGATTGGTGCTCGACCGGTAATCCAGCTCGGTTGGCGTGGAAGATCATCAGGTGGGCGAGGACGGCGCGCAGTCCGCGGGTGAGAAGGCCGTCCCGTGCGAGACGGACGAGGTCCTGTCCGGTCTGCTCGAAGGCGTCTACCCAGCCGGCGTGCCCGGCGAGCGGTTCACCGGGGCGGGAGAGTCGGCGGGTGTCCACGGTCATGAGGCGGCGCATCGCGGCGGTCAGGGCGGCGGCGCGTTCGGGTGCGAGGGCGGGCGGCGCGGGGCGTTCGGCAGCGAACTTGGCCCAGACGTCGCCCTGTTCGTACCAGTCGAGGCCGGCGGAGCGGAGCATGGCGGAGACGAGGACGACGAAGGCCTCGGTGCTGCGGAGTGCAGGCGGGTCGGGCTTGGCGGCACGGGCCATCAGGTGCCGGCTGTCGGTGTGGAAGAGCCGGTGGGTGATCTCCATGGCCTCGGGGCCGCCGAACGCCTCGGTCTCCGGCTCGTAGACCGCGGTGGCCCAGCCCTTGACGAGTCCGACGTCGACGAGGGTGTCGAGGAGCGCGGTGACGACGGGGGCGGAGGCGGCGGCGCGGTAGCGCAGCCGTAGCCCCTTCTTGCGCATGTACCACCAGTCCTCCAGCGCGCCGGAGTTCTGGGCGTGGGCGAGGACGGGGGTCAGGTGGTGGGCGGTGATCTGTTCGACGGTGGCGGGGTTGGTGAAGGCGAGGTCGTGCTGGATCCAGCCGGTGGTCATCGAAGGAGTCCTTGGTCAGGAGGTCAGGAGGCAGGCGTCCCAGCTGGTTGTGGGGGTGGTGCCGGCGGCGGGGGCGAGTAGGGCGAGGGCGGTGCCGGCCGCGCCCTCCAGGAAGGCGGGCCCCGCTGTGGTGAGGAGGAAGCGGGCTTGCACGTCGGGGTCGGTGCGGGGCGGGTGGGCGGTGTCGAGGAGCAGGGAGGTGGCGGAGTGCAGGCGGTCCGCGTTGCGGGGGAGGGCGTCGGTGGCGGCGCGGTGGGCGATGTGGGCGAGACCGGCGTAGCCGTGGCAGACCGACAGGTCGGTGATCGCGGCGAGAGCCTTCGGGTCCGCCAGCGCAGTGGTGAGGGCTTGTTCGGCGTCGTTGCGCAGGTGGTGGTCGCCGAGGGCGAGGGCGGCGAGCTGCTGGGCGCGCGCGATTCCGGCGGTGCCGTAGCACCAGCTCGGCCGCTGGGGCGGCAGCGGCCGCCTGTGCCCGGCGTCGTCCAGGTGGGCGGGGGTGATCCAGTACGGCCAGGCGTGGTTTTCGCGCCAGCGCTCCAGCCAGGCCAGGGTGGTGCGGATCGCTTCGCGCTGGCCGCCAACCTCGATGCCGAGGCGCAGGGCCAGGGCGAGCAGTGCCAGGGGGCCTGCGATGCCGTGTGCCACGCCGGTGTTGGCGTGCCCGCCCGGGAACCGCTCATCCGGCCTGCCGGAGGGCCCGACCAGCGTCCACCAGCCCGGCAGCGTTCGGCTGTCGTGCTTGACGTCGTCGGTGAGGCGGACCAAGCAGTCCAGGACCCGACGGATGGCCTCGCCGCCGGGCGACCGACCCAGAAGTACGGAGCCGATGCCGGCCAGGCCCCGGATGGCATCGAACTCCGCGAGCAGCGGCAGGTCGCCGTGGTCGAACCGGGCGAGGGCAGCGTCGCAGCGCCGCATCGCGTCGTCCGCCACGACCTGGTCGAGGTGGACGAGGGCACGCTGGTAGGAGCCTGGCCGGGCCTGCGCGGTGCAGTCGAGGGCGTGCGCGAGCGCCGGCGCACCGTAGTACAGGTAGCTCTCGGCGCCGCTCGTCACCGGGGTCGCGGCGGCGACGGACAGCCAGGCGCGGACCGGTTCCCACGGGCCTCGGCCGGTGGCGGCGCGTTCGATGTGGAGCAGAGCGATGCCGGGGGCGCCATGCGCGAGGGACTGGCGCCACTGCGGACGGGACGACCAGGCGGGCGGCACGGCCTCGGGGTTGGTGAGCAGCTCGGCGATCCGGTCGGACAGACGGAGAGCGGGGTGTGGGGTGGTCATCGGTCACCGTCCCGGGAGAGGCGGGCGAGGGCGGCGGCGCGCGCCAGGTAGAGGACCTGGGTTTCGTCGTCGAAGTCGATGCGGTGCGCCCGGACGAAGGAGCAGTGGAGGAGGGACCCGAGGACGTCGTCCGCCTGCACGCCTTCGGTGTGCGGGCTGAGGAAGAAGCGGCGGTAGGCGTCGAGTGCCTGATGGCGTACGGGCCAGGCGTCCAGGATTGCGGCACCGGTGGGCTCGGCACGAAGGGCTGCCCAGTCGTGAGCCGGATCGGCCAGGCGTACGGCCTCGCGGAACACGGGCCGCGGCACGGCAGCCGGGGCCTGGGCGGGGACGTTGTCAACGAGCCAGCGCAGCCCGGCAGTGGCCGAGCCGGCGAACCCTGCCGTGATGGCGACGGCGTGGGCTGCCAGCAGCGCCTGCCGGTCGGGCAGCGTGGGTTGGGAGAGCTGAGCGAGAATGGTGGCGGAGTCCGCGCGGAAGACTTTCTCTGCTGCCGCCCAAGCGGGTCCTTCGCCCCACCGGCCGGTCTCCGGGTATGAGGTGGGGTACACGACCTCCGCGAGCAGTCCGGCTTGGTTGAGGTCGGAGGTCCAGGTGCTGATCACGGTGACGGCGGGCCCGAAAGCGGCTGGCTCGGGCAGGGCGATGCGCAACCGCAGGTGGTGGCGCGGGTCGCGGAAGCGGACGAACCACCACCTCGGGTTGCCGAGCCGCTCCAGGAGGTCGGGAAGGTGGCGGGCGAGGACGATGTCCTGGCGTTCCAGGTCGCCGTAGAGGGAGGCGAGCAGTACGCGGGAGGTGCCCGGCGCTTCGCCGTGGCCCCGTCGCAGGATTCGGCTCGGGGTGGGCTTGGGCAGGCGCGGCCACGCCGGCGCCCGGGTGACGGTGACGGGAACGACGATCTCGTGGGCTCGACCGCCTGCCCAGCCGAGGCCGGCAGGCCCGGGCTCCTCGACCAGGACAGCGTGCGGGGCGGAGCGGAGGTGGTCGCGGAGCAGGGCGAGGTGGCCGGGGTGGTCGAGGTCGAGCGGCAGGCCCTGGCTGTCGGCGGCCAGCATCAAGTGCCGCGGGGCTCGGCGCCGCTCCGCCCACGACGTGAGGGTCTCATCCCACCGTCGCTGCGAGGCGTCGTCGGAGGGAAGTTCGGCGGCGGTGAGGCGCCAGCTGGCGGGGGAGAGGATGACCCGTCGGTGCCGCAGCCGAGGCCGGAAGGGCAGTGCGTGGAGCGAACCCCAGTCGAATCGGGTGACCTGTGCGCTCTGGGCGCGGGACAGCTCGGTGATCAGCCGGGCGAGCGGCGGGGTGTGGTGGCGGAGGTTGAGGGCATGGGTGGCGGCGGCCTCGATCCGTACACCGAGCGCCGGTGCCGCCAGGTACATGCGCCGCCCGTCGCAGCCCACCGCCAGGTCCTGCGGGCCGAGGACGCCTTCGGAGACGGGGCGGTGTTCGGCGAGGCTGATCACCAGCTGGCCGGTGGCGACGCTGCGGGCGACGTGCCGGCTGGACGCGTCCAGCGGGGGGAAGGAAAGCTGGGTGGTGACGGTGTGCTCGTCCATCGTCGGGAGGTCCGCCAGCAGGGTGGTGAAGGCAGTCCGGTTCCCGGGTTCGAGGAGATGGAGGAAACGGCCGACCGAGACGCCGGCGGCCCGGGACACCGAGACCACCTCCAACCGGAACTCGCCCCGGCCGAGCGTCGCCCGACTGCGGGCGTGGACGCGCGTGATGACCTCCAGGTGCGGAGGAAAACGGGGTTCGTCCGGGCCCAGCTGGAGGGAGGCCAACAGCGCTTCGTCAAGGACGACCTCACGCGCGCCATCGAGAGCTGCTCGCTGGGCGAGCGCGGCGAGCAACTCGTCGCGCTCGTCGAAGCGCGGCTTCTCGACGGGCCGGGCACCGGGGTAGCCGTCGGGCCAGCCGATTCCGCTGTCGGCCACCATGTCGAGCAGCGGGACCAGGGTGCCGCGGCCGTAGCGCTCGTAGAAACGCTGGTGGTAGGCCCGCCATGCTGCCGTGCCGTTGGGCGCGGCACTGAGCCGGGCCAGCAGGTGGGCGGCTCGGGCGGCCTCGTCAGCCACCGAACGGGGGAGGACCAGGTCGGCGTCCAGTCGAAGGTCGACGGCGGCCACCGGCGGACGACTGCCGGCGGTCCGGAGGTCCGTCAGGATCTCGGCTGCCTCGGGGACGTGGTCGGCGCTGATCTTCGACAAGACCGTGAGGAGGTGCCCGAGCGGGTCGGGGTCGGTCGCCGGAGCGTGCAGGTTCGTGATGAGCACTCGCTGGGCGATGAGCTCGGACAGGATGCCGGTGACCTGTTCGGCCGATGCGGCGGGGAACTCGGTGTGGACGGCTTCGGCCAAGTCCCGGAAGGGGAGCGGAAGACGGGCAGCGGAGAGGGCGAAGGCTACGGGACGGGTGCGTCGTAGGGTCGTCTCGGCCGTGGCCGTGCTGCCGCCGGCCCGGGGGACCGATCGATGGGGGACGACGAGGCGATCGCCCCGCACCTGGACGGTGTTGTTTGCCGTCACGTCCAGGAGTGCCAGCATGGCGGGGCGGCACTCCAACAGTCCGACAGCCTGTGCGAGCAGGGACTCCGAGGCACTGGTGGCAGTGCGGTGCCGGTCGCCCCAGCGCACCGTGCAGGACGGTCCGAACGATGCCGCCTGCACACCCGCGAAGCGTCCGAACGGGGTGGCGCGGCCGGCCGCGCGCAGGAGGTAGCGGGCGGTGGAGAGCGCGGCACGCCGCACTTCGCGCGGGGCGGGTTGCGAGTGGCCGAGCAACTGGGCAACGCGATCGGAGAGGGCCGGGCTGGCCAGTTCAAGGGCGCGGGCGAGGTGGTCGTCGGCCCACAGGGCCCGCAGCCACTGTGCCTGCTGGAGGGCCTCGGCAGGTCCGGCGGCCGAGAGGTCGGGCCAGGCCGGCACTCGCAGGTCGGGGCGGGCGACGGCGCGTACGAGCGCCACGTCGGCGGCGCGGTAGGCGGCCTTGGGGTTGGGTGGGCGCATCGCTGCGGACCTCGGGATTCGGAGATGGGGCGGGGGCGGGTGGTTCCCCGGGAACAGGTCCCGGGGAACCGCCCGGGGAGGTCAGTGCACGCCGGTGGTGCAGGCGCCGCAGGTGGAGCCGCAGCCGTCGTCGGTGAGGACCTGCAGACTGGCCGCGTCGGTGGTCTCGACGGTGCGCACGTCGAGGTCGAACTCGTCGCCGACGACGACGGCCGTGGTGGCCTTGGTCTCGGCCGGGATCATCTGAGCCATCGTGGCTCCTCCTTGAGGGTTTCCCTTACGGGTTCCTGGAGCCGCGGCGCGGGTGCGCCCCGCATCACCAGGAGTCGGTGGGTCGGCAGCGCCGCGATTCGACGGCCGACTGCCCGGCGGGGGCGGGCGGTTCGACGGACTCTGCGGCGTGGGCGCCCCCGTGCGGGGTGGAGAGGTTGGTGGGGGACCACGGTTGGCGGAAGCCGGGGCCGAGACCGAGCGTGGGGTGCGGCTCGCCCAGCGCGCGCAGTATCAGCCGCCCGCCCGAGAACGCGGTGCGGCCGTGCAGCAGACGGTGGTTGTCCAGCACGACGCCCTGCCCGGGGGCCAGCCGGAGTCGGTGAGTGTTCCGTTCGATGGCCTGGCGCAGGGCGGGCAGGTGGGCCTGGGCGTCGGGGGAGAACCGGGCCAGGCCGTCCTGACGCAGTCGCAACCGCCACCACCCGGCGGGCAGTTGCTGGAACACCGAGGCGAAGTGGCCACTCGACCCGCCGAAGTACGCGGCTCGCTCCGCGGAGAATGCCTCGATGGCGGCGGGGTGGTGCGCGGCCAGCTCGGCGAGGACGGCCCGGCCGTCCACCAGCAGGCTCTCACCTCCCGCGTCGCCGGCCCGCGCACACGCCAGCAGAAGCAGACGGGGCGGATCCGGGTGTTGCGCGCACTCGGTGTGCAGAGCCAGCGCGCCGCGCCCCAGGCCCGCGAAGCCCGGCCGCCCGCTGTGGCGGCCGGTGTCGCGGATGACGGTCAACCCGTCCGGGTCGGCATCCCGGTGTTGCCACAGCGAGGACATCAACCGGCCGGTCGCGACGAGCACATCGTCCCGACCGCCCAACCTGGCGAGCCTCAGCAGGCCGTCCTCACGCAACACCTCACCGGCCTGCTCGCGCGCCGCTCCGTCAAGTCCGCCCGTGACGAAGTCGTCTCCGCTGGTGCCACTGGTGTTGAACGACGGCATGGTGAAGCTCCCTCGTGGGACCGAGTGGGTGGGAGGCGACACACTCTCCACGCCCCACCCGCCCGATGGAAAGTGACAGATTGTCAAAGCGCGATCACCGCACCGTGGGGCATCGTGGAGGCCCGCGACTGCTACCTTCGACAGGCCCGTGCCCGTCTGCGTGCCTCGGAAGAAGCGATGAACGAGACTGAACAGCCCTACGTGCCAAAGGCCTTCCCGATCTCCATCAAGGGTGTCGTGCTCGACCCGCAGCGGCGGGTGCTGCTGCTGAAGAACGAACGCCAGGAGTGGGAGCTGCCCGGGGGAAAGCTGGAGGGCGACGAGACCCCCGAGGAGCGGGTCGTCACCGAGATCCACGAGGAGAGCGGCTGGACGGCCACCGCCGGTCCCCTGCTGGACGTGTGGATGTACGAGCCGATCCCCGGCCGCCAGGTCTTCATCGTCACCTACGGCTGCACCGCCACCGACGCGCACCAGGCCCCGGTCGTGAGCCACGAACACAAGGAAGCCGGCCTCTTCCACCGCGACGAGGTACCCGGACTGGCCATGCCGCAGGGCTACAAGGACTCCATCGCCCGCTGGTACGAACTGCACCACCAGGCCTGACCGGTGACCCGGATCGACCCCCACGGCGGCATCCGCTGGCACTGGACCACCCCCAGAGCCCAGGACATCCTGTGCCGCCGAGCCCTGCCCGAGATCCTCCAGCTCTACCGCGAACTCCACGGGCTGCCGCAACAAGAGCTCGCCGACGTCCTCGGCTACTCCACCAGCTACGTCTCCCGTATCGAGACCGGCTCGCGTACCATCACCGACCTGGGCGCCCTGCGTCACATCGCCGAACGCCTCGGCCTCCCGCCGCACTGCCTCGGTATCACCGACGACGCGGACGGAGACCACCAACTTGTGATCCAGCTCGCCGAATCCGTGCTGCGCCTGGCCGAGATCGCCCGCCAGGCCGGCCAGGCCACCACCGCTGTCGCGGAACTGTGGCCGTTGGTCGCCCGCCTGGAGGCCCGCACCGCCGACGGTCACACCGACCTCGACACCTTGTGCCTGCTCGCCCGGGCCCGAGTCGGCCTCGGCGTCGCCCTCGGCCATGTCCTGCCGGAGGAGCGCCTGGCCACCGCCGCCCGCTGGACCGGCAAGGGCCTGAACGTCGCCCGGCGCCTGGGCGACCCCGGCCTGCACGCCAACGCTCTGCGTCACCACGGCAACGAGTTGCGCAAAGCGGGGTTGCACCTGCGGGCGCTGGACCGGCTCGGGCAGGCCCGTGACACCGCCCGCACCGCCACCGAACGCGCCGAGGCGGTCGTCCTGCTCGCCCGCGCCGCCGGGGCCGCAGGCAACGCCGTCGTCTTCGACACCGCGATCGAGGAGGGTCACCGTCTCCTGGACGAGGCGGCGCCCACCGCCCTGTTCTCCGAGTTCACCCTCCACGAGGTCCGCCTCCGCGGTCTCATGAGCACGGGCCGCGTCGCAGAGGCTGTCCGGCAGCTCGACCGCGCGCCCGTCGTCGGACTCGCGGCGACCTCCCAGTGGCGGATCATCGCGGCGATCACCGCGGGCGAGGTGCTGCTGAGGAAGGGGGATTCCACCGGAGCGGCGCAGCAGCTCGGCGCGGCGGTCGACGGGGCGACCATCCACCACCTGCCGCACCAGCTCCAGCGCGTCCTGCGGGCCGGCCGCAGCCTGCCCGAGGTCCGGGAGCGCGCGGGCGACGCCTTGGCACTGCTGCGGGCCGAGATAGCGGCCTGACCTCTGGCCCGGCAGCGAGGCGGCGATGAACATGGCGGATTCACATCCCCTGAGCTACGGCTGAACCGTCTGGGACGGTGTGGTGGGCGCTGTTGAGTGTGTGGAGCGGCGTCCTACGTTGCTCACTGGCCGGAGGCGGTTCAGATCGGGATGTCCTTGGCGTCCGGAGCCGTCCAGAGCGGCGCACCGACCTGGCCGGCCTGGACGGCGTGGCGGACCGGGGTGCCGTCGATGTGGTTGGAGACGGTTGGCATGAGGTCGTCGTCAGAGCGAGGCAACGGCGCCGGTCCGGGAACGCGGAAGGACGGGAACGGACGGCACGCCGAGGGCGACGGCGGCGTTGACTAGCGCCAGGTGGCTCAGTCCCTGCGGCGTGTTGCCGAGCTGGCGGCCGGTGGCGGGGTCGTACTTCATCGACCATGCGAGGAAGTCGGGAAATAGGCGCCTTGATGACGAGTTTGCGGACGGTTACAACGAAGCAGCCAATATAAGTGTTGAAATCCTGGCGAAGACGATCGGCGACTTGCAGAAGCGAGCCGCATCAGGCGATTTCCTGTCGGAGCATGAGCAGTTTCTGTCGGGGAAGCTGTACGAGCTAAAGGCCGACATGGAAAAGGCGCTGTACGATTTTTGGGAGCAGGGCGGCCCGTCCAGCGTTCGCGCCGATGAACGCCCGTAGCTGCTTGGCGGGATAGAGGCAGGACTGGTCCCGAGCCGGCACGATCGGGTCGCGCGAACCAGGCTCAGTTCGAAGGATCAAGGCCTGGAAGTCGAGCATTCCGCGCGGACCTGGGCTCCTCGCGGCCTGACCCCAATCAGCTACTTCGCCAGCAGAGTCGCCGGTCCGACGTCCCGTGCTCCCGCACGAACGGGCGGGGCAGGGCGGGGCGTCCGGCAGAACGGATCCACCGGCCGCGGAACCGGTACGACGCACCGGCAGCCGCTCCCGCCGATGGGCGGGCCGGGACCGGGGAGCAGGGTGCCGGGCCGGGGCGGGAACGGGAGCCTGGTCCTCGTTCCGGTGGGTGACGCCCGGTGGCGAGAGCGCTTCGTAGTGTCGGGGGCGTGACCTGGTGGTTCGTCCGCCGGGCGGCTCGCCCGTGGGGCGGGCCGCCGTCACCTTCGACTCTCATTCCCGTACTGCCCCCGTGCCGCCTTCGTGGCGCCGTGTCCAAGGAGCCTGCCCATGGCCGATCGTCATTTCCGCCACCGCCTCGACATCTCGGCTTCCACCGGTGCCGGTCCCGCCGGGCTGGGCGGTGCGGAGCACGGGACGGCCCGGTGGGGCCGGCAGGAGGCGGCGATGGCCGACATCGGCCGCGCGGGCCTGTCCCGGCGGCGGGTGCTGACGGCGGGTGCGCTGGCCGGGGCAACGCTCCTGGGCACCGGCCTGACGGGAGGCAAGGCCTCGGCCGCGTCCGCCCCGGCGATCTTCTACTCGCCGCACCAGGACGACGAGGTGCTGGGCCTGGCCGGGTCGATCCTGGAGCACAAGGCTGCCGGACGGCCCGTGTACCTGGTGCTGGTGACGCTGGGCGAGAACGACGGGCTGGCGAGGATCATGAACGAGAAGGACGAGGAGGGCGAGAAGATGGAGTGCGAGCTGCGCAAGAAGAACCATTGCGCGGCTCACGGCCCCCATGGGCTGGACTGGCCGACCGACGGTGTCGGCATGATCGTGCCCTCCCGGACCGCGGAGTTCATGGCCTCGGCCGCCGTCCTCGGCGTCGACAAGGTGATCAACCTGAAGATCTCCGACTCCGCGTGGAACGGGGACGACGCCTTCGAGAAGTTCACCAAGACGGTCAAGTCGAAGATCGCGTCCATCGCGGATCAGTACCCGGGTGCCTCGCACAAGTTCACCGCGGGCTGGCTGGAGGTCAGCGCGACCCACAAGGCGATCTCCGACGCGGCCGTGCAGCTGGCGAGGGCGGGCAAGCTCACCGATGTGCGCTTCAACTTCGTCTACGCCTACGACTACCCGCTCGCCTCCCGCGGCAACGGCGCCGCCTACGTGCTGAACATCCCCGCGGCCCACATGCAGACCAAGCTCAACGCCATCGCCTGCTACAACACCTGGAAGCCGTCCAAGAACCTCTACGCGCTCGGCTACCACAGCGCCTCGGAGAAGCTGGAGGGCGCGGCGGCCGACCCGCACGAGTACGTCTTCGCCGTCCCCAACGACGACTACGAGTACGGGGACATCGGCTTCAAGAAGGGGGGCAAGTACAGCGGCAAGCCGCAGTGGGGGTGGTCCTGACGGACCGCCGGGCGCGTGTCGGCGCCGCACCGCCGACCGCCCCGGGCGGTTCGTTTCCCAACCGCCGGTCGGGTCGTCGAGCGCTGCACCACGCCTCGACGGAAAGCCCGTTCATGCCCGTTCACCCCCGGCGCGCGGCCGCCGCCGTCGCCACCACGGCCGCCGGGCCACCTGCGACCTGCTCGGCGGCTACGCGGTCTGGGGGTCCGCCTCGGCCGGCTGAACGGTGGGGGAGGGGCGGGCCGTCAGCCGGTGGCGCGCTGGGCCCGGTGGGCGGCGACCCGCACCCGGGTGGCGCAGCGCGGGGTGCAGAAGCGCTGCGGGGTGCGGCGGCCGGTGTCGATGAAGAAGCGGTCGCAGTCGGGGGCGGCGCACTCGCCCCAGGCGCAGGTGCCGCGCTCGCTGAGCCACAGGCCGAGGGCCAGGGCGGAGGTGGAGAGCAGCCAGTGGGTGAGTCCGGCGGTCGGGGGTGCCTGGGTGTGCATCGACCAGGGGCGGCCGGGGAGGCGGACGAGGCGGGGGCGGGCCGGGTAGTGGTCGAGCAGGGTGTTGATCGCTTCGGCCGCCTCGTCCTCGTCGTGGAGGGCGAGGATGCCGATCAGCGGGGCGGTGGCCTCGCGCAGCTCGCGGGCGTCGGCGTCGGTGAGGCGGAAGGGCGGGCCTCCGTGGCGTTCCAGGAGGGCTTGCAGGTCGGCGGCGCCCGCCTCGGGGTCGGCGCGGACGGTGTTCGCGAGCTCGGTGACGAAGTGGAGGCCGCGGGGGTTGCCGCCGTCGTGGTCCTGGGTCATGGGGTGCGCCCCTTCCGATCGTTTGCGCACCCCATGGTAACGTCGAAATCCAAGATTAGGCGTTACGAAGGAGTGGCATGCGATTCCCGGCAACGACGTCCGTCCTGATCGTCGGCGCAGGCCCGGTCGGCCTGACCATGTCGCTCCTGCTCTCCGGGTACGGCGTGCCGCACCTGCTCGTCGAGGCGCACCAGGGCACCTCCCGCCACCCCAAGGCCCGTGGCGTGTCCGCGCGATCGATGGAGATCTTCCGCAGGCTCGGCTTGGAGGCCGACGTCCGGCAGGCCGGGCTCCCGGCCTCGCACGTCTTCTTCTACCGCGGCCGCGACCTCGTCGACCCGGACTTCGTACGCACCGGCGTGGCCGCCGCCCCGGACGGCGGCGCCGAGCGCACCCCGTCGCCGGGGCTCATCTGCTCGCAGGACGCCCTGGAGGCCGTGCTGCTGCGCCGAGCCCGTGAACTCGCCCCGGACGGCGTGCGGTTCGCCACCCGGCTGCTCTCCTTCACCGAGTTCACCGAGTTCACCGAGTTCACCGAGTTCACCGAGTTCACCGAGGTGACCGAGTTCACCGAGCCCGCCGCCGCCGGCGCATCCGCAGGCGGCGGCGAGGGCGTGCACGCGGTGCTGGAGGACCGGGCCACCGGCGACCGGCACACCGTGCGCGCCGACTGGCTGATCGGCTGCGACGGCGCCGCGAGCACCGTCCGCACCGGCGCCGGAATCGCCATGGCAGGGCCGACCGGCCTCGGCCACTTCCTCAGCATCCGCTTCGAGGCGCCGCTCGGCGAGGTCGTCGCCGACCGGGCCAGCGCCTCCTACTTCCTCACCGAGCCCGGCCGCGGCGGCTTCCTGGCCGTGGACAACGACCGGCACTGGATCTACCAGCACCCCTACGACCCCGGGCGCGGCGACCTCGCCGACCTCCTCGGCGGCCACCGGCAACTGGCCCGGCTGGTGCGCGACGCCGCCGGACTGCCCGACCTCGACGTCACCGTCCGGGACACCCAGACCTGGCGGCTGGACGCCCGACTCGCCGACACCTACCGCCGGTCACGGGTCCTGCTCGCGGGCGACGCGGCCCATGTGACGCCCCCCACCGGCGGGCACGGCATGAACACCGGCATCGGCGACGCCGACAACCTGGCCTGGAAGCTCGCCGCGGTCGTGGCCGGGTCGGCCGGCGAAGCGCTGCTGGACACCTACCAGGCCGAGCGCCGCCCCGTCGCCCGCCAGGTCATCGACCTGTCCCTCGCCAACTCCCGTGCCCGCACCGGCTACCGGATCGACGACGAACTGCTGCTCACCGCGGCCTACCGCTCCACCGCCGTCCACGCCGACCCCGACGCCCCCGCCCGCCCGCCGCTGGACCCGGACGGCGAGCACCCCGACGGCGGGCCCGGTGGCCGCCTCCCGCACCTGCGCCCGGCCGGACTCCCCGGGGCGGCGTCGACGCTCGACCTCGTCGGCCCCGGCTTCGCCCTGCTCACAGCCGCCGGCGATCCCGCCTGGCAACACCAGGCCGACACCGCCGCGGCGGCAGGCCTGCCCGTCGTGCTGCGGCCACTGCCCGCCGCCGACTGGCCCGGTCTCTCCGGCCTCCCCGCCACCGGCGCGCTCCTCACCCGCCCCGACGGCCACATCGCCTGGCAGGCGCCCCACCCGCCCGCCGACGGCGCCGAGTTGCGGGAAGTCCTGCGGCGGATCCTGTCGGCGTAGGCGGCCGACCCGACGCCACCGGCCGACCCGACGCCACCGGCCGGCCCGGCGCCACTGGCCGGGCCCGCCACCGAACGCCGGCGGAGCACGACCGCGTCACGGTCGACGGCGACCCGCGCGGGTACGTCCGCCGGCCGTGACGGCTCCGGCGCGACGTCAGGCCGCAGCCGCCGCCCCCGGCTCCAGCAACCGGTCCAGCACCCGGCCGAAGACCAGGCGCCCGGCGCGGGCCACGAGCGGGTCGAACAGCGCGGGCAGGCGCGCGACCCGGAGCTCCTCCGTCCAGGTCACCTCGGATCCGCCGGTCTCCCCGGCCTGCCCGGTGTCCGGGCCGGGGGCCCGCACGCGCAGTTCGGCCCAGCCGAGTACCAGCCGGCCCCGCTTCTCCAGCCGGCACAGCCCGTCGCGCCCGGCCGAGGGGGCGGTCAGGCCGACGATCTCCATCGGGTCGTCGAACCGGAAAGGCCCGATGACCGTCCGGGCCAGGATGGCGTCCCCCGCCCGCCCGCCACCGCCCCGCACCACGGTGACCCGGGTGAACGGCACCCGGTCCCCGTGCCGGGGCCAGGCGGTCAGCTGCTCCCAGCAGACGGCCGGGGACAGGGGCGAACGGCGGGTCAGGACGAAGCGGGCCATGCCTCACGGTACGGCTGCGGGCAGGGTGTCACGGTACGACCGCCAGCGGCGCGTCACGGCGGGGGCGTGCCGCCGAGGAGGGGGGCCAGGGCGAACAGGTCGGACGGGGCGGCGTCGTCGGGGAGCAGGACGACCAGCGGGGGGCGGGCCTGCGGGCCGAGCCGGGCGACCTCGTAGGCGGTGACGCCGCTGCCGGGCGCGGCGACCAGGGCGACCGGGGCCGGGGACTCCAGCAGCGGGGCCAGGACCGGGCGGTAGGCGGCCGGTGACGGCGGGCCGGCGGCCGGGCGGAGCACGCCGAGGGCCTGCGGCCCTGGCCAGCCGCGCGCGGTGCCGGGGTAGCGGGTGTGCGGGGCGTCGGGCGGGGGCAGCAGCAGCACCCAGCCCGCGCCGGGGCGGGCGGCCCGGCGCAGCACCTCCAGCCGGACGGCCGGGCCGTCCGTCGGGCCGTCCGGGCCCGGCGGGTGGTCGGCGGGCCCGCCGGGCCGGGGCGCCGGGTGTCCGGCGAGGGTGGAGCGCAGCACCTCCGAGGTGCTGAGCCCGCTCGGCAGGTCGGGGAAGGTGCGCAGCAGGTGGGCGCTCTGGCTGAGGAGTTCGACGGCGTCCCGGTCGGCCAGCAGGGCGCGGTCGTGGGTGGTGGTGAGGACGAGTCCGCCGGTGGCGTCGTAGTGGGCGGCGAGGGTGATCGGGTACGAGGTGAAGGTGCCGGCCGGCACGGGGTTCTCCACGTGGATGCCGTGCGCGGCCAGGTCGGTCTCCAGCCGCAGGTGGTGCGGGGCGGTCGGCTGGTGTTCCAGGACGACCAGGCTGTGCGGCTGCTGCCCGCGCGGGGTGGCGCTCCAGCGGTGGGCCTGTCCGGGCGAGACCCACTCGTAGGCGGCGAGGTCGAGCACGCCGTCGCGCAGGGCCGCGAGCAGTTGCGGCACCGTCGTGCTCGGGTGCACCCGGACGGAGATCGGCAGCGGGTTGCGCAGCGCGCCGGGCAGCCGGTCGATGCCGTCCAGCGGGATGCCCCGCCCGGAGACCGTCACCGCGAAGCCGACCCGCACCGCCCGGGCCGGACGGCTCTGCTCGTGGGGCTGCGCCGCGCGGTAGAGCAGCAGCGCCCAGGCGGCCTGGAGGGCGCTGCTCTCGCCCGCCCCCCAGCCGGCCGCCCAGCCGCGCAGCCGGACCGCCTCGTACGGGGTGAGCCGGCGCCGGGCGCGTCCGCTGCCGTGCCGGGTCGGGTCGGGGGCGAGCGGGAGGACGGCGCCGGCGGCGGTCCGGGTGGCCCAGAACTGCCGGGCGGCGTCGCTCCCTTGGGCGTCGAGCCAGCGGGCGTGGTCGCGGACGTCGGGGCGGCGCTCGCCGCCGGGCAGGACTCCGCCGGTCAGGTAGGCGCGGTAGAAGGCCTGGAGGAGCAGCCGCACGCTCCAGCCGTCGAGCATCGCGTGGTGGTAGGTGAGCAGGACCCGGGTGACCGGCCCTTCGTCCGCGTCCTGCGGGCCGGAGTCGAGCAGGGTGGCGCGCAGCAGGGCGGGTCGGCGCAGGTCGAAGCCGCGGTGCCGGTCGGCTTCCAGCAGGTCGTCCCAGCCGACCGCGCCGTGCGGGTGCCGGGTGACGTCGGGGACGGCCCGTTCGTGCAGCACCATCCAGGGGTCGCCGGTGGTGTCGTCCCAGTCGAAGGCGGCGCGCAGCACCGTCTCGTGGTCGAACACGGACTGCCAGGCGGCGGTGAACCGGGCGGTGTCCAGCGGCCCGTGCCAGTTCCAGGACAGCTGTTCGACGTGCCGCCCGCCGTGGTCGGCGCGCCCGATGACCTGGCGCAGCATCTCCCGTTGCAGCGCGCTGGTCGGCACCGTGACGGGCTCCGGCGGGTGCGCCAGGGCCTCCCGCAGCCGCTCCACGAGTGCGGCGGCGCGCGCGGACGGTCCGGCGGCGATGCCGACGAACAGGCGCCGGAGGCCGTGCCGGCGGTCCTCAACCAGGACGGCGCGCAGCCGCACTCCGGCGGCGAGGGCGCGTCCGAGGTCGGCCAGGACCCGGTCGAGCCCGTCGGGGCCGTCCACCGTGCGCTCCCAGAGCGCGTCCGCCCGGTCCTGGGGCGTGGGACCGGCCCCGTCGACGGCGCGCAGGGCGGCGCGCAGCACGTCGGCCTCGTACGTCTGCTGCAGCTCGATCAGCAGGAACTCCGGGGGCCGGCCGGCCCCGCGCGGCTGCGGCGGCCGCCACCGGCGGGTGGCGGTGCGGGCCAGCGCGGCGTTGACCGCGCCGGTGTCGAGCCGTCTCGGCGGGCGGGCGGCGGGCAGGCAGGGCTCGGGCGACGGGGCGCCGGCCACCAGCAGGGTGACGGGTGCGCTGGAGAAGTGACGGTTCGTCATCGCTGATCAGCGGGCACCGGAGCCCGGTTCCTTCCCGTGGGCCGGCCAGGGTTTGCGCCGGGGTTACTGGGTGGCGAGGCCGCCGCAGACGTTCAGCGCCTGGGCGGTGATGCTGGCGGCGGTCGGGGAGGTGAGGTAGCCGGCCAGCGAGGCGACCTCCTCCGGGGTGGTGTAGCGGCCGAGCGGGATGTGCGTCTGGAAGTGCTGGTGGATGGTCTCGGGGGTGGTGTTGTAGGCGGTGGCGTACTCGTGGTGGATCCGGGTGGTGTGCGGGGTGTGCACGTAGCCCGGGCAGATGGCGTTGACGGTGGTGCCGGTCGGGGCCAGTTCCTTGGCGAGTGCCCGGGTGAAGCCGATCACGGCGTGCTTGCTCGCGGTGTACGGGGCGCCGAGGGTGACGGCCTGCTTCCCGGCGGTGGAGGCGATGTTGATGATCCGCGGGTGCGCGGTGCCGGTGAGGTGGCCGTGCTTGAGGGTCTCCCGGGTGACGAGGAAGACGGCGTTCAGGTTGGTGTCGATGACGTCGTACCAGAGCTCGTCCGTGGTGGTGGCGATCGGCCCGCCGCCGGTGCGGCCGGCGTTGTTGACCAGCACGGTGATCGGGCCGTGCTCGGCCACCACGCGCCGGATCAGCGCGCTGACCTGGGTGGGGTCGCGTACGTCGCAGGTGGTGCCGTCGGCCCGGTGGCCCTCGCCGCGCAGGGTGGCCAGCGCGTCGGTGATGTGCGGGCCGGTGCGGGCGCAGATGAAGAGGCGGTGGCCGCGGCTGCCCAGCTCGCGGGCGATGGCGAGGCCGATCCCGCGGGTGCCGCCGGTGATCAGGGCGAGGGGTTGCTCGGGTGCGGTGGTCATGGCGGGTCCTGGGGGTGAGGGCGGGCTGGGAGCTCGGGCCGGTGGTGGGTGGTCGGGGTCGGTGGGGTGGTCGGGGCGGGAGCTCAGGCCGGGTAGAGGTTGTAGGTGGTCGGGTGGGCCGTGGTCGGGGTGTTGAGGGCGGGGTCGAGGGTGAGGATCGCGTGGTGCACGTGTTGCAGGTGCGGGGAGGGCTGGATGCCGAGCTCGGTGGTGAGGCGGTGCCGCAGGTGGTGGTAGGTGGCGAGGGCGGTGGTCTGCCGGCCGGCCCGGTAGAGCGCGACCATGGCCTGGGCGTGCAGGCCTTCGTGGTGCGGGTGCTGGTGGGTGAGGTGGGTGAGTTCGGGGATGAGCTCGTTGTGCCGGCCGAGCCGCAGGTCGGTGTCGATGCGGCGTTCCAGGGTGATCAGGCGGCTCTCCTCCAGGCGCATGATCTCGATGGCGAGGATCGGCCCGGGCCGCACGTCGACCAGGGCCGGGCCGTGCCAGAGCGCGAGGGCCTGCCGGAAGTGGGTGGCGGCCTGGTGGTCGTGGCCGTGGTTGAAGGCGTGCTGCCCCTGGGCGGTGAGCAGGCTGTAGGTGTGGACGTCGAGGTTGTCCGGGTGGGTGGTGAGCTGGTAGCCGCCGTGCCGGGTGGTCAGGATGTCCTTGGCGGTGATGTGCGGGGTCGGCCCGAGGCCCTGGGTGATCCGGCGGCGCAGCTGCAGGATGTACGTCTGCATGGTGGTGAGCGCCTGTCTGGGCGGGTCGTCGCCCCAGATCTCCTCGATCAGGGTGGCGGTGGGCAGGATGCGGTTCGGGTAGAGCGCGAGGAGGGCCAGGATCTGGCGCTGCTTGGCGGCGGTGGGGACGACGGAGATGCCGTTGAGGTCGGCGGTGAGGGGGCCGAGGACCTTGAGGTGCATGGCGGTTCTCCTCTCGGGCGCGGGGCGTCCGCTCGGGTGGGCGTCATTCGGCTGCTTGTTCGGGTCGACGGAATGGTGGGGCGGACGCGTCGCACCCTAGTTGGGCCGAGGGGTAAGGGCCGGATTCCTCAAGTGCCCGTCGAGCGCGGTTCCGGGCGCTCTGGTGGGGCGCCTCCGGGCGGCGCGGCGCGGCGGGCCGGTGCGGCGGGCCGGCGCTCGACGGTGTGACGGGCGGGGCGCCCGGCGCGGACGGGGCCCGGGAACGTACGATCGGCGAATGGCTGACATGACGGAAACCACGCCAGGCTGGCTCGCCCCCGAGGAGCTGGAGACCACCCGCGCCAAGATGCCGATCCTGTACGTCGAGGCCGTGCCGGTCCGCGTCGACGACGCCGGCGAGGTCACCCAGATCGGCCTCCTGCTGCGGATCGGACCGGACGGGACGGTCAGCCGCACGCTGGTCTCCGGCCGGGTGCTGCACCACGAGCGGATCCGCGACGCCCTGCTGCGCCATCTGGAGAAGGACCTCGGCCCGGTGGCACTGCCCCGGATCCCCGCCTCGCTGCAACCGTTCACGGTCGCCGAGTACTTCCCGACCCTGGGGATCACCGAGTTCCACGACCCGCGCCAGCACGCGGTGTCGCTGGCGTACGTCGTGCCGGTGGCCGGCGACTGCCGGCCGCGCCAGGACGCGCTCGACCTGGTCTGGTTCAGCCCGCAGGAGGCCGCCTCCCCGCTGGTGCAGCAGGACATGCCCGGCGGTCAGGGGGCGCTGCTCAAGCGGGCCCTGGCGCACGTCGGCTGCCTGAGCTGAGCACTCCGGCCGGGGCCCGCACCTCGCCGGATGCGGGCCCCGGCCGGGAGTCGGTCGGGGCTGGTCGGGGAGCCCGTCAGGCTCCGGTGGATGCCAGTCGCGCGGTGCGCCGGGCGGTCGCCTCGACCGGGTCCAGCACCGGCACGGCCGCCAGCAGGCCCTTGGTGTACGCGTGCTGGGGGGAGTCGTACACGGCGTCGGCGTCGCCCTGCTCCACGATCCGCCCGGCCCGCATCACCGCGACCCGGTCGCTCACCTGCCGGACCACGGCCAGGTCGTGGGCGATGAAGACCAGCGCGAGGCCGAGGTCGCGCTGCAACTCGCCGAGCAACGCGACCACCTGGGCCTGGGTGGTGACGTCCAGTGCGGAGACCGGCTCGTCGCAGACGATCAGTCGCGGCCGCGGTGCGAGCGCCCGGGCGATGCCGACCCGCTGGCGCTGTCCGCCGGAGAACTCGTGCGGATAGCGGTGGTACCAGTCGGCGTCGAGGCCCACCCGTTCGAGGAGCTCGCCGACCCGGGCACGGATGCGGCGCTCGTCGCTCTCGCCGGCGATGCGCAGCGGGTCGGCGATGGACTCCCCGATGCTGCGGCGCGGGTTGAGCGAGGACACCGGGTCCTGGAAGACCATCTGCAACTCCCGCCGGAGCGGGCGCAGTTCCTTCTCCCCGAGCGCTCCGATGTCCCGGCCGCGGTAGTGGAGCCGGCCGCCGGTCGGCTCCAGCAGCCGGACCAGCATCCGCCCGAGCGTGGTCTTGCCGGAGCCGGACTCGCCGACGATGCCCAGCGTCTCGCCCGCGCGCACGGTGAGCGAGACGCCGTCCACGGCGGCCACGGGGGCCGCGCGGCGGGTGAGGCCGCCGCGGGTGGCGAACTCCCGGCGCAGGTCGGTGGCTTCGAGCAGAACGTCGCTGTCCGTGCGCTCGGCGACTCCGTCGGCGGCGGTGCCTCCGGCAGGTCCGGCAGGTCCGGCAGGCCCGGCAGGCCCGGTCAGGGCGCCCGGAGCGTCGACCCGGGGCACCGCCGACAGCAGCGCGCGGGTGTACGGCTCGCGCGGCGCGCCCAGCACCTCGGTGACCGGGCCGTGTTCCACCGCCCGGCCGTCCTTCATCACCAGCACCCGGTCGACGCTCCCGGCGACCACCCCCAGGTCGTGGGTGACGAGGACCAGCCCGGCCCCGGTCTCGGCCCGCAACTCGTGCAGCAGGTCGAGGATCTGGGCCTGGACGGTGACGTCCAGCGCGGTCGTGGGCTCGTCGGCGACCAGCAGCCGCGGCTCGCAGGCCAGGGCCATCGCGATCAGCACCCGCTGGCGCATGCCGCCGCTGAACTCGTGCGGGCGCGAGCGCGAGCGCCGTGCCGGATCGGGGATGCCGACGCGGCCGAGCACCTCGACGGCCCGGGCCCTGGCGGCCCGGCGGGAGACGGCCCGGTGGACGCGTACGACCTCGGCGATCTGGTCGCCCACGGCGTAGTACGGGTCGAGGGCGGAGAGCGGGTCCTGGAACACCATGGCCGCCAACCCGCCGCGCAGTCGCCGCAGTTCGTCGCCCTCGGCGGTGACGGCGTCGACGCCGGCGACCCGGACGGAGCCGCCGACCCGGGCGCCGGTGCCGCGGTGCAGGCCGAGCAGTCCGTAGGCGACGGTGCTCTTGCCCGATCCGGACTCGCCGACGATGCCGAGCGCCTGCCCGGCCTCCAGGGTGAAGCCCACGCCGTCGACGGCGCGTACGTGCCCGTCGCCGACCGGGAAGTCGACGACCAGGTCCCGGACGTCGACCAGGGGAGGAGTCAGGGGTTCGGCGCTCACGTCAGGACCACCCTTCGATCGGTCACCGCGTAGAGCACGTCCGCGACGACGTTGGCGAGGACCACGGCGAACCCGGTGACGAGGGTGAGGCCGACGACGGTCGGCAGGTCGATCAGGCTGACCGAGCTGACCAGCAGCTTGCCGAGCCCGGGGAGCCCGAACAGCGACTCGGTCAGCACGGCGGACCCGAACATCGTCCCGAGGTCCATGGCGGTGAGCGCGATCACCGGGGTGAGCGCGCCGCGCAGCGCGTGCCTGGTCACCAGGCGCCGCTCGCTGACGCCGTACGCCCGGAAGGTCCGGATGTGGTCGTCGGCGAGGATCTCCAGCATGGACGAGCGGGTCAGCCGGGCGTACTTGGCGGACTCGATGAGCGCGAGCGAGACCCAGGGCAGCAGCAGGCCCCAGAACCACTGCTGCGGGTCCTCGGTGAGCGGTACGTAGCTCGGGAACGGCAGCCACTGGAGCTGGGCGCACAGGACGATGAGCAGCACCAGGCCGATGACGAAGACCGGGACGGAGTTGCCGGCCAGCGTCAGCGCGGTCAGCAGCCGCTCGCCGAGCCGGCCCCGGCGCAGCGCGGAGAGCAGCCCGGTGCCGACCCCGAGGGCCAGCCAGAGCACCATCGCGCCGAGTGCCAGCGAGGCCGTCACCGGGAGCCGGGCGGCGATCATGTCGGTGACCTGCTCGCCGCTGCGGTAGGAGACGCCCAGGCACGGCGCCGGGCAGTGCAGCAGGCCCGTCCCGGCGCTGAAGTCGCGGCCGGCGACGACGCCCTGGAGGAAGTGGGCGTACTGGAGGTAGACCGGTGCGTCGAGGCCGAGGCGTTCGCGCACCTGGAGGACCTGGGCGGGGCTGCACTTCTCGCCGCAGGCCAGCTGGGCGGGGTCGCCGGGGGCGATGTAGAAGACCGCGTAGACGATCAGCGAGATGGCGAGCAGGACGCCGACCATGCCGATGGCCCTGCGGAGCAGGAAGCGGGTCATGCGGGGGCCTCCTCGGCGGTGGTCGACGGGCCGGGGCGGGCGGGGTCCGGCGTGCCGCTGCCCGGCGATGCGGTGCCCGGCATGTCGCTGCCCGACGAGCCGGCGCCGCGCGCCGTTCCGACCCGCAGCCGGGAGGCCGCGCGGGGGTCGAGCTCGGTGCGGACGGCGTCGCCGAGCACGGTGAAGGCGAGCACGGTGGCGAACAGCAGCGCGGACGGGAGCAGCACGTACATCGGGTCGGCGCGGAACCAGGTGGTCGCGCCGGAGAGCATCTGGCCCCACGACGAGGTCGGCGGCTTGACGCCCACGCCGAGGAAGGACAGCCCGGCCTCGGCGATCACGTTGGACGGCAGCAGCACCGCGGCGTAGGTGATGACCGGCGCCGCCAGGGACGGCAGCAGCTCCCGGCGGGCGATCCGCCACCGGGTGGCGCCGGCGAGCCGGGCCGCGGCCACGTAGTCGAGCTGGCGGAGGCTGAGCGTCTGCGCCCGGACCAGCCGGGCGGTGCCGGCCCAGCCGAGCAGCCCGATGACCAGGGTCAGCAGGAGCGGGCGGGGGAAGTCGGAGGGCACGACGGCCATCAGCGAGATGGCGAAGACCAGCGTGGGCAGCGCGAGCATCACCTCGGTGGTGTTGCCGATCAGCTGGTCGAGCAGCCGGCTGCCGAGGCCCGCGGCGAGGCCGACCAGGACGCCGATGGTGACCTGGACGAGGGTGGCGCCGACGGCGACGAGCAGCGAGATCCGGGCGCCGTGGACCAGCCGGGCGAACACGTCGCGCCCGGTGCCGGGTTCGACGCCGAGCCAGTGTTCGGCGCTGACGCCGCCGAAGGAGCCGGTGGGCACCCCGCCGGCCGCCGAGTCGAGCAGGTCGTTGTGGTAGCTGGTGGGGTCCTGGCCCTCGATCGCGCTGAGCAGCGGTGCCGCTGCCGCGATCAGGGCGAGCAGGGCGATGACGAGGCCGGCGGCGAGGACGGCGCGCCGCGCGAGCAGCCGCCGCCACACCGTCCGGCCCCCGGCGGCCGGGGAGGCCGCGAGGGCCTCCCCGGCCCGGGGTTCCTGTGGAGCCATGGTTGTCTGACCGATCCGTCCGATCCCGTCCGCTACTTGACCGCGACCTGGGAGATGTCGAGCACGCCCGTCCAGTCGCTGATGACGATGTTGCGGACGTCCTTGCCCGACAGCCGCTTGTAGACGGGGTGGAACAGCGGGACGGTCAGGGCCTGGTCGCCGATCCGCTTGTCCAGGGCGCCCCAGCGCTTGGCGGCCTCGGCGTGGTCGGTGATCTTGTTGATCTGGTCGATCTCGTCGTTCACCGACGGGTCGTCCAGCTGCGCGGAGTTGAAGTTGTAGCCGTCGGTGACGATCTGCCGGCCGTCGAAGATCGGCGCGAGGAACGGGCCGCCGGAGGGCCAGTCGGCGCCCCAGCCGGAGAGGAAGAGGCCGGGTTCGGTGCTGACGGTGTGGATCGTCTTGGAGTACCTGGTGGAGTCCAGGGCGTCGAGCTGGACGGTGATCCCGGCCGCCTTCAGGCCGTCCTGGACGGCGGTGGCCAGGTCCGGGCCGTAGCCCTTCCCCGCGGCGCTGGAGTGGGTGAGCGTGATGGTCAGGCCGTCCGGGTAGCCGGCCTCCTTCAGCAGTTCCTTGGCCTTCTCCGGGTTTCCGGTGGGGCCGGCCGGGAACGGGTCGTACGGCGTGTACCCGAAGGTCTCCTGGGTGGGCAGGTAGGTGGTGGCGGCCTCGGCGAGCGAGGAGCCGCCGGCGGCGTTGACGACCGAGGTGCGGTTGAGCGCGTAGGCGACGGCCTGCCGGACCTTGGGGTTGTCGAAGGGCTTGACCTTGGGGTTGAACGCCAGGTAGTTGACGTAGCCGAAGTGGCCGGTGCCGACGCGCGCGGCGAGGGCCTTGTCGTCCTTCACCTGGGCGAGCTCGGAGGGGCCGAGGTTGGTGTCGGTGGTGACGGCGGCCGCGTCGGCGCCGGTGCCGGCGGTGAGCCGCTGGTTGATCACCGCCGGGTCGAGCCCGGACTGCACGTCGACGGTGTCCGGGTACGCCTTGCGCTGGTCGTCGTTGGCCGCGGACCAGTTGGGGTTGCGCTTGAGGACGAGGTGTGCGCCGTCGTTCTCGTTCTTGACGACCTGGTAGGGGCCGGAGGAGACGGGGTGCTCCTGGTACTTCGTCCCGGTGTCCTTGGCCTTCGGGACGGGGGCGAACTGCGTCTGGGTGGCCAGGTACGGGAAGTCGCCCTCGGGCTTGTTGAGGCGGAAGACGATGGTCTTCTCGTCCGGCGTCTCGATCGCGTCCAGGGTGCGGCCGTCCTTGTACGGGCCCTGGTAGTCGGCGGCGCCGACCAGCCAATCCCTCAGGAACGGTGCGCCGCCGGAGAGTTCGGGGGCGAATGACCTTTCGATGCCGTACTTGATATCGGCGGTGGTGATCGGCGAGCCGTCCTCGTACTTCAGGCCGTCCTTGAGGTGGTACGTCCAGACGGTGGCGCCCTCGGAGGGGGTGCCGGTGTCGGTGGCGAGGTCGGGGACGACCTTGGTGCCGGCCGCGCCGTCGGCGCGGTTGCGGGTGGTGAGGGTGCGGAAGACCAGGGAGGGGACGTTGCCGCCGCCGGAGGTGTAGAGCCGTGCGGGGTCGAACTGCTCCTGGGGGAGCTGGTTGAGGACGGTGAGGGTGCCACCCTGCTGCGGTGCGGCGTCCTTGCCGGCGCTTCCACCGCCGTCGCCCTTCGGTCCGCACGCCGCCACTGCGACGGCCAGGGCGACGGTGACGGTCGCCGCGGCGAGGTGGCGGGGGGTGAAGGTGGTTCGAGACATCGGAAAGGGGGCCTTTCGCTACCGATGGTGTACGGAGGAAGGCGGGCGACAGTGAGGCCGTGAGGAGAGTGAGCGGCACCGCGCCCGCAGGAAGGGGCGACGTCCCGGGGCGGCGATCACCGCTACGCGTCGGGACAGGCGGATTCAGCGACAGAGATTGTCGGAAACGCAGTGCGCGGCCACGCCGATCAGCGCCAGCTCAATGGCGGCGCACTCGATCGGGTGACGGTCAGACATGCCGAGAAGACTGTATGACTTTAAGCGGAATGTCAAAACTCCGGATAACATCCGGCCGCCACGGGAACGCCGGGAACGGATTACGGCCCGGGCGCCGGGAGATCGCGCGGAAGCGGGGGGAAACCCGGGGCCCGTGCCCGCCGGACCGGCGGGCACGACATCACCCGAGTGGGTGCCGCGACCCTTCGGGGCGCCGGCGCCCCGAAGGCCCGCAACCGCCCGCCGGGCGGCCGTCCAGGGCCCTCGCGCACCTCCGTCTGCGGGTTGCCGCGCGCGGGCGCCTGCCCAAGCATGGGTGAACGTGATCGGCGATCGCGCGCAGCGCGGCCGCCCTACCGAGCGGAGCCGGACGTGGCCCCTTACCTCGAAACCGATCAGGACGCCCTGGTGGCGAGCGCACTCGCCGGATTCGCCCGGGCCCACCCATCGCTCGTCGTCCACGACCCCGACCTCGGATTCGTCCGCGCCCGTGACCGGGCCCCCGGACGCCGGGTCGGACTGCTCTCCGGTGGCGGCTCCGGGCACGAGCCCCTGCACGTCGGATTCGTCGGCCGGGGCATGCTCGACGCCGCCTGCCCGGGCCGGATCTTCGCCTCACCGCACAACCGGCAGATCTTCGAGGCCTCGCGCGCGGTCGCCGGCGAGGACGGCGTCCTGCACATCGTGAAGAACTACACCGGCGACCGGATCAACTTCGGCATCGCGGCCGAACGGCTGCACCGCCAGGGCATACCGTGCGCCAGGGTCCTGGTGGACGACGACCTCGCCTCCGAGTCCGAGTCCGTCGCCGCCGGCCGGCGCGGGACGGCGGCCACCGTCCTGGTGCAGAAGATCCTCGGAGCGGCCGCCGACCTCGGCCTCGGACTGGCGGAACTCTCCCTTCTGGGATCCGAGTTGGCCGGGCGCTGCCGCAGCATCGCGGTGGCCGGCGCCGCACACACCTCCCCGGCCACCGGCCGGCCGGCCTTCGAGGTGTCGGACCGGACGGTCGAGTTCGGCGTCGGCATCCACGGCGAACGGGCCGAACTCTCCCTGGAATGCGAACCACTGGCCGTCCTGGTGGGCCGGATGGCGCTGCGCCTGCTGGAGGCGCTGCGCCCGGCCCGCGCCCCCCTCGTCGCGCTGGTCAACGGGCTGGGCGCGACCACCGGCCTGGAGCTGTACGCGGTCCTGTACGAACTGGCCGCCGTCCTGGACACCGGCGGGCGCCGCCTGGCGCGCAGCCTGGTCGGCGACTACGTCACCGCTCTCGACATGCGGGGGTTCTCGATCACCCTGCTGGCCGCCGACGAACAGACGCTCGCGCTGCTCGACGCCCCCGCGTACACGGCGGCCTGGCCGGTCGCGCAATCGGCGCCGGCCCCCGGTCACCAGGAGGTCAGGAGATGACGGGCACGAAGGCCTTCGACGGCGTCTTCACGGCGGGCTGGATGCGGCGGTTCGCCGAGACCGTCGCGGTCACCGAGGAGGAGCTCACCCGGCTCGACCAGGCCGCCGGGGACGGCGACTTCGGCGTCAACCTGCTCACCGGCGTGCGGTGCGCCCTGGCCGCGCTGGACCGGCTGCCACCGGGGCGTCAGGCCGCGGCGGTACCGCTGGGCGCGGCGGCGGGCGCGTTCCTGGACGAGGTCGGCGGGACGAGCGGGCCGCTGTTCGGCCTGGTGCTCCAGGAGCTGGCGGCGGCCGTCGGCACCGGCCCGCTGACCGGCCCGGCCCTCGCCCGGGGAGCGACGGCGGCGCTGGAGGCCGTCCAGCGGGTGGGGGAGGCGCGGCCGGGTGACAAGACGCTCGTCGACGCCCTGCACCCGGCCGCCCTGGCCCTGCGCGGCTGCACTCCCGATGCCCGCCCGGACGACTGCCTCGCGGCGGCCGCCGCCGCCGCCGCGGCGGGCGTCCGCCGGACCAGGGCCCTGCGGGCCCGCCGCGGCCGGGCCAGCTATCTCGGCGAACGGGCCTCGGGAGTGCCCGACCCGGGCGCCGTGGGCATCGCGCTGCTGTTCGCCTCGGCGCACGCGGTGCCGCGGACGCTGGACGGCGTGCTGCGCGATGACAGCGCTGCTGACAGCGCGTCCACCGACGCCGCGCCGACCGACGCCGCGTCCACCGACACCACGTCCACCGACACCGCGTTCGGCGGACCCGATCCGCTGTGCGGCCCCGAGCCGGCCCCCGCCGGACCGTGACCGCCGGGCCCCGGCCGGGCGGCGCCCAGCCGGCTCCCCAGCCGGCTTGCGCTCCGCCGGGCGCTGCTCGGGCAGGGGCTGCCCGGCCAGGGGCTGCTCAGCTGGTGAGGGCGAGAGCGCTCCGGCGCCGGACCCAGTCGAGCAGTCCCGGCTCGCCCAGGGTGGCGACCCACAGGTCGACCGCCTCCCGGGCCTCGGCCGACGGGTGCGGTCCGACACCGATCACCCGCAGCCCCGCCAGGACGGCCGAGCGGATGCCGCAGAAGGTGTCCTCCACGGCGAGGCAGTCGGTGGGCTCGGCGCCGCACAGCCGGGCGGCGGTCAGGTAGACGTCCGGCGCCGGCTTGGGCCCGATCCCCTCGGCCGGGACCACGATGTGCTCGAAGTGTTCGAGCAGTCCGGCGCCGCCGAGTCCGGCCTCGATCACGTCGCGCGGGCAGTTGCTGGCGACCGCCAGCGGGACGAACCCGCTGAGCCGGCCGACCAGTTCGGCCGCGCCCGGCATCGGGACCGGGTCGGCGTCGACGAGGGCCCGGAAGCTCGCCAGCAGCCGGTCGGTCAGCTCCGGTGCGAGCGAGGGGTCGCCGGCGGTCTCGGCCATCAGCCGCCCGCAGTCCGAGTAGTGCAGCCCGGCCGCGCGCGCCGTGAACTCCGGTCCGGCCGTGAGTCCGTAGCCCCGCAGCACCTCCGCACGGGCCTGGTGCCAGTGCGACTCGGTGTCCATCAGCGTGCCGTCGCAGTCGAAGACGACGGCTGCAGGGGTCCAGTCGTTGATTCTCTCCACGGTCATGCCTACGCCCTTCAGGTGGGATTGGCTCTGTGGGATTCGCCGGAGTGCGCGTCGGGACGAGGGGGGCGGCCACGGCCTGGGGCCGTCGCCGCTTGCCGACCTGTCCGGGGCCGGAATCTGGAGTGCGGCACAACGACGCGCCTCGGCGTCCGGGCCGGAGAAAACGACCCGGAACATAACGATCGCAACGTTACGATCGATATGTTTCGCGGTCAAACTTGGCGGCCGTAGATTTGCCGGGTCTTTACTTCAATAGCCCAACGACCCTGCGGCGGTGATATGACCGTTCTGACGAATATGAAAAACGCACAAATGCTCGTACTCGGTGATGTCGACTTCCGGGAGGGGGGCGAACTCGGTGAACCGCACGGCCTTCATCCGGTAGTCGACGGGGTGCGACAGCCGCCCCGCGCTCCGCAGTGCCGCGGCCTGCCGGGCCGCCTCCAGCAACACCATGCCGGGCATGTGGTCGGACGGGTGGTCGAAGAAGAACGGGTGCGCCGGATCGGCCGGGCAGATCAGGAGCGCATCGTCCGCCTGCGAACCGCTGCCCGTGCGTGAACGGCCGCCCGCGCGCGTCACCAGCACGTCGGAGGGCAGGGCGACGCCGACCTCCGTCGGTGACGGGGGGTCGGGGGGCGGGCCGGAGTCCGCGGGATCCCCGGCCAGCGCGGTGCCGCGCAGGACCGGGTAGACGGGCCGTTCGACGAAGCGCGTGCCGCCCTCGATCCGGGCGAACACCACTCCCCGCGCGGAGCAGTCGACCCGCAGCCGCATGCTGGTGGGCCGGTGGTTTTCGGCCGAGGTCCGCAGGTCGTGCACCTGGGCCCGGCAGAGGACCGCCGCCGGGCCGTCACCGCGCGGTTCGGCCGCCGGGTCGACCCGGCAGGACACGTCGGTGATCAGCAGGTGCGTGTCGGCCGGCACGCCGTAGTGGCGCAGCGGCAGGTAGATGCCCAGCTGACGGGCGGTCTCCACGGCGATCAGCGGGTCGTGCCGCTCTCCGCGTCCGCGCGGGAAGGTCGGGTGGGAGCGGGGCCACTGGGCCGCTGCCTCGAAGCGGTCGCCGCCTCGGGCCCGTACGTCGGTCAGCAGCACCTCCGCCACGGCGGCGCGGTGGACCAGTTCACGGGGGACCGTGCGGGACCAGCTGAGCGGTCGGGCAGGATGCCGGGCCGCCGAGGAGGGGAGGAAATCCAGCATCTTCATATTTACAGAAAATATCAATCTCCTTGGTTTCGCATGTCGTCAGTTGGCGCTCCGGCCCGCGGATCACTACAGTGCGTGCGAAAAGCCGGGGTGATCTTGAAAAGGCAGAGGCGCGTGCAGAATCGGGCGGAGACGACACGGAGGTCAGTCCTCGAATCAGCTGCGCGTTTGTTCGACGAACGCGGGTACGCGGGCACCAGCATCAGCGACATCAGCGCGGCCTCCGGCAGGACGAGCGGGGCCATCTACTTCCACTACACCAGCAAGGAGAACCTGGCCCGTGCCGTGATCGAAGCGCACTTCGCCACCTGGCCGGAGCTCGTCGCGCGCCACACCCGCACGCCGGTGCCGGCGCTGGAGCAACTCGTCCGGCTGAGCTTCGCGGTGGCGCGGGCCTTCCGCGACGACGTCGTGGTCCGGGCCGGCGCCCGGCTCTGGTCCGAGCGGGCGGCCATCGACGCCGACCTCCCGGTGCCGTTCGTGGGGTGGATCGACACCGTGCGCGTCCTGCTCGAACGGGCGGGCGGCGAGGGCGAGCTCGCCGCCCGGGTCGACCCGTCGACCGCGGCCCACGGCGTGATCTGCGCGTTCTTCGGGCTGCACACCGTCTCCGACGCGATCGACGGACGGCGCACCATCGAGGAGCGCCTGTGCGACCTGTGGGAACTGCTGCTGCCGGGGCTCCAGAAGAACCCCGACCCGGCCGCCCTGCTCGCCTCGGTCCGGCCCAGGGCGTCCGTGCGCGCCGACGGGTGGGGAACCGGCGGGAATTGACGCGGAATCGACCCCCCGTCTTCCGGGAGGAGGCCGCGCCGTCGGGTACCGGGCCCTAGCATGAATCACCACGTCCGGGGCCGGCGGTAAGCGGCGGAGAAGAGGCGTCAGGGCTATGGCAGCGGTTCAATGGGCGGCCGGGCCGTCCGGTCAGGGGTCGGTCCAGGTACTGGAGTTCCTGTTCGCCTTCCTGCTCTCCGGCCTGATCGGGGTCGAGCGGCAGATCCGCCAGAAGTCCGCCGGCCTGCGGACGTACACGACGGTGGGCAGCGGCGCGGCGCTGTTCACCCTGGTGAGCAAGTACGGTTTCGCCGACGTGATGCGCGCGGGCACCGTCGAGCTGGACCCGTCGCGGATGGCCGCGCAGATCGTGTCGGGGCTGGGCTTCATCGGCGCCGGGGTGATCTTCGTGCACCGGGGCTGGGTGCAGGGGCTGACGACGGCGGCCACGATCTGGCTCACCGCGGCGGTGGGCTCCGCCGCGGCCGCGGGCCTGCCGCTGCTCGCGGCGCTGACCGTCGCGGCGTACTTCCTCGCCTCCTACGCGATCAGGCCGTTGCTCAACCGCCTGCCCGCGCTGCACCGGCCGGCGGTCTCGTACCGCATCGTCTACCGTCCGGGCAGGGGGGTGCTTCGGGACGTGCTGGACCAGTGCACCCGGGCCGGCTTCGCCGTCTTCGAGCTGCGCACGCTGTCCGGCACGGACGGGGAACTGCCCGGCGAGGCCTCCGAGAAGCCCGTCGAGATCGCCCTGTCGGTGCAGGGGCAGGGCGACGCCGGCGGGCTCACCGCGCAGATCGCGGCCGTGGCCGGAGTGCTGACCTGCGTCCGCGGCCGGTCCGACGAGGAGTGACGTCCCGGCCGCGGGGGAGAGCGCGTCAGCGGACGCCGAGGGCCGGCAGGCGCTCCATGATCCGCTCCATGCCGCTGGTCCAGTTCGCCTCCAGGGCGGCGACGGCCTGTTCCACGTCGTCGTCGAGGAGGCACTGGGCGATCCGCTCGTGCTCCTCGGCGGCGCGTTCGAGGATCTCGTGGTCACCGACGACCACCCGCTCGTAGCGGTGGAGGGTGAGTTTGAGCGAGTCGATCAGCTCGCGCAGCCGGGTGTTGGAGCAGCCGGAGAGCAACAGCGCGTGCCAGGCGTCGTCGTAGCGCTCTATGGTGCCGTGCGGGGCCTGGGGCGCGGAGAAGGCGCGGGCCTCCGCCAGCAGCCGGGGCGCGATGGCCGAGAGGTGCGCACGGTCGGAGGTTCGCAGCGCCAGCGACTCCAGGGCGATCAGGATGGCCGTGAGGTCGAGGAACTCCTGCCGGCCGGTGGGTGCGAAGCGAAAGCCCTTGCCGCGCTCGCTGGTGATGATGCCTTCGCGCTCCAGACTGATCAGGGCCTCGCGCAACGGGGTGCGGCTGACGCCCAGTTCCTCCGCGAGGTGGACCTCGTTGATCGACTCACCGGGGGTGAACCGGCCGTGGCCCAGCCGCTCCAGGAGTTCGTCCTTCACCTGTTCGCGCAGCGGACGCCGCTCGATCGCCATCGGGCTTTCCCTTCTTCCTCGGTCCGTAGCGTACCGGCCGGGCGACTGGTCAGGCGGTCCCGGCGCCGTCCACGGCGATGATCGCGCCGCTGACGAACGTGGAGGCGTCACTGGCGAGGAAGGCGACCGTCTGGGCGATGTCCCGAGGCTGGCCGATGCGGCCGAGCGGTCGGTCGGCGGCGTCGGCGTAGAAGGCGTCCGGGCTCTCGCCGAGCTGGCGGGCCTCCTCGGCGAGCATACCGGTGTTGGTGTCGCCGGGGCACACGCAGTTGACGCGGATGTTGTCGGGGCCGTGGTCGATGGCCATGGCCCGGGTCATGTTGACGACGGCGCCCTTGGAGGCGCAGTAGGAGACGGCCCGGCCGCCGCCCCGGATGCCCCAGCCGGAGCCGGTGTTGATGATGCTGCCGCCGCCGTTCGCGGCCATCAGCGGCACGACCAGCCCGCTGAGCAGCATGACGGAGCGGACGTTGACGGCCATCACCAGGTCCCAGTCGTCGTCGGCGATGTCGCGGACGGTGGACCGGCGGATGATCCCGGCGTTGTTGAACAGCACGTCGACGCCGCCGTGCAGGTCGACGGCGGTGCGTACGGCCCGTTCGCAGTCGGCGCGCTGGGAGACGTCGCAGCGGACGAAGGTGCCGCCGGTCTCCTTGGCGGCCTGTTCGCCGCGGTCGGCGTCGAGGTCGGCGAGGACGACGGCCGCGCCGAGTTCGGCCAGCAGCGCGGCGGTGGCCCGGCCGATGCCGGAGGCGGCGCCGGTGACGATGGCGCGCTTGCCGTGGAGGTCGATCACTGGGGGCTCCTCTTCAGGGGGTGTCAGGGGGCTCAGGAGGTCTCAGGGGGGGGCGGGTTTCAGGCGGTCAGGCGGTAGACGGCGGCGGCGTGGCGGCCGGTGATCACCCGGACGTGCCCGGACAGGGCATCGTCCAGCTCCGGGTCGCCGGTGTCCAGCAGCAGCGGGCGGCCCGCGAGGGCGGCGAGCTTCGCCTCGGTGGCGAGGACGAGCAGCCGCTCGCGGCCGGTGGCGTGCAGCAGTTCGGGGGTGAACTGCTGGTTGCCGCGGCCGAGCAGGAAGCCCTGGCCGCCGATCGGTGAGAGCGCGATCCACGGGGCGGCGGGCAGGGCCAGCAGCTGGTCGGCCCGGGCGTCGCGGAGCACGATGCGGGCGCCGCCGCCCGGTTGGAGGCGGAGCACGTCGACGCCGGTCAGGCAGGCGTCCGCCGCGCCGAGCGCGGTGGCGACGGCGTGCGTGGTGCCGCCCGGGCCGAGGGCGAGCAGCCCGCCGGGGCCGACGCGTTCGGCGACCTCGGCGGCGATGCCGCCCAGCGCCTCGGGGGCGGCGGCGGAACTGCCGGTCTTGCGCTGCTGGACCCGGGCGGGCAGGACCGGGACGGTCAGCCACCCGTGCAGGCGGGCGGACACCCGGCCCTCCCGTAGCGCCGCCTCGTCGCGGTCCACGACCTCGGCGGACACCAGCCGGACGCCGCCGTTCGCCCAGGCCGCGGCCACCTCGGCGGCGGCGCGGGGGTGGACGGCGAAGACGGCGGAGTGCATCTTGACCCCGGCCGGGATGCCGAGGACGGGCGGTCCTGGCTCCGGACCGAGCATGCCGAGCGCCCCGAGCGCCCCGAGCGCGTCGAGGACGTCGCGGGCCGTGCCGTCGCCGCCGCAGAACAGCAGCAGACCGGCGCCGGCCGAGACGAGGGCGCGGACGGCCGCGCGGGTGTCCGCCGCGGTGGTGCCCGGGCCGGCGGGCCGGTGGACCACCGTCGCGTCGAGGCCGGCCGCCCGTGCCGCGTCCTCGCCCATCGGCCCGGCCGCCGTGAGCAAGGCCGACTGTGGTGCGAGCAGTGTGAATTGACGAAGCGTCAGTTCGGCGCGGGAGGTCGCGGCCGGCCGGGCGCCGAGGGTGCGGGCCCGCTGCTGGACCTCGGCGCCGTCGCTGCCCTTGAGGCCGACCCGGCCGCCGAGTCCGGCGACCGGGTTGACCACGAGCCCGACGGTGGGGCGGGTCGTCGGGTCCCCGCCTGCCGGGCGGACGACGGGAGTCGGACGACCGGCCCCGGGGCCCGCCGTCACGGCCGCTCGCCGAGGACCTTGCGGCGGTAGGCGCGCCAGCTGACGGCCCAGACCGCCGGGTCGTCCAGCGGTTCGTGCCGGATGCGGTGCACGGTGGAGTTGTGCGGGGCCGTGCGGACGGTCTCCGGGTCCTCGTAGGCCTCGCGGGCGACCTCGGCGAGGATCGCGGCGTACTCGTCCAGGTCGGCGCGGGAGTAGGACTCGGTCGGCTCCAGCGTCATCGGCTCGGGGACGACGTACGGGTGGTGGCTGGTCCAGTAGTGGGTGCCGAAGTCGGCGGCGCGGTACCCGAGGTCCTCGCTGTGCAGGCCGGTGTCCTCGTTGAGCTGCTGCCAGCTGTAGCGGACCTGCTCGACGCGCGGGCGCCCCTTGGCGTAGGGCACGGAGACGCCGCGGATCCGCTGGACCTGGTGCATCAGGTAGTTGTTGTTGAGCACGGCGGTCTCGGCCACCTCGCGCAGCCCCGCGGCGCCCATCGACATGATCCAGGCGTAGGCGCGGACCAGGTTCGGGACGACTCCCAGGTAGGGGCGGATCTTGCCGATGGACTCCGGCCGGTCGTGGTCCAGGACGTACCGCTCGCCGTCGAACTCGACGGTGGGGCTGGGCAGGTGGGGTGCGAGCTCGGCGGTGACGCCGCAGGCGCCGGCGGCGGGTCCGCCGCAGGCGTGCGGGGTGGAGAAGGTCTTGTGCAGGTTGAAGTGGCACAGGTCGAAGCCGGCCTCGCGGGCCCGGGTGATGCCGAGGACGCCGTTGGCGTTGGCCTGGTCGTAGGCGCACAGGCCGCCGGCGGCGTGCACGATGCGGACGAACTCGGCGATCCGGGGGTTGTAGATCCCGGTGTCCTCGGGGTTGGTGATGAGCAGCGCGGCGGTGCGCGGGCCGACGGCGGCGCGCAGCGCCTCGATGTCGGGGTAACCGTCCGCGTCCGGGTGCAGGGTGATCACCTTGAAGCCGGCGGTCTTGGCGCAGGCGGCGTTGGAGGGGTGCGAGAAGGCGGTGGTGATGACCTCGTCGCGCTGCTCCAGCTCGCCGCGGGCGGCGAAGTGGGCGCGGATGACGGAGACGTTGGTCCAGATCGCGGCGGAGCCGGCGCCGGGTTGCAGGGAGACCCGGTCCATGCCGGAGACCTCCTTGAGCAACTGCTCCAGCCGGTGGACGAGTTCGAGCACCCCTTGGACGGTCGAGGGGTCCTGGGCCGGGTGCAGGGCGGCGATGCGCGGGTCGCGGACGAAGGCGTCGTTGACCTTGGGGCTGTACTTCATGGTGCAGGTGCCCTGGCCGACGTCGACGTTGAGGTCGGCGCCGAGGTTCTCCTGGGAGAGCCGCAGGTAGTGGCGGAGCACCTGCTGCTGGCCGAGTTCGGGCAGCGCGGCCGGGGTGGCGCGGCGCAGCGCGGCGGGCAGGCGGTCGGCGGGGCTGCCGACGGCGGCGGTGACGCCGGGCCCGGGGGTCGGCGGCAGGACGCCGCGCTCGCCGGGCGCGCCCAGTTCGAAGATCAGCTTCTCGTCCCAGCGGGCCTGGTGGAAGCGGCGCAGGGCGGGCTTGGGGGCGATCCGCGGGTCGGTCCCGCCGCTGTTCTGACGGTCCGTCACTTGACGATCTCCTCAAGGGCGGTGGCGAGGCGGTCGATGTCGGCCTGGGTGTGGAGCTCGGTCACGCAGTAGCGGCCTTCGTGTTCCCCGGCCGGGGTGCCGGCGTGCAGGCCGCGGGCGAGCAGCGCGGCGGCGACCTCGGCGGCGGTGCGCCCGCCGGTGTAGCGGACGGTGAAGTCGGCGAAGTGGACGGCCTCGGGGTCGGCGAGCTCCACGCCGGGTACCCGGGCGAGGCACCGGCGGGCGTAGGCGGTGTTGGCGAGGACGGTCTCGCCGATCTCGCGCATGCCGTGCGGCCCCATCAGCGAGAGGTAGACCCCGGCGGCGATGCCGTGCAGGGCGGCGGCGGTGCCGACCCACTCCTTGCCCTCCTCGCGCAGGGCGAAGGAGGTGCGCTCGTAGGCGACGTCGCCGAAGCCGTACTCGCCCGGCACGTCGGTGGGGGTGAGGCCGAAGAGGCGGCTCGGGTACTCGGCCACCAGGCGTTCGTCGTCGGCGCTGGCGATGAAGCCCGCGTTGCCGCCGCCGAAGCTGGGGTGGATGCCGAGCGGCTGGAGGTCGCCGCAGGTGAGGTCGGCGCCGAAGGAGGCGGGCGGGGCGAGCACGCCGAGGCTCAGCGGGTTGGCGCCGATGACGGCCAGCGCGCCTGCCTGGTGGGCGAGTTCGACGTACTGCGGCAGTTCGGGGTCGACCCGGCCGCAGTGGTCGGTCAGCTCGGCGAAGACGGCGGCGGCGTCGCCGGCGGCGAGGGCGGCGCGGACGGCCCCGGGCTCGGCCGGGACGGGTACGAGGTCGTGGACGCCGCGCACGTAGTCGCGGATCCGGGAGAGCTTGTCCGGGTCGAGGTCGCCGACCAGCAGGAGGCGGCGGCGCCCGGTGGCCCGGCCGGCCATCCGCAGTGCGGTCGCGGCGGCCTGGAAACCGTCGTAGGTCGGCACGTTGACGACGTCGACGGCCAGCAGTTCGGCCATCAGCGACTGGTACTCCCACAGGGCCTGGAAGCGGCCGTGGTCCTCGTACGGCTCGCCGGCGTAGGCGGTGAGGAACTCGCTGCGGTTGACGACCTCGTCGACCACGGCGGGCACGTGGTGGCGGTAGCAGCCGGCGCCGAGGAAGCTGCGGCCGGGCGGGACGGCGCTGTTGCGGGCGAGCAACTCCTCCATGTGGGCGACCAGTTGCGCCTCGGAGCCGAGCGGCTCGGGAAGTCGCAGCGGGCGGTCCAGGCGGAGTTCGGCGGGGATGTCGGCGTAGAACTCCTCGACGCTGTGCGCGCCGATCGCCGCCAGCATGGCCTTCTTCACGTCGGGGGCGGAGTTGGGGATGTACGGGTGGGTCCGGGGGGCGCGTGCGGTCATCCTGGCACCTTCCGCGATTTCGGTCACAAGCCTTGACGGCACTGTGTGTGCTGAGTTCTGTATACAGCATTCGGCATTCACTCTTCAGGAGGCAAGATGTCGGGAGGAAAGAACTCAACCGGCACCCGGCACAGACGCCTTGACGCTCCGGCGGCCAGCCGGGCCGGATCCGGACCGGGCCCCACCCGGCGCCGGGTCCTCGGTGCCGGGCTCGCGGGCGGCGCGCTGCTGCTGACCGGGGCGACGGGCTGCGCCACCGGCGGCGCCGGCGCCCCGGACGCCAAACGGCTGGACGCGAGTTCGGGCGGCAAGGTCGCCGGGAAGATCACCATCTGGTCCTGGGACGTCGCCGCCAAGGCCATGCAACGGCTCGGCAAGGCCTTCGAACAGGCCCACCCCGGCACCACCGTCGACGTGGTCGACATCGGCTACGACAACGCCTACGACAAGATCACCGTCGGGCTCGGAGCCGGCAGCGGACTCCCCGACGTGCTGACCGTCGAGGGCCACCGGATGCCCACCTACATCGGCAACTTCCCCCACGCGCTGGTGGACCTGACCAGCCGGGCCGGCGGCCTCGCGAAGGACTTCGCACCGTCCGCCTGGCGCACCGTCACCGACGCGGGCGGCCGCGTCCTCGCCCTGCCCTGGGACAGCGGCCCGTGCGCCCTCTTCTACCGCCGCGACCACTTCCAGCAGGCCGGAATCGACCCCGCCACCCTCACCACCTGGGACGACTACCTCGCCGCCGGCACCACCCTCAAGGACCGCACCGGCAGGAAACTGCTCATCCTGGACGCCAAACAGGACAGTATGTTCGCCCTGTTGCTCCAGCAGCAGGGCCAGGGCTGGTTCGTCGACGGCAAGGTCGCCGTCGCCTCACCCGCCGCCGAACGGGCGCTCACCCTGATGAAGCAACTCGTCGACCGGGGCCTGGTCGACTTCGAGAACGGCTGGGACGGCCTGGTCTCCGGCACCCACGACGGCAAGGCCGCCACCACCCCCACCGCCGCCTGGTGGGACGGCACCCTCACCGGCGACATGGCCGACCTGAACGGCGAGTTCGGCGTCGTCCCCCTGCCCGCTTTCGACCCCGGCGGCTGCCGCACCTCCAACAGCGGCGGCTCCACCCTCTCCGTCACCGCCCAGAGCAAGAACCCCGAACTCGCCTGGGAATTCCTCTCCTTCCTGCTCGCCGACCGGGCCAACCAGGCCTCGATGATGGAGCACGAAGGCCTCTTCCCCGCCTACCTCCCGGCCCTGGACGACCCGTACTTCCAGCGGCCGGACCCGTACTACGCGAACCAGCCCGCCATGCGGCTCTTCGCCGACCTCGCCCGGTCCATCCCCACCGTCGAGAGCACCGCCGACGACTCCAAGGCCGGCGACATCGTCAACACCGCCGTCAACCAGGTGCTGCACAACGGAGCCGACCCCGGCACCGTGCTGCGCTCCGCCGCCCGCCAGATCGCCACCGCGACCAGTCGCCAGCCGGCCCCGTAGGGACACGCGCCATGACCAGTCTCCAGGCCCCCGCCCCCCGGGTGGCCGCCGCGCCCGCGCGCACCGCGCCCACCCGGCGACGACGGCTGCCACGCTCCGCGGCCTGGCTCTTCGCCGGGCCCACGGCCGTGCTCTTCATCCTCTTCTTCGCCTATCCGCTCGGCGCCAGCCTCTACCAGAGCTTCACCGCCCGCCGGGACGGCGCCACCGTCTGGGTCGGCCTGGACCAGTACCGGCGGATGCTGGACGACCCGGCCTTCCTGCACTCCCTGGTCAACACCGGGATGATCCTGGCCGTCCAGGTGCCCGTGATGATCGGCCTGGCGCTGGTGCTGGCCGTTCTGCTGAACCAGTCCTGGCTGCGCTTCCGAGCCGGCTGGCGGGCCGTTTTCTTCCTGCCCGCCGTCACCACGCTGGTCGCCTACGCCGTCGTCTTCCAGGTGCTGCTGCGCACCGACGGCGGCCTGGCCAACCAGCTCCTGCACGCCCTGGGCGCCGGCCCCGTCGACTGGCTCAACTCGCCCACCTGGGCCCGGATCTCCCTGATCGGCTCGGTCACCTGGCGCTGGACCGGATACAACGCCGTCATCCTGCTCGCCGGCCTGCACGCCATCGGCCGGGACCAGTACGAGGCCGCCGCCCTCGACGGCGCCGGCACGCTGCGCACCTACACCAGCGTGATCCTGCCGCAACTGCGGCCGGTGGTGCTGTTCTGCGTCATCACCTCCACCATCGGCACGCTCCAACTCTTCGACGAGAACTACGTGCTGACGCGCGGCGGCCCCGGCGACGCGACCCTCACCCCGGTGGTCTACCTGTACAAGGTCGGCTTCCAGCAGCTCGACTTCGGGTACGCGGCCGCGATCGCCTGGGTCGTGGTGCTGGTCATCGCCGCCGTCTCCCTGCTCCAGTTCCGGTTCTACGGAAGGGAACGCCGCCGATGAGCGCCACCTCCGCCCGCCCCCGGCCGCGGCCCGCCCGACCGCCGTCCGTCCGCCCACCGGTGGCCCGCCCGCTGACCGCCCGGCTCGGCCGCGGCGCCGTCCTGGCCGTGCTCGCCCTCGGCGCCGTCGTCAGCCTGGTGCCGTTCGCCTGGATGCTGATCGCCAGCACCCACAGCAGCTCCGAACTCTTCCACTCCCCGCCGCCGTTCCTGCCCGGCGGGGAACTGCTGCGCAACCTGGCGCACCTCCAGCAGAGCATCGGCTTCGGTCGGGTGCTGCTCAACAGCCTCGGCGTGGCCGTCGTCTACACCGCGCTCAGCTCCCTGCTGTCGGCCATGTGCGGCTACGGGCTGGCCAAGTACCGGTTCCGGGGCCGCGGGCTGCTGCTCGGGCTGGTGCTGGCGACCATGATGATCCCGCTCCAGGTGCTGCTCGTCCCGCTGTTCCAGATGATGGCCAGCGTCGGCTGGATCGACAGCTACCAGGCGGTCATCCTGCCCTTCCTGGCCAACTCCTTCGGCATCCTGCTGATGCGCCAGGGCTTCCTGGACTTCCCCGACGAACTCCTGGAGTCGGCGCGCATCGACGGCTCCGGCGAACTGCGCACCTTCTACCAGGTGGTCCTGCCGTGCGTGCGGCCGCAGCTGGGCGCGCTCGTGATCTTCACCTTCATGGGCCAGTGGAACAGCTTCATCTGGCCGCTGCTGATGCTCAACACCGAGGACAAGTACACCGTGCCGGTGGCGCTCAACACGCTGACCGGGCTGACCCACGTCGACTACTCCGGCCTCATGCTCGGCTCCCTGCTGGCCACCCTCCCGCTGGTGCTGCTCTTCCTGGTGTTCCAGCGGCAGTTCGTGGCCGGCCTGCTCGGCGGAGCGCTGAAAGGATGACCCCCCGCATGACCTCCCGTACTCCTTCCCGCACGGCCGCACTCACCCGCGTCCCCGGCCTCCTCTACGGCGGGGACTGGAACCCCGAGCAGTGGTCCGAGGAGGTGTGGGCCGAGGACGTGAAGCTGATGGCCGAGGCCGGGGTCAACCTGGTCACCGTCGGGGTCTTCTCCTGGGCGCGGCTCCAACCAGCTTCCGACAGCTGGGACTTCGGCTGGCTGGACCGCCTCCTCGACCTCGTCCACGGCCACGGCATCGCCGTCGACCTGGCCACCGCCACCGCCTCGCCGCCCGCCTGGCTGGTCCGCGCCCACCCCGAGCTGCTGCCCGTCACCGCCGACGGCGTCCGGCTGGAGTTCGGCTCGCGCCAGCACTACTGCCCCTCCTCCGCCGTCTACCGGGCCGCCGCCGCCCGGCTCACCCGGGCCCTCGCCGAGCGCTACCACGACCACCCCGCACTCGCCCTGTGGCACATCCACAACGAGTACGGAGACCACGTCCAGGAGTGCTTCTGCCCCGCGTCCGCCGCCGACTTCCGGCGCTGGCTGCGCGAGCGGCACGGCGACGTCGACGAACTCAACCGGTCCTGGGGGACGGCGTTCTGGTCGCAGCGCTACGGCTCGTTCGACGAGATCGAACCGCCGCGCGCCGCGCCGGGACCGGTCAACCCGACCCAGCTGCTCGACTGGCGCCGATTCTGCTCCGACGCGCTGCTGGCCCTGCACCGCACCGAGAAGGCCGTCCTCGACGAGGTCTCACCGGGCGTGCCCGTCACCACCAACTTCATGTCGATGCTCAAGTCGCTGGACTACTGGGAGTGGAGCCGCCACGAGGACCTCGTCTCCGACGACGCCTACCCCGACCCGGCCGACCCCCGCACACACGTCAACGCGGCCATGAACTACGACCTGATGCGCTCCCTCAAGGGCGGCAAACCGTGGCTGCTGATGGAACAGGCCCCCTCCGCCGTCAGCTGGCGCCCCGTCAACCTGCCCAAACCGCCCGGACTGTACCGGCTGTGGTCGCTCCAGGCGCTGGCCCGGGGCGCGGACGGCGTACTGCACTTCCAGTGGCGCGCCTCCGTCGCCGGGGCCGAGAAGTTCCACAGCGCGATGCTCCCGCACCGCGGCACCTCCTCGCGCGGCTGGCGGGAGACCGTCCGGTTCGGGGCCGAGCTGCGCCGACTGGGCGAGATCGCGGGCAGCCGGATGCGCGGGCGGGCGGCCGTCCTGCTCGACTGGGACAGCTGGTGGGCGCTGGAGCTGGACGACCACCCCTCCGCGCGGATGCGCTGGCTCGACCTGCTCCGGCCCTGGTACGCGGCCCTCCACGACCGCGGCGTGACCGTCGACTTCGTCCCGCCCACCGGCGACCTCGACGGCTACCGGCTGCTGCTCGCCCCCAACCTGTACCTGCTCGACACCGCCACCGCCGACCGGCTCACCGCCTTCGTCCAGGCGGGCGGCCACCTGGTCTGCGGCCCGTTCAGCGGCATCAGCGACCGGCACGACCACCTCCACCCCGGCGGCCACCCCGGGCCGCTGCGGCCGCTGTTCGGCCTCGTCGTGGACGAGCACTGGCCGATCCCCGACGGGGCCGCCACCACCGTGCGGCTCGACGGCGGCGGGCCGGAACTGCGGGCCGAGCACTGGAGCGAATGGATCGACACCGAGGGTGCCGAGACCGTCGCCCGCTACGCCTCCGGCGAGCTGACGGGCCTGCCCGCCGTCACCCGGCACCGCCACGGCACCGGCAGCGCCTGGTACCTCGGCTGCCACCTCGGCGCGGACGTCGGCCGGGTGCTCGACCTGCCGCTCGCCGAAGCCGGGGTGGGCGCCGAACTGCCCGGTCTGCCGGCCGGCGTCGAGGCCACCCGCCGCCGCGCCGCCGACGGCACCGACTACCTGTTCCTGCTCAACCACGGCCCCGCCGCCTGCCGGGTGGCGCTGGACCGGCCCGGCACCGACCTGCTCACCGGCGCCGGCACCGGCCGGGGCCTCACCCTCGCACCGCTCGGCGCCGCCGTCGTCCGCGTCCCCGCGGCCGGCCCCGATCCGGCCTCCCCGTCCCCGTCTCCGTCCACGCCCGCCGAGGAGCGCACATGACGCCGTTGTCCCGCCGCCGACTCCTGGCCGCCACCGCCGCCACCGGCACCGCCCTCGCCGTGGCCGGCGGCGTCGCACCGGCCGCCCACGCCGACGACCGGCAGGCCGCCCCGTCCGACCTGGCTGACCCGTCCGCCCCGTCCGACCTGTCCGACCGCTACGCCGACGTCCTCGACCTGCACGGCACCCCGGCGCAGGCCTACCCCGGCGACGCCACCGGGAACAACCCGATCAACGTCTTCGCCGACCTCGGCGCCTGGCACGCCTACGCCCTGCCGCGCCCGCAGGACCCGCTCGGCGGCTTCACCGGCCCCCTCCACCTCGCCCAGGAATACCCGTGGTGGCTCAGCGACGGCCTCAACCGCCTCCAACTGACCGAGCGGGGAAGGATCCTGGACCTCGCCGCCGGCGGCGCCCCCCGGCTCACCTCGCTGCCCGGGCTGCTGCGCCAGTCCTACGACCTCGGCGGCCGCCTCGCGCTCACCCTGGAACTGCGCTTCGCCGGCAACCGCACCGCCCTGGTCAGGGCCCGGCTGGCCAACGGCGGCCCGGCCGCACGGACCCTCCAGGTGGCCTGGACCGGGACACTGCTGCGCCCGGCCACCGGCCCCCAGCACGACGCCCCCGCCCTGGTCGCCGCCGAGCGCGGCGTCGCCGTCCGGTTCGCCCGGGTCCGGCAGACCTGGGACTACCTCACCGACGGCACCGAGCGCTTCGAAGTCCGCCACGCGGCGCCGGTGCGCACCACCGTCAGCGGCGACGGCCACCGAACCGAACTGGCCGGGCCCGTCCGGCTGGCCCCGGGCGCCGTCCGCACCCTGGACTGGGCCGAGAGCTACACCTTCACCGACGCCGAGCGCTCCCGCGCCGTCGCCGAGGCGGACGCCGCGCTGCGCGCCCCCGACCGGGTCGCCGCGGCGGGCGCCGCCCGCTGGGCCGGGTACGTCGCCCGGGCGACCGAGGGCGTCCCCGCCGCGCGCCGCCGGACGGCCGTCAAATGCGTGCAGACCCTGGTCACCAACTGGCGCAGCCCGGCCGGGCGGATCCGGCACGACGCGGTCACACCCACGCTCTCGTACAAGTGGTTCAGCGGGGTCTGGGCCTGGGACACCTGGAAGCAGGCCGCCGGCACCGCCGTCTTCGCCCCCGACCTGGCCGCCGACCAGATCCGGGCGATGTTCGACCACCAGATCCGGCCCGACTCCGCCGACCGCCCGCAGGACGCCGGGATGATCCCGGACTGCGTCTTCTACAACGACCCGAGCACCGGCGGCGGCAACTGGAACGAGCGCAACTCCAAACCCCCGCTGGCGTCCTGGGCGGTCTGGGAGGTCTACCGGCGCGGCGGCGACCGGGCGTTCCTGCGCGAGCTGCTGCCCAAACTGACCGCCTACCAGGACTGGTGGTACCGCACCCGGGACCACGACGGCGAAGGCCTGTGCGAGTACGGCGCCACCGTCGACCCGGGCAACGCCGCCCCGGCGGACTGCCTGGCGGCGGCGGCCTGGGAGTCCGGTATGGACAACGCGCCGCGCTTCGACGCCGCCCTCGGCGCCGCCGTCGTCGCCAACCGCAGCGCGCAGGGCGCCCTGCTGGGCTGGTCGCTCACCCAGCGCTCCGTCGACCTGAACGCCTACCTGGCCGCCGACCACCGCGCCCTGGCCGCCATCGCCGCCGAACTCGGCGACCGCACCGCCGCCCAGCGGCTGCGCGGACGGGCCGAGGCGATCGACCGGGCCGTCCGCGACACCATGTTCGACCCGGCCACGGGCTGGTTCCACGACACCGACCTGGCCACCGGCGCCCGCCTCACCGCGCGCGGGCGCGGCATCGAGGGCGCGATCCCGCTCTGGTCCGGCACCGCCTCGCCCGCCCAGGCCCGCGCGGCCCGCGGGCTCCTGCTCGACCCGGCCGAGTTCGGCACCGCGCTGCCGTTCCCGACCGTCGCCCGCAGCTCGCCCTCCTTCGACCCGGCCGGGTACTGGCGGGGGCTGGCCTGGATCGACCAGACCTACTTCGCCATCGAAGGCCTGCGCCGGTACGGCTGGAACCAGGACGCCCGCCGGGCGACGGACCGGCTGCTGGCGACGGCCGCCGGGCTCGGCGGCGACGCTCCGCTGCGGGAGAACTACGACCCGCTGACGGGGGAGGGGCGGAACTCGACCAACTTCAGCTGGTCCGCCGCCCTGCTCCTGCTGCTGCTCCGGGCCTGACCGATTTGGCCCGGGCCTGCCACGTCCTGGCATGATCGGGGCATGGTCGAACGAGTCATTGCAGCGTGTGACGGAGCAGCCAAGGGCAACCCCGGCCCGGCGGCCTGGGCCTACGTGGTGGCGGACGCCGCCGGGGTGCCCCAGCGCTGGCAGGCCGGTCCGCTCGGGCACAGCACCAACAACGTGGGCGAGCTGACGGCACTGGAGCAGCTGCTGGCGTCGACGGACCCGGCCGTCCCGCTGGAGGTCCGGCTCGACAGCACGTACACCCGCGACGCGGTGACCAAGTGGCTGGTCGGCTGGAAGCGCAACGGCTGGAAGACCGCCGCCGGCAAGCCGGTCGCCAACCGCGAGCTGATCCAGCACATCGACGAGCTCCTGACCGGGCGGGACGTCACCTTCGTGTACGTCCCCGCCCACCAGGTGAACGGCGACCCGCTGAACGCCATCGCCGACAAGGCCGCCAGCGACGCCGCCCGCCGGCAGCAGGCCGCGGGCGGAACCGCCGCCGACCTCCCCGAGCCGGACCCGGCCCGGACCACCCCGGCGCGGGCCGCCCGCCCGGCCTCCTCGTCGGCGGGCTCGTCGGCCAGTTCGTCGGCCGGCTCGTCCACGGCGAAGAAGCGCTCGTCGGGCGGTTCGCGGACCCTCGCCGCCCGCTTCCCCGGCACTTGCCCCTGCACCCGCTCGTACGCCAAGGGCGACACCATCACCAAGGTGGGCAGCAGCTGGGGGCACCCGGAGTGCGCGGGCGCCCACGCGTAGGTCCGGCCCGGCGCCGGGCGGGCCGACACCGGCCCGCCCGGGTCCGACTCACCCCAGGGGTGGAGCCAGGTGGAGCCAGGTGGAGCCGGGTGGAGCCGGGTGGAGAAAGCGCCTCGGCGAATTCTCCACCCCCGCGCCGAGGCTGACGGGACCTCAGCAGTCCTAGCGTCGGACACATGACCCGACCTACCGGCCGCACCACGGCCCACGCCGGCGGCGCGCTGCTCACCGCCGCCCTCCTGCTCGCCGCACCACTCGCGCCGACCGCCGTCGCGGCCCCGAGGGCGCAACTCGCCTGGGGGTCCTGCCCCGCGCCGACCCCGAACGCCAACGGCGTGCCGTTCCCCCGGGACCCGCGCCAGCAGTGCGCGACCCTGCGGGTACCGCGGGACTACCATGACCCGGCCGAGGGCACGATCACCCTCACCGTCTCCCGGCTGCGCACCGCCGACCCCACCCACCGGCGCGGCACCCTGGCCGTGGTGCCGGGCGGGCCGGGCGGCTCCGGACTGGACTACCCGGGCTCGATGGCGAAGTTGCTGCCGGCGGACGTCCTGCGCTCCTACGACCTGATCGGCTTCGACGAGCGGGGGGTGGGCAACAGCACCCCGGTCCACTGCGACCTGTCCGCCGCCGAGCGGGACGCCCAGCTCAACTACCCCTTCCCAGGCCCCGACGGCTCGATCACCGCCAACCTCGACCAGGCCCGGCGGGTGGCCGACGACTGCGCGGCCGCGAGCGGCGACTACCTGGCCGACGTGACCACGGCCAACTCGGCCCGCGACCTGGACCGGATCCGGGCGGCCCTGCACCTGCCCCGGATCTCCTACCTGGGCAGCTCGTACGGCACCTACCTCGGCCAGGTCTACGCCACCCTCTTCCCCTCGCACACCGACCGCGTGGTGCTGGACAGCACGGTGCCGCCGGGCGGGCTGGAGCAGGGGTTCAGTCTGTTCAGCGAAGGCTTCTCCGACTCCTTCCCGGCCCTGGCCCGCTTCGTCGCCGCCCAGGACGCCACCCTGCACCTCGGCGCCACCCCCGAGGCGGTCCGGGCGAGCTACCTGCGGCTGGCCGGCGAGGTCGACCGCGACCCGCTGCCGCTGTCGGGCGGCCGGCTGCTCACCGGCGGCGGCCTGCGCAGCGTCGTCTACGCCTCGCTGGTCAAGCCGAGCTACTACCCCCTCGGCGCGCGGGTCCTGCAACTGGCCGAGGAGCGCGACACGACTCCGGCCCCGGTTACGGCTCCGGCGCCGGAGGGCGCGGGCACCGGTGGTTCGGGCGCCAACCCGCTGCCGCAGGTCATCCCTGACAACTTCCTCGCGGACCAGTTCGCGGTGATCTGCGGCGACTCGGCCTGGCCCCGCGACCCGGCCGTCTACGCCGCCCGCACCGCCGCCGACCGGGCCCGCTACCCGCTCACCAACGGCATGAGCGGCAACGTCTGGCCGTGCGCCTTCTGGCACTACGGCCCGAAGGAACCGCCGGTCCGGGCCGACCCGGACGGCCCGCGCAACATCCTGATGCTGCAGAACCGGTACGACCCCGACACCACCTACAACGGCGCCCGGCAGACCCAGCGCGCCTTCGGGCACCGGGCGGCGATGGTCACCTTCGACACGACCGCGCACGGCGTCGACTTCACCGACCCGCAGGTGCTCGCGCCGTTCACCGCCTTCCTCCTCGGCGGCCGGCTCCCGAGCTGAGCAGGCGTACGGCCGGGGCCCCGGCCCGGGCCCCGGCCGTACGTCCGTACGCTCAGGGCTTGGCGAGCCTGCTGCGGGCACCGTTCTCGGCCCGGACCGTGAGGGCGGCCGGCGCGGGCAGGTGTTCCTGGTGGTCCGGCGGGTAGAACTGCCGGGCCCAGTGCCGCAGGGCGCCGATCGGCCCGTCGCCGGCGGCGAGCCGGGGCGGTGACAGGTACTTCTTGGTGGACCAGATCGGGAAGTCGGCCGCCGTGAACTCGCAGCTCCGCTTGAACATCGGGCCCGCCAGCAGGCGCGACAGCGACCGGCTGACCGCCCTGCCGAGCACGGGCGGCAGCCGGGACGGCTCGTCGAAGGAGAACCGGCTCGCCTGCCGGAACTGCATCCGGCCGGGCGCGACCATGGTGGCCATCACCAGCGAGCACATCTTCAGTCCGAGGGCCGGGGTGTGCACGTCGGTGTGCAGGCAGGCGAGGCCGTAACCGTCGACCTCGATCTCGACCTGGCGCCGGCCCAGCAGCGGGAAGTCCTCCTGCACCCGCATCGAGACGTGGAAGCGCGTGCCGTCCCAGTCGATCGGGGCCGCCAACTCGCCGCTCGGCCAGCCGTGCAGGGTGACGAAGTGGCCCAGGTCCACCGCGTTCTCCATGACGTCCTGGGCGTAGCCGGCCATCTCCCAGGCGGCGTGCCGGGACGGCTGGTGCCCGAGCGTGTGCCACTCCGGGATCTCCCAGTCCGGCTGCCGGCCGTCGTGGTGGCGCCAGACGAAGACGGCGTCGTTCACCTCGCGCACCGGAAGCTGCGCCAGGGAGGCCTTCGGCGGCGCGGAGCCGTACCCGGTCCGCACGCACCGGCCGTCCGGGTCGAAGGCGAAGCGGTGGAAGGGGCAGACCAGGTCGTCGCCCTCCACCTCGGCGAGGCCGAGGTGGGCCCCCAGGTGCGGGCAGTAGGGGCGGATCGCGCGGATCCCCCCGCTCCGCAGCCGGTACAGCACGACGTCCTCCCCGGCCAGCCGGCGGGTGAGCACCGTGCCGGGCTTGAGCTCGTCGGCGAAGCCGACCGAGGCCCACCCGTCGGGGTACGGCAGGCCCGGCGGCAGCGCGACGTCGCCCGCGGTGGGGCCCTCACCGATGGGCCGGACGTGCTTTAAGGACTCGCGCATGAACTCTCCTCCTGGCCTGCCAGGCTCCGACCTCGGCAGCTCAGCCGGCCCTCCCGGGCAATTCGTCTCCGAACGGAACGCCCCGCATGCTAACCGCAGATCGACGGGGCCCGTGCGAACAACATGGCTGATACCAAAGAAGTCTGATGATTCATCAGAAAATCTCCGATGCGACCTTCGACGGCCGGACGGCTGAGCGATTCCCGGGCGGGCCGATCCACCGCAGCGCCGTGCGGCCTGCCCGGCGTCGGCGCGCAGGCGGGGTCCGAAGACACGCCCTGGACTTCGGGACGGTGGCAAACGCGGTGAGGGGTGCGCGAGTTGGCGCGGTCGGCCCGACAAGATCGGCCGGACAGGATCTGGCTAGCGGTCCGCCGCTTCGACGGCGCTCAGCGGGGCCGCCAGGTCCTCCAGGCTGCGCCGTTCCGCCCGCACGCCGATCGCGGCCTCGACCAGCCCCGCGGCCGTCATCAGCGCCGCCCCGATGCAGAACGCGAGCGTGGTGTCGGAGACCTTCCCGCTGCTCACCAGGCCGTTGAAGAGCAGCGGGCCGCTGATGCCGCCGACCGCCGTGCCGACGGCGTAGAAGAAGGCGATGCTCATCGCCCTGGTCTCCAGCGGGAAGATCTCGCTCACCGTCAGGTAGGCCGCGCTCGCCCCCGCCGAGGCCAGGAACAGCACGGCCGTCCAGCAGGCCGTCATGCCGGCCGCGCTCAGCGCGCCCTGCTGGAACAGCGCGGCGGTGCCGAACAGCAGCACCCCCGAGCCGATGTACGTGCCGGCGATCATCGGCACCCGCCCGACCGAGTCGAAGAGGTGGCCCAGCAGCAGCGGGCCGAGGAAGTTGCCGACCGCGATGACCGCGAAGTAGTAGCCGGTGTCGCCCTCCGGCACGTCGAAGTAGAGGGTCAGGATGACGGCGTAGCCGAAGGTCACGGCGTTGTACAGGAACGCCTGCCCGATGAAGAGCGCGAGGCCGAGCACCGTGCGGCGCGGGTAGCGGCTGATCACGGTGCGGGCGATCGTGACGAAGCCGAGCGGGGCGCGTTCGCGGATCAGGATCGGCCGGTCGGTGACGGGCGGCAGCGGGTGGCCGGTCTCCCGCTCCACGACCCGTTCGGCCTCGGCCACCACCTCCTCGGCCTCCGGCGCCCGCCCGTGGGTGAACAGCCAGCGCGGGCTCTCCGGGACGTGCCGGCGGACCAGCAGGATCACCAGGCCCAGCACGACACCGATCCCGAAGGCGAGCCGCCAGCCCACGTCGGTGGCGAACAGCGCGGTGTTCAGCAGTGCGACGGAGGCGAAGGCGCCGAGCGCGGCGCCGATCCAGAAGCTGCCGTTGATGATCAGGTCGATCCGGCCGCGCACCCGGGCCGGGATCAGCTCGTCGATCGCCGAGTTGATCGCCGCGTACTCGCCGCCGATGCCGAAGCCGGTGAAGAAGCGGCAGAGGAAGAAGAACCAGGCCGTCCAGGACAGTGAGGTCACGGCGGTCGCCGCCAGGTAGACGGCGAGCGTCACCATGAAGAGCTTCTTGCGCCCGAGCCGGTCGGTCAGCCAGCCGAAGAACAGCGCGCCGGAGCAGGCGCCCGCCACGTACACGGCGGCCGCGATCGTCGTCACCTGCGTCGTCGAGATGGCGATGCCGCTGCCGGGCTGCGCGAGCCTGGCCGCCATGTTGCCGACGATCGTCACCTCCAGGCCGTCCAGGATCCAGACGGTGCCCAGGCCGATCACGATCCGCCAGTGCCAGCGGGACCACGGCAGCCGGTCCAGCCGGGCCGGCACGTTGGTCTCGATGACCCCGGCTCCGGCCGTGGCGGCCGTGCCGTCGTGCGGCCGCTGCGCGGGTGACTTCGCCGGATCGGCCATACGGGTCTCCTTCGCTCGCCGTTTCGGGACGCCTCCCGTCTGCCCGCTTTCCGCAGGACCGAACGGGGTGCCCGCCCGTCACGGTGGGTGAGCGTTCGCGCCCCCTCCGCCATCATGCCCCGAAGGTGGCGGCGCCGCCGGGGGAGGCTTTCCCCTTGCCGGGCGGCGGCGGCCCGTCCCGCGGCGCCGGGGCCGCGCCCAGGGCCCGCGGCGCCCTCCCGGGCGGTGGACGGCGCGCCGTCCGTGAGCTGCCCGAGCGGGCTGGCGGCGAGGATGGACCAGGCGGTGTCCCGCACCGCCGTCTTCGAGGGTGTGGGCAAAAGGCGATGCTGATCTCCGTGACGGGTGTGTACGGCGACCGGGTGAGTCTTGACCGCGGGGCGCTGGAGTAGGAGGGCGTGTAGAGGTCACCTGGCGGGCGGTGCGGTGCGGCGACCGGTTCAGCGGTCGCCGACCACGCCGCAGCGCCATGCCCAGGCTGCGATCTCCACGCGGTTCCGCAGCTCCAATTTGGCCTGGATGCTCGCCAGATGGGTCTTGACGGTGGAGAGCGACACGAAGAGGTCGGCGCAGACCTCCTGATTGGTCCGCCCGTTGGCGACCAGTCGGGCTACGTCCAACTCCCGTTCCGTCAGCGGACCGGAGTCCACCTCGCCGGGGGGAGGGGGCCGCTGCGTGTCGATCCGCTCCAGCAGCCGTACGGTCACGGCGGGGGAGATCAGTACGTCGCCGCGGGCCGCCGCGCGGACGGCCTCCACCAGCAGCGCGGGACCGGCGTCCTTCAACAGGAACCCGCAGGCCCCGCTGCTCAGCGCCCCGTCGACGTAGTCGTCCTGGTCGAAGGTGGTGACGATGACCACGCGCAACGGGTTGACCGCGTTCGGGCCCGCGAGCAGCCGGGTCACCTGAAGGCCGTCGAGTTTCGGCATTCGGATGTCGACCAGGCACACGTCGGGCCGCAGTCTCCGGGCCAGTTCCACGCACTCCGCGCCATCGGCCGCCTCGCCCACGACCTCGATGCCGGGATGGGTCTGGAGGATCAGCCGGAAGCCGGTGCGGACCATTTCCTGGTCGTCGGCGATCAGGACCCGGATCGCCGGTCCACTGGCATTGGTCATATAGGCGATCCTGCCACAGCGCCGTTTGAGGTTCCCCCGACGAACGAAAGATCGCCAGAGATGGCGTGATGCAGTCCAGTTGAGGGTGCATCAGTGCACCTACGGGTGCTCGGTGGGCCGGATCCGGTGGTCGGCCCGGGGCGGCCGGCCCCGGGGGATCCGGGGTGTGATCGCCCATGTCCCGCACAGCTCGCGGCGAAGGATAGGGGCTACCCCGTGGTACGGCCTCGACCGAAAGGACAATGTCGCGGCGCAGAACCGGCCAGTCGGCCGAGGCGACCGGCCTCGTCGGGGAACGAAGGTGGAGTATGTGAACTCCATCCCCTTGCTTCCGCCTGTGCTCAGCGGCACCGGGCTGTCCACGTCCTTTGGATCCACCCGCGCGCTCCACATCGCCGGCGGGCCGGGTCGCGTCGAGGAGCAGGAGAGCCGGTGAAGATCGCCTTCGTCCTCCTCACCTACAACCCTGACGAGCCGGCGGGGATCGAACGCAGTGTCGGGTCGCTCGCTGCCGGCCTGCGTGAGCTGGGTCACCAGGTCATCACCATCGTAGCCGGACCGGCGTCCGCCACCGACAAGCCGGACCTGGTCCGGCTGGACTCGGTCACGCTGGTCCGCCCCATGCTGTTCGACGACTTGCCACGTGTGCTCGCCGATCCCGGCCCGGTGCGGGACGAGGTCAGGGGAATACTCGTCGAGCATCACGTCGACGTGGTGTGCTGGGCCGACGCGGTGGTCGGCCTCGGCTATCTGGCCCCGGCCCCGGACGGGGTGCGAACCGCCCTCATGGCACACCTCGTGCGGGGTGACAGCCGGATGCACGAGAGCCTGGCACACAAACCTGATGCCGTGCTCGCTGCCAGTTCCTTCCTCGTCAGCGAGTCCGCACGGGCAGGTGTGGACACCACAGGGTGGCAGGTGTTGCCGAATCCGCTTCCACGCCGGGGCACTCCACCACCATCCGGTGTCCGTGAAGGACTTCGGCGCACCGGTCCGCTGCGGACCCTGGCCAGGCCGGACCCGGTCAAGGGCATTTCCGGCTTGCTTCGCGCCATCCCGGACGACTTCGACCGGCCGGTGCAGGTCGTGCTCGCGGACGCGGGCTTCGAGCTGTGGCGAGGTATGCAGGACGATGTCCGCCGGGAATGCCAGAAGTTGGCCGAGGGACGGCCCCAGATCGAACTGCTGCCTCCTCTGCCGTGGGACGAGGTGCAGGACTTCCTCGCCGAGGCCGCACTCGCCATGATGCCGACCACGTGGCCGGAGACCTTCGGCAACGTCGCGGCCGAGGCGCTGTCCGCCGGAACACCGGTGGTCGGCTTCCACCTCGGAAATCTGCCGCATCTCGTGGGCACGGCCGGAGCCCTGGTCGAGCTCGGCCCCGCTGCCGAAGTCCACCACATCAGCGCCGTCACCAGCCGGAACGCTCAACCACCTGGCGCTGAGGAAGGCTTCGCGAGGCTTTGGGCGGCCACCACGGCGCTGCTCTCCGATCCCGACGGCTACCACGCGGCCTCCGAGCAGGCGGTGCGTCAGGTGGCCGGCTACGAACCGGCTGCGGTGGCGAGCACCTTCCTCCGCCATGTCGGCGTCCACGACTAGGGCGCGTATTCGGTCGTGATCAATCTGCGCGATTTACCTTCGCAGCGGGTCCAGTTCCGGTAAACCGTGGTGCGTGACGCGAGCGCAACTG
>NZ_JBEOUK010000046.1:0-77533 GCF_040304045.1 Kitasatospora sp. NPDC094016
AAGTTGCGCTCGTGTCACACAACACGGTCTACCGGATCAGGTCCCGCGACGCAGGCGATTCCCTCAGATTGATCACAACCAGATACGCGCCCTAGAGGGAGAGGAAGTCGGCGACCTTGGCGACGACCTCGCGCTGCCACGCCTGTGACTGCGGGTGTGCGTACGTGGGGTCGTCGTGCACGGCGAAGCCGTGCTGTGCGCCGTCGAGTTCGTACAGTTCGGCTCCGGCGCCGAACAGAGGAGCGAACCGGCGGGACAGTTCGACGTCGACGAAGGTGTCCTTCGTTCCGTGGACGATGAGCACTGGCGACTGCGCGTCGGCGCAGAGCCTTTCGGGGTCGAGGTGAAGCCGCCCTCTTCGCGGGTGATGCCGGCACCGTGAGTGCGAATGGCGAGTGCCACTGGGGGAGTTGGGGAGGGGTGACCGTGCCGAGCAGTTCCGTGCCGTCCAGTGGCCGGAACGCGGTTTCGTGGTCAGCCATGAGTCGAACGTAGCAACTCGCCCATGATGTGGGGCGTGTCCCGGGCTTGTGAGCCTGGGGGGCGCTGGGGTGTGCGCGCTTGCGCCGTCCGTTTGGGTGATGTGGTGGGGAGTTTGACGCTTGGTTAGCGCATTACGGTGATCATTGGGTCGGCGCGGGCGTTCGGAGGGACGGCCTGTGCGCGGCACAAGTGAGCCCCGGCGGTGCGCTAACACCCCGGGGAATGGCACCAGGAGCAAAGGACTCCCGAATGCACATTCATCGTATCCCGAAGCACTCGCCCGGGTACACGATCCTCGACAACGGCCACGTCGTCCGGAAGCACTCGCTGAGCTGGACGGCGCGTGGGCTGCTCAGCTACCTGCTCAGCCTGCCGGACGGTGCGCGGGAGGACATCCGGACGCTGGCGGCGAAGAGCGTCGAGGGGCGGGCGGCGGTGGCGCGGGCTCTCCGTGAGCTGGAAGCGGCCGGGCACTACGTGCGGCGGACACAGCGGGATCCGGTGACGGGGCAGGTGCGGACGATCGTCTCGGTGCACGAAGTGCCGGTGACGGGCAAGGCGGTTCACACCGTGCCGCCGCTTCCCGTGTCCCCGGCCGCCGGTGGGCCCGGAGCTGGGGTGGCGGGCGACGGGAAGGCGGGAAGCCCTTCCGGAAAGGTGAGGGCGAAGGAAGCGGAAGTTCCCTCCGTCCCTCCGTCCGGGAAGTTGACGGCGGGCATGGCGCTGCTGCTCGAACTCGGGCGCAGGGATCCCAGGATGGCGCTGGCGGGCAAGCCGCTGTGCGATCAGGCCGCGCGGGTGGAGGGGCTGCTCGCGGGCGGGTGGAGCGGGGAGGCGCTGGCGGGGATTCTGGCCGCGCCCTTGCCGGAGAGGGTCACGCACAGCGTGGGCGCGGTTCTCGCGGGGAGGTTGGCGAAGGTGCCGCCCGTTCCGTCGACTCCGCCGGGCGGCGGCGGGCCGGGGCCGCGTCGGCATGAGTGCCCCGGGCGGGACGGCTTGTGCGGGCGGCCCGTCGCGGGTGTCGGGCAGGTGTGCGGGGAGTGCCGGGCTCCGAGGGTGTCGCGGGCCCTGCCGTAGTCGGCCCCGGGGTGGGGAGGCGGAGTTCACCCGCCCGGCGGCCGGGACTCGGGCGGACGGAACGCCACCGGCGCGTCGAAGGCGGCCCGGCGGGTGGCGCGACGCAGGGCGCGCAGGACGGCGGTGCCGAGGGTGAGGCAGAGGACGACGGTGAGGGCGGCGCGGGGGAGGTCCCAGCCCAGCGACGTGGTGAGGCAGTAGGCGGCGAAGCGGACCAGGTTGGCGGGCAGCGGGTCGCCGGGGACGAAGGAGATGGAGCCGGAGAGCCCGGCGATGTACGGCCAGCCCTGGAGGTTCATGATCGTGCCGTAGAGGACGGAAGCCAGCGCGCCGTAGCCCGCGAGCAGCCAGAGCTCGGGCCGGCCGCGCAGACGTGCGGCGCCCGGGAGGAGGCCGGCGCCGAGGCAGACCCAGCCCATGGCGAGCATCTGGAACGGCAGCCAGGGCCCGACGCCGCCGGTGAGCAGCGCGGACGCGAACATCGACAGCGAACCGAGGACGAAGCCGAAGCCCGGCCCGAGCACCCGGCCGGACAGCACCATGAGGAAGAACATGGGCTCCAGCCCCGCCGTGCCCGCGCCGAGCGGCCGCAGTGCCGCGCCCGCCGCCGCGAGCACCCCGAGCAGGGCCACGGACTTGGCGTCCAGGCCGGGCGCGCCGCCGCCCGCCGTGCGGCCCTCGGAGATCTGGGCGATGACGACGGCGAGGAGCAACGGCAGCAGCAGGGCGAACAGCCAGGGGGCGTCGGTGGCGTGGCCGACCAGGGCGGACTTGGTGGAGGCGAGCAGCGGCCAGCCGAAGGCCGTCACCCCGACGAGGGAGGTCAGGAGCAGGACCGTTACGGATCGGCGGCCGAGGGGCACGGGGCGACCGGCGGGAACGGCGGGAACGGCGGAAGGAACGGGGCGACCGGCGGGAACGCCGGAAGGAACGGGGTGGCTCATGCGCTCAGCGCCTCCGCGACCTGGCGGACGGTGAGCCACGGGCCGGGTGCCAGCACCTTGGCGACCTGCGGGGCGAACGCGGGGGAGGAGACGACGACGTCGGCCGTCGGGCCGTCGGCGACGATCTCGCCCTCGGCCAGGATCGCCGTGCGGTGGGCGAGTTCGGCGGCGAGTTCGACGTCGTGGGTGGCCAGCACGACGGCGTGGCCTTGTGCCGCGAGGTCGCGCAGGATCTCCACCAGCCGGGCCTTGGCGGCGTAGTCGAGGCCTCGGGTCGGCTCGTCGAGCAGCAGCAGCGGGGGCCGGGCGGTGAGCACGACGGCGAGCGCGAGGGTGAGCCGTTGGCCTTCGGAGAGGTCGCGCGGGTGGGCGGTGTCGGCGATGCCGGGCAGCAGTCGTTCGACCAGGGCGCGGCAGGTGCCGGGGGTGGCGTCCGTGTCGGTGTCGGCGGCGGCGCATTCGGCGGTGACGCTCTCGCCGTAGAGGAGGTCGCGCGGGTCCTGCGGGACGAGGCCGACCTGGCGGATCAGTTCGGCCGGGCGGGTGCGGTGCGGGGTGCGGCCGCCGACCGTCACCCGGCCGGAGGCGGGGGTGTGCAGGCCGACCAGGCTGCCCAGCAGGGTGGACTTGCCGGCGCCGTTGCGGCCCATCAGGGCGGTGATCTCACCGGGGTGCAGCGCCAGGTCGACGCCGCGCAGGGCCTGGACGGGGCCGCGCCGGACGGCGAGGCGTTCGGCGGCGGCGATCGGTGCGGCGGTCGGTGCGGCGGTCGAAACGGTTGGAACGGGGGCCGCGCCCGGGTGCAGACCGTCCAACTGGGAGCGCAGCCCGGCGGCCTTGCGGCGGGCGTCGCGGACGGACAGCGGCAGCGGCCGCCAGCCGGCGAGCCGTCCGAGGCCGACCACCGGCGGGTGCACCGGCGAGTGCGCCATCACCTCGGCGGGCTCGCCGAGGACGGGCGGGGCGCCCGGGGTGAGCAGCAGCACCTGGTCGGCGTACTGGACGACGCGCTCCAGCCGGTGCTCGGCCATCAGCACGGTGGTGCCGAGGTCGTGCACGAGCCGCTGGAGGACGGCCAGCACCTCCTCGGCGGCGCCCGGGTCCAGCGCCGAGGTGGGCTCGTCGAGGACCAGGACGCGCGGGTGCACGGTGAGCACCGAGCCGATCGCGACGCGCTGCTGCTGGCCGCCGGAGAGGGAGGTGAGGGCGCGGTCGCGCAGGTCGGCGAGGCCGAGCAGGTCGAGGGTCTCCTCGACCCGGCGCCGCATCACGTCGGCGGGCAGGCCCAGGGACTCCATGCCGTAGGCGAGTTCGTCCTCGACGGTGTCGGTGACGAAGTGCGCCAGCGGGTCCTGGCCCACCGTGCCGACCAGGTCGGCGAGTTCGCGCGGCCGGTGCTCGCGGGTGTCCCGGCCGCCGACCGTGACCCGGCCGTGCAGGGTGCCGCCGGTGAAGTGCGGGACGAGCCCGCTGACCGCGCCCAGCAGGGTGGACTTGCCGGAGCCCGACGGGCCCACCAGCAGGCAGAGTTCCCCTTCGGGCACGGTCAGGTCGACGTCCGCGACGGCGGGGGCGGCGGCGTCCGCGTACCGGACGGAGACCTGCTCGAAGGTGATCACGAAGCCCTCCGGGGCGGGGTCGGGGCGGCGAACGCCGGTACCAGGCCGAGCAGTACGGCCAGCACGGCGGCCAGCGGCAGCGCGGGGACGGTCGGCGGGACGACGGTGGGCGCGAAGGCGGCCGGGTCGCGCGTGGACAGGTAGATGGTCAACCCGGCGACGGCGGCGCCCGATCCGGCGGTCAGCCACTCGGGCAGCGCCCAAGGGTCAGGACGGTAGCGCGTTCTGACGGAGCGTCGGCTACCCAGCAGCAGCCCGGCGAAGGCGGCGGCCAGTCCCAGCAGCAGCACCGGCGGTGCCCAGCCCGCGCCGCCGGCGGTCAGCAGCCCGTACGCGGCCAGGCAGATCCCGAGCAGGCCGGCCAGGGTGAGCGCGGCCGTCGCCCGGGCGAGCCGGCGCGGGACGTCCGCGGTGCGGCCGAAGCCGCGGGTGTCCATCGCCGCGGCCAGCGCCACCGAACGCTCCAACGCGCCCTCCAGGACGGGCAGTCCGACGCTCAGCACGGCGGCGATCCCCCGGTCGGTGCGGCCGCGCAGGCGGCGGGCCGCCCGCAGCCGGCGGACGTCCGCGACCAGGTTCGGCGCGAAGGTCATCGCCACCACCACCGCCACGCCCGCCTCGTACAGCGCGCCGGGCAGGGCGCGCAGCAGGCGGGCCGGGCTGGCCAGCGCGTTCGCGGCGCCCACGCAGACCAGCAGGGTGGCCAGGCGCAGCCCGTCGTACAGGGCCGCGAGCAGTCCCTCCACGGTCACCCGGCCGCCGATCCGCACCCCCTGCGCCCAGGTGGGAAGCGGCACTTCGGGAAGCGTGAACAGCACGTGCGTGCCTGGGACGGGCGAGCCGAGCAGCACTGCGAACACCAGCCGGATGCCCAGCACCAGCAGGCCCAGCCGCAGGAACGCGCCGTACGAACGCGACCAGGGCGCGTCGCCGCGCCGGGCCGCGACCACGTACCCGGCGACGGCGGCGAGCAGCAGCAGGATCACCGGATTGGTGGTGCGGGTCGCCGCCGCGCCCAGTCCGAGCGCCCACAACCACCAGGCCCCGGGGTGCAGTTGCCGGGGTCCGGTGGGCGGGCGGGTGGCGCGTGCGGTGCTCATGGGTCAGTCCAGGTGGAGGGGGCCGGAGGGGGAGCGGCTCGGGAGGCTTCAGGAGGTGCGGCGGCGGCGCGCCTGCCAGACGGCACCGCCGGCCAGCACGGCGATCAGCGCTCCACCGGCGATCAGGCCGACGTCCGGGCCGGAGTCCGGGCCGGAGTCCGAGCCGCCGCCGTCGCCGGACGGGCCGGCCGGCTTGGCCGCCGACCCGAGCTGGTCGGCGCACCCGGCCTTCGGGAAGCCCGCGATGGCGCAGAGCAGGCCGTTGGCGTCGTAGCGCAGCGGCGGGGCGACGGCGGCCAGCACCTCGGCCGAGGTGGCGTTCGAGACGACGCTGGCGCACGCGCTCCGCTGCTCGGGCGGAGCCTCGGCGGAACCGGAACCGGAACCGGAACCGGAGCCGGAACCGGAGCCCGAGCCGGAACCCGAGCCAGAACCCGATCCGGAGCCGGAGCCCGAACCCGAACCCGAACCCGAACCCGAGTCGGCGGTGGTGCCGAAGTCCAGTACGACCGCGACCCGCTTGCGGCCCGCCTGCGCGGGCGTGTCCGCGCAGACGGCGGCGAAGTCGCCCGCCGTCCGGGGCCGCGCCGCATCCTGCCCGCCGTCCGGACTCACCGCGAACCGCCACCCGTCGACGGCCCCGTCCGGCGGCACGGCGACGGCCGGCCCCTGCTGCTGGTACAGCCACCCGTCGCCGCCGGCACGCCAGAACGACCAGTACCGGTACCCCGTCGCCGCCTCCGCCGGCGCCCCGGCGGAGGCGACCAGCAGGAGCACCGCACCGAGCGCCGCACCGAGCAGCGAGCCGAGAGCGCGGCGGCCACGGCGGCGGGCCAGGCGGGCCAGGCGGCCCAGGTACGCGGGGCGGGGTGTCACAGGCTCTGGCCGCGCTTGCGCTGGAGGCTGAGGAGGAGCCCGCCGCCGAGGCCGACGAGGAGCCCGACGATGATCAGCCAGTACTGGCCGATGCCGTCGTCCTTCTTGGCCGCCGCCGTCGTCGGGGCGGGGCCGGCGGTGGCCTTGAGGGCCGGACCGAGGGCGGTGAGCTCGGCGGTCAGCGGGGCGGTGTCGCGCTGGGCGGCCTGGGTGACGAGCAGGAGGCTGGCGGTGGCGGCGGCGTCGGTGCCGCCCTTGGTCCAGCCGGCGCCTTCCTTGGCGAGCCAGTCGACGGCGCCGGCGGCCTGCTGGGGGTGGCCGCTCTGGATGAGGCCGAGGGCGGCCCAGGCGGTGGCGTTGTAGTCGGGGGTGGGGGCGGCGCCGGGGGTGGTGAGGGTGAGGTGGTTGCCGCCCGCGGCGAGCTGGGCGGTGAGGTACGCCCCGGCGGCCTCGCCGGAGTCGGCGTGCGCGACGGGGGTAGCCGCGGCGGAGGCGGAGTCGCAGCCGAGGGCCTTGGGGGCGGCGTCGGTGCGGGCGGTGGTGGCGACCGGGAGGTGGCCGCCGGCGGCGGCGAGCGAGGCCTGGGCGCTGGCGAGGGCGTTGGGGGCGAGCGCACCGGAGGACGGGTCGGGCTGGTAGGCGAAGGCGCCGCGCTGGTCGGCGGGGGCGGTGCAGCCGAGCTGGAAGAGGGCGAGCCCGTCGAAGGCGTTCCTGCCCGTCTTGGCGACGCCGGCCGGGTCGGTCTTGGCGGCGAAGAGGGCGTTCACGGCGAGGCCGGTGGAGTTGGCGTCGCCGGGGCTGCCGGGGTTGTAGGGCCAGCTGCCGTCGGCGTTCTGGGTGGCCTTGAGCCACTGGACGCCCTTGTCGACGGCTTCCTGGTGCCCGCCGAGGGCGACGAGGGCCTGGACGGCGACGGCGGTGGCGTTGCTGTCCTCGGTCTTGGGGTCGCAGGCGGCGCCGGCGGCCCGGAAGGAGGGCCAGCCGCCGTCCTCGCACTGCTGTCCGGTGAGCCAGCCGACGGCGGAGTCGGCCGGGGTGGCCTTGGCCGCCGCGAGCGCGGTGAGCGCGAGGGACTGCCGCCAGACGCCGTCGTACGTCGGGTCGCCCTTGCCGTAGAGGCCGTCGGGGACGGCGGCGGCGGTGGGCGCGGGGCTGTCGGCGAGGGCCGGTCCGGCGGCGGCGCCGGCGAGGAGCGCGGCGGACAGGGCGGCGGCGCCCAGGCGGGCGGCGGTGAGCATGGTGGGGGTGTGCCTTTCGGTGAGCGGTGGTGGCCCGGCGGGGCCGTTCCGTAGTCCTCGACGGTGCCGGGCGGTGCGCGTGGCGGGCCCGGGCTGGCCGCTCGCCCCTCCACGGGCGGTCCGACTCGCCCGGGCCGTCACGGGGCCGGGCTCACGGTTGCGGGGTCAGCGCCGGATTCGCACCGGCTTCCCCCGGGGGAGGGACGGGATGAAGTTGTGCTGTCCGTCGACTTTAACCGCCGGGCGCGGCCGGCCCCTCCTGCCCGGGCAGGAACAGGTTCCAGTCAGGGCAGGGTGAGCAGCCTGGCCGCGGTGTGCAGGTCGGCCCGGACCTCGGCGATCGAGGCGCGGCCGGAGAGCCAGGCGACCAGGGCGGAGTGCCAGGTGTGCTCGATCACCCGGACGGCCGCGCGCTGGCTCTCGCTGGGTGGCCCGGACTGGCCGATGGCGTCCAGGATGAGCTGGCCGGTGGCGGTGCTGACCTGGTCCACCTCGGCGCCGACGGAGCGGTCCGCGAAGGACAGCGCCCGGACCATCGCCTCGGCGAGCAGCGGTTCGCGCTGGAGCGCGTGGAAGGCGCGGGTGAGCGTGTCGGCGACCCGCGGGGCCGGTTCGGGGTCGGTCGGCGGGTGGCGCCGGATGTGCTCCTGGAGGCCCTGCAACTGCTCCAGCATGACCGCGACCAGCAGGTGCACCTTGGACGGGAAGTACCGGTAGAGCGTGCCGAGGGCGACCTGCGCGGTCTCCGCGACCTCCCGCATCTGCACCGCCTCGTACCCGCCCCGGGCGGCCAGGGCGGTGGCGGCCCGCAGGATCCGGCGCCGGCGTTCGGCCTGGCGGGCGGTCAGCGGCGGCTCGCCCGGCTGTGCGGGGGGCGGGGTGGTGGGGCTCGTGGAGGTGGTCGGCGGCGGCAAGGAGTGCTCCCGGGGCGCGTGGGTGGCGGCGTGCTCCACAAGGTCGGCAGGGTCGGCGTGGCGGGAATCACCAGCCCTGGCTCCTGAGGGAAAGCTACGGGCCGGTATCTTCGAGGTCTCTCATTGTTCACATGGTCGATGACGAGTTCCACAGCCACTGAAACCTGATCTACTTTAGCGACCGGCGGCAGCGCCGTCGCCAACGCAGAGACAGCAGCAGCACAGGAATAGCAGCTAGAGATGAGGGCCCGAGGATGACCGCGCAGCCGCTGCGGATTGCCCTGCTGTCGTACCGCGGGGACCCCTTCTGCGGCGGTCAGGGCGTGTACGTGCGCCACCTCTCCCGCGAGCTGGCCAGGCTCGGCCACCACGTGGACGTGATCGGTGCCCAGCCGTACCCGGTGCTGGACGAGGTCGAGGGCCCCGGTTCGGTGCGCCTGGTCGAGCTGCCCAGCCTGGACCTCTACCGCGCCGAGGACCCGTTCCGCACGCCCGCCCGCGGCGAGTTCCGCAGTCCGGTGGACGTGCTGGAGTTCGCCACCATGCGCACCGGCGGCTTCCCCGAGCCGCTGACCTTCTCGCTGCGCGCCCGCCGGTACCTGGCCCGGCACAAGGGCCGCTACGACGTGGTGCACGACAACCAGACGCTCGGCTACGGCCTGCTCGGCCTGGCCCGGCACGGCTTCCCGCTGGTCACCACGATCCATCACCCGATCACCGTGGACCGGCAGTTGGAGCTGGACGCGGCCACCACCCGGGTCAAGCGGCTGTCGCTGCGCCGCTGGTACGCCTTCACCCGGATGCAGCGCCGGGTCGCCGCCCGGCTGGACCACGTGATCACCGTCTCCGGCACCTCGCAGCGCGAGATCGCCGAGCACCTGGGCGCCGCGCCGGGCGCGATCTCGGTGGTGCCGATCGGCGCCGACACCCGGCTCTGGTCGCCGTCCGAGGAGATCGCCCGCGTCCCCGGACGGATCGTCACCACCTCCAGCGCGGACGTCCCGCTCAAGGGCCTGGTGTTCCTGGTCGAGGCGCTGGCGAAGGTGCGCACCGAGCGCCCCGCGCACCTGGTGGTGGTCGGCAAGCCGCAGAAGGAGGACGGCCCGGTGGCGGAGGCGGTGCGCCGCTTCGGGCTGGCCGACCACATCGAGTTCCGCAGCGGTCTGACCGACCAGGAGCTGGTCGACCTCTACCGCTCGGCCGAGGTGGCCTGCGTGCCGTCGCTGTACGAGGGCTTCTCGCTGCCCGCCGCCGAGGCGATGGCCACCGGCACCCCGCTGGTCGCCACCACCGGCGGCGCGATCCCCGAGGTGGCCGGGCCGGACGGGGAGACCTGCCTGGCCGTGCCGCCGGGGGAGCCGGACCGGCTGGCGGCGGCGCTCGGCCGGCTGCTGGACGACCCGCGGCTGCGCGCCCGGCTCGGCGCGGCCGGCCGGGAGCGGGTGCTGGCCCGGTTCACCTGGGCGCGGGCCGCCGAGCTGACCGCCGACGCCTACCGGGCGGCGATCGCCACCGGCGCCGGCGCCCGGGCCCGCTCCGGGCCGGGCTGGCGGTACGTGCCCTGAGCCGCTCCGGCCGCCCTGCGCGGCGCCCGCCCGGCGGCCCCGGCCGCCCGGTCCGGAGCGGTAGCGGGATCGAACTGACGCGGCGTCAAGTTCGCTTGGTAGCAAAAGGAATGGGAGCCCTGCAGTGCTGACCGTCGATTTCTCGCGCTTCCCGCTCGCCCCCGGCGACCGGGTGCTAGACCTGGGCTGCGGCGGGGGCCGGCACGCGTTCGAGTGCTACCGCCGCGGCGCCAACGTGATCGCCCTCGACCAGAACGCCGAGGAGATCGCCGAGGTCCAGAAGTGGTTCGCCGCGATGGAGCAGGCCGGTGAGGCCCCGGAGGGCGCGTCGGCGGTCGCGATGGAGGGCAACGCGCTGGCGCTGCCGTTCGAGGACGACTACTTCGACAAGATCATCATCTCCGAGGTGATGGAGCACATACCGGACGACAAGGGTGTGCTCAACGAGATGTTCCGGGTGCTCAAGCCGGGCGGGCTGCTTGCCGTCACCGTGCCGCGCTGGCTGCCCGAGAAGATCTGCTGGACGCTGTCCGACGAGTACCACGAGGTCGAGGGCGGCCACATCCGGATCTACCGGGGCGACGAACTGCTCGGCAAGCTCAAGGACGCCGGCCTGGAGCCCTACGGCACCCACCACGCGCACGCGCTGCACTCGCCGTACTGGTGGATCAAGTGCGCGGTCGGCGTGAACAACGACAAGGCGCTGCCGGTCAAGGCCTACCACCAGCTGCTGGTCTGGGACATCGTCGGCACCCCGGTGATCAGCACCCTCACCAAGGCCGCCGAACGGGCGCTCAACCCGGTCATCGGCAAGAGCTTCGTCGCCTACGCGTCCAAGCCGCGGCGGACCGAGCGCACCGAGCGGACCGAGCACACCGAGCCCGGGCGCGTGGACGCATGACCGCCGCCGTCCCCGAGGCACTGCTGCTCGACGGGGTGCTCGACGCCGAGCAGGCCGCCGGCACCGTCCGCAGCATCCTGGCCGAACAGCTCCCCGACGGCGCCATACCCTGGTTCGCCGGCCACCACCTCGACCCGTGGGACCACACCGAGGCCGCCATGGCCCTCGACACCGCCGGCGAGCACGCCGCCGCCGAGGCCGCCTACCGCTGGCTCGCCGCCACCCAGAACCCGGACGGCTCCTGGTACGCCGCCTACACCGACGGCGCCGTCACCGACCGGGCCAAGGAGACCAACTTCTGCGCCTACGTGGCCGTCGGCGTCTGGCACCACCACCTCAGCGCCGGCGACGACGCCTTCCTGGAGTGGATCTGGCCCGTCGTCCGGCGCGCCCTGGACTTCATCGTCGGCCAGCGGCTGCCCGGCGGCCCGATCGCCTGGCGCCTCGACGAGGACGGCACCGCCACCGACGAGGCGCTGCTCACCGGCTCGTCCAGCATGCTGCACGCGCTGCGTTGCGGGCTGGCCATCGCCGAGTACCTGGAGGAGCCGCAGCCCGACTGGGAACTCGCCGCCGGCCGGCTGGGACACGCCATCACCCACCACCCCGAGCGGTTCCTCGACAAGGGCCGCTACTCGATGGACTGGTACTACCCGGTGCTCGGCACCGGACTGCGCGGCGACGCGGCGCTGGAACGGATCGACCGGGACTGGGACCGCTTCGTCGTCCCCGGCCTCGGCGTGCGCTGCGTCAGCGACCGCCCGTGGGTGACCGGCGGCGAGAGCGCCGAACTCGCCCTCGCGCTCTGGGCGATCGGCCGATCCGACCGCGCCGTGGAGATCCTGCGCTGGATCCAGAAGCACCTGCGGCACGAGGACGGCTCCTACTGGACCGGGTACGTCTTCGAGGACGACGCCGTCTGGCCGGAGGAGCGCACCACCTGGACGGCCGGCGCGCTGCTGCTCGCGGTCGCCGCGCTCGGCGGCGACCCGGCGACGGTCGCGGTCTTCGGCGGGGAGCAGTTGCCCGCCGGGCTGGTGGTCCAGGACTGCTGCTGAGGCCCGTGGCCGTGGCCGAGGCTCGCTTAGGACGGCTGAGGCTCGTACGGGTAACGCGAAGGGGTGGGACCGGAGAGATCCGGTCCCACCCCTTCGTCGTACCGGCGGGGGCGTCAGCCGCGCTGGATGCCCGAGGTGTCGGCCAGCAGGCCGACGGTGCCGTCCTGCAGCTGGGCGACCAGCGCGCTGCCGCGCTGCTCGACCGCCAGGTACCAGGTGCCGGGCACCAGCTCGCCGACGGGGGCGCCCGCCGGGTTGTCCTTCGACGCCAGCGAACGCGGGGCCGGGACGGCGAACCAGAACGGTGCGAAGTCGGCCGCCGGGGCGGCCGGGGTCGGCTGCGGCTGCGCGGCCGGGACCGGCTGCGGGGCAGCGGCCGCGTCCTGCGGCTGACCGGCCTGCACCGGCTGCGGCTGGCCGGCCGCCGGGTAGCCGTAGCCACCGGGCTGGGCACCGTACGCCGGGGCCTGGTTCGGGTCCTGGCCCGGGGCCGGGTAGCCGTACTGGCCGGGCTGCACCGGCTGGCCGGGCTGGCCCGGGGCCGGGTAGCCGCCCTGGTAGGGGACGGCCGCCGGACGGTCGGCGACCAGCGGGGCCTTCAGCGCGGGCACCAGCGGCGCGGCCGCGGCCGCACCGGCCAGCACGATCAGCGCGATGAGGCCGAGCCAGGCGCCGAAGCCGTGCCCGAAGCTGCCGCCGGCCGGGCCGCCGGCCAGCGACCACAGCGACGTCCACAGCGCGACGACGGCGAAGGAGATGCCCCACTGGTCCAGCCGCAGGCCGAGCACCTGGCGCCCGGCCGCGGCCTCGCCCTGGAAGCGGTGCAGCAGGATCAGCACCGCGGAGGCGATACCGAGCAGGTAGATCGAAGGCAGGATGGGGAACAGCTGGGTGCTCCACGCGTTCTGCGACGTGTCGCCGCAGTACCGGCCGGTGCAGTCCACCGTCCAGTAGGGCAGGAAGGAGGCGATGAAGAGCAGGACGGCCGCGCCGGCGACGGCGGCGTCTCCCCTGGTGAGAGCGCGCAGATTCACTAACGTTCCCCTCGTTGACGTGTCGTGGACGGCGGTTCGTGCGGTCGGGCTGACCGGCCGAAACTCCCGAACGGACCAGAAGCCTAGGCCCAACCGCACCGCCGGTGCACGGCGGGACCGGGAATGGGGCGAAGTCGTTGTCAAAGGCGCGACCCGGGCGGCGCGCACGTCGTCGGCCGCCTCGGCCCAACTCCCTTACCGGGTGGTCAGATACGCCGTCAGCGCGTCGGCGATGCCCTGGGCCGCCCGCTGCCGCCACTGAGGATCCGTCATCCGTTTGGCGTCCACCGGGTTGCGCATGTTACCGCACTCGATGAACACCTTCGGCACCGTGGACAGGTTCAGACCCCCCAGGTCGGAGCGGGTGTCCAGGCCGTCGCTCGCGATGTAGTCCGCGTACGGCTCGCCCGTCGCGGCGCGGAAGTGCTCGCGCAGCAGCAGGCCGAGCCGGCGCGAGGGCTCGACGATCGCCGCGTTGTCCGCCTTCCCGGCCACCACCTTCGCCGGGAGGATCACGTGGAACCCGCTGCCGCCCGCCGGACCGCCGTCCCCGTGCACCGACAGCGCCACGTCGGCGTGCGCGTCGGCGCCGGCCCGGGCGCGCTCGTCGACGCAGGGGCCCCACGGGCGGTCGCCGTCCTGCGCCAGCACCACCGTCGCGCCGCGGGCGGCCAGGATGGCGCGGGCCCGGTGGGTGACGTCCAGGGTGTACTCGGCCTCGGTGTAGCCGGAGTTGGTCTCGGTGCCGGTGGTGTCGCACTGCTTGCGGGAGTTGCCGATGTCGACCAGGCGGTTGATCTCGGCGGTGTGCGCGGAGTTGCCGGGGTTGTGGCCGGGGTCGAGCAGGATGGTGCGGCCGGTGAGCGCGGTGGGGGAGACCGGGGTGTCCGACGGGGCGGGTGTGTTCGAGGGGGCGGGCGTCGCCGGAGTTGTCGAGGGCGCCGGGGTCGTCGGGGTCGTCGGCGTCTGGGCCGGGGTTCCCGGTGCGGTGGTGCCCGGGGTGGCGGTTCCGGCCGGGGAGGTGGCCGGCGCGGCGGTGCCGCCCACCGCCGCGGAGTGGCCGAGGGACTGCCAGCCCAGCCAGCCCGCCAGACAGAGCGGAACGGCCGCGCCCACCGCCGTGGTGGCGCGCAGCAGGGTGGAACGGCGGGGCGTTCGGGCGTTCGGGCCGGTCACGGGTGGATCAGATCCTGTCCTGGGTGCGCGGGGTGAGGCCGTACGTGTCGGCGATCGGCTTCCACTTGCCCGCGAAGTCCTTCTTCGCCTGGGTGGCCTGCGGGTTGAGCTCGTCGGCCCGCTTCTTGTCGGCGGTGTTCGGGGCCGAGCCCGAGCAGCCCTGGCCGGCGACCGCCCGCGCCCAGTTCGCGTACGCCCGGTCGATGTCGGCCGACAGCTGCCAGGCGGACTTCAGCGACGCCATCGCGTCCGCGCCGCCCGGCACGTCGGAGGCGCTCATCCCGGCGAGCTTGCGCAGCAGTCCGTCGCGCTGCTTGGCGCCGTTGTCGAACACCTGCGCCGCGCTCTCGATGTCGGCCTTCGCCGGGCAGCTGCTCACCTTGGCGACCGCGCTGCCGATCGGGGCCTTCGCGCTCTCGCCCTCGGTGAGCAGGCCGTCCAGGGCCTGTGCCTGCGTCTTGGCGTCGGCGCCGGCACCGCTCGCCGTCGGGGACGGTGCCGCGGCGGACGAGGCCGGGTCGGTGGCGCCGTTCGGCGCGGCGTCCGTACCGGTGGGCGCCGGGCCCGTCGGCGGGTTCCCGGTGGACGTCGCGGAGGCGGACGGCGGGGCGGGCGAGGCCTGGTCCTTCTTGTCGCCGCTGTTCCGGGCGGCCACCAGCAGGCCGCCGCCGACCGCCACCACCAGGAGCAGCGCGAAGCCGATCAGCAGCGGCGCCTTCCGGTTCTTCGGACGGTCCTCGTCGTCCGGGTCCTCGTAGCCGGCGGGATAGCCGGCGGGATAGCCGGAGGGGTGGTCGGAGGGGTAGTCGGGCTGTCCCTGGTACGGGACGAACGGGGGCTGCTGCGGGCCGGCGGGCGGCTGCGGCGGGTACACGTAGCCGGGGCCGGGGGCCTCGCCGGACACGTAGCCGGGCCCCGGGTTCTGCGCGGACGCGTGGGAGGGGAACGGCGCCGGCGGCGGCACGGACGGCGGCTTCGGGGCGGCCAGGTACGGGCGGGCGCCCAGCGGTGGGCCCTGGTCCCCGACGGCGCCGGTGGCGGGCTGAGCGGGGGTGGGCTGCGCCGGGTTCGGCTGCGGCGGGGTGGGCTGAGCCGGGGTGGGCTCGGCGGGTCGCTGCGGGCCGCGCACCCAGCCGCCCGCGCCGCCGCGCGCGGTGGGATCCCAGACTGCCGGAGCGGTGTTGTGCTGGTCCGTCATGTGCCGCTAGCCCCCACCGTCCGCCGATGCTCTGCCTGGTGCTGCGCGGACACCGTACCGTTCGAACCTCCGCCCGACAGCTCCGGCACGACGTTAGAGCATCCGTGCGGGGCTGTGGGGCCGCTCGGCGGATCGGCGGGCGGATCGGGCGGTGGATCGGCGGGCGGTCAGCTCGCGGCGGTCCGGCGCAGGACGCGCAGCGAGCCCGTCACCGAGACCTCCTCGAAGCCCTCGGCCAGCGCCCGCAGGTACACCCGGTACGGGGCCTGGCCGCCGTCCGCCGGATCCGGGAACACGTCGTGCACCACCAGCAGCCCGTCCGGCGCCAGGTGCGGGGCCCAGCCCTCGTAGTCGCCGGTCGCGTGCTCGTCGGTGTGCCCGCCGTCGATGAACACCAGGGCCAGCGGCCGCCCCCACAGTGCCGCGATCCGCGGCGAGCGGCCCACCAGCGCCACCACGTGCTCCTCCAGCCCGGCGGCGTGCAGCGTCCGGCGGAAGCGCGGCAGGGTGTCCATCAGCCCCACCTCCTGGTCCACCAGCGTCGGGTCGTGGTACTCCCAGCCGGGCTGCTGCTCCTCCGAGCCGCGGTGGTGGTCCACCGTCAGCGCGGTCGTCCCGGTCTCCCGGGCGGCCGCCGCCAGCAGGACCGCCGAGCGGCCGCAGTAGGTGCCGATCTCCAGCACCGGCAGACCGGTGCGCCGCGCCGCCGTCACCGCCGCCGCGTACAGCGCCAGCCCCTCGTCCACCGGCATGAATCCGGTGGCCGCCTCGAACGCCGCCAGCACCTCGGCCGCCGGGCGGACACTCTCCAGCAGGTCGGACATCACGGTGCTCCTCGGGCTCGGGACGTGCGCGAACGCGTTCGCCCCGGACCCTACTCGACGGTAGAGGGGCGGACCACAGCGGCCCTGGAACGTGTTCTAGTCGGGTCGGGGCGCCCGTGTCAGAATCGGGCCCGACCGTGGAAACCGAGCACACGAGGCACACCGGGAGCAGCCCCATGCGCGCAGCCGTCCTGCACAAGACCGGCCAGGAGACCCTCGACGTCCGGGAGGACGTGACGGCCGTCGGCTTCGGGCCGGGCGCCGTACGGGTCCGGATGCGCGCGGCCAGCCTCTGCCACTCCGACCTCTCGGCGATGAGCGGCGTCCTGCCGCAGCCCGCGCCGTTCGTTCCCGGGCACGAGGGCGCCGGGGAGGTCGTGGAGGTCGGTGAGGGTGTGACCGGCCTCGCCCCCGGTGACCGCGTGGTGCTCTGCTGGATGGCGCCCTGCGGCCGCTGCGCGCACTGTGAGCGGGGCCGCGGCCACCTGTGCATCGCCAGCCTGCGGCGGCTCGGCGCGCCCGGCTTCCGCTTCGAGGACGGCGGCGCGGCGGTCGAGGCCTCCGGGTTCTACGGCACCGGGGCGTTCGCCGAGGAGGTCGTGGTCGCCGCGGACGCCGTCATCAAGGTGCCCGCCGACCTGCCGTACGAGGCCGCCGCGCTGATCGGCTGCGGGGTGACCACGGGCGTCGGCGCCGCCGTCAACACCGCCCGGGTCGAACCCGGCGCCTCCGTCGCGGTGATCGGCGCGGGCGGGGTCGGGGTCGCCACCGTGCAGGGCGCCCGGGTCTGCGGCGCCGCCCGGATCACCGTCGTCGACCCGGTCGTCTCGCGCCGCGAGCGGGCCCTGGCCTTCGGCGCGACCGAGGCGATCGCCCCCGAGGACCTCAAGGCGACGGCGAAGGGCCTGCCCGGCGGCGGCTTCGACTACGTCTTCGAGGCCGTCGGCCGGTCCGCCACCGTCCGGGCCGGCTACGACGCGGCCCGGCGCGGCGGCGCGGTCGTGGTGATCGGCGCCGGCGCGCAGGACGACCTCGCGCAGTTCACCATGGGCGAGCTGTTCTTCAACGAGAAGCGCCTGCTGCCCTCGCTCTACGGCGGGGCGCCGGTGGCCCGCACCATCGCCCTGGTCGTCGACCTGTGGCGGGCCGGGCGGATCGACCTCGACGGCATGATCAGCCACCGCGTCGACCTGGCGGACGTCAACGAGGCGATCGCCCAGATGCGCAGCGGCGAGGCGCTGCGGACGGTCGTGACGCTGGGGCGCTGAGCCGCGCGCCCTCCCCGAACCCGCGACCCGGGATGCGACGAGGGCCCGCCGGGGGGTGCTCCCCCCGACGGGCCCTCCCGGTGCGGGCGTGCTCAGCCCCGGTCCGCCGCGGCGCGGTGCCGGCCGTGCGGGTCGGCCTCGGGCTTGTCGTCGGCGGCGGAACGGCCCCGGTGCCGGCCGTGCGACGAGGTGTCCCCGGCGGTGCTCTCGTCGGCGTCGGTCCCGTTGGCCGTGGGTCCGGTGGTGTCGGTGAGGGTGTCGGACATCAGAAATCGTCTTTTCCGTGCGGAGGGTGCAGGTCATCGGCGCCCGGCCGGCGCTTGGCGGCGCGCGGTCGGGTCCCCGATCGGGCGCTCGGTACGCGCCACAGCCGGTGATCGCGGCCCGTGCCCCGGCCACCATAACGGCCGGAACGGACGAGATCCTATCGAGATCATGACGCGCGACCCGCCGTCGAACCCAGCCAGTGACCGACCAACTCGCGGTACAGCGGGGACAGCACCTGAAGATCGCCGTGCCGGGCGAGCACCCCCCGCCCGCCGTCCAGCAGCAGCACCCGGTCCGCGCGCAGGGCCGAACTGATCCGGTGCGCGACGACGACGAGAGTCCCCGGCCGGGCGGCGAACGCCCGCTCGACCCGCTCCTCCGCACGCGGGTCCAGATGGCAGGTCGCCTCGTCCAGCACCACGACCGGAGCCGGCGACAGATACGTCCGCACCAGCGCGAGCAACTGCCGCTCCCCGCCCGACAACACGCCCGGATCGCGCAGGACGGCCTCCGGTCCGCCCAGCCGCGCGACCACCTGATCGGCCCCCAGCACGCGGACGGCACGGGCGAGTTGCTCCTCGGTGACCTCCGGGGAGAGCCAGGTCAGATTGGACCGCACCGGCCCCGGGAACACGTACGCCTCCTGCGGCACCAGCGCCACCAGCCGCGCCCGCGCGGCCCCCGCCAGCCCGTCCGGCCGCACCCCGCCCACCGACACGGCCCCGCCCGTCGGCGTCAGCACCCCGGCCAGCAGGGCCGCCAGCGTCGACTTCCCCGCCCCGCTCACCCCCACCACGGCCACGTGCTCCCCGGGGCCGAAGCCGACCTCCAGCCCCTCCAGCACCGGAGCCCCGGCCCCGTCGTGCCCGTACCTCAACCCGCTGACCAGGACCTCCGGCTCCGGCCCCGCGGCTCTCGCGGGCGGTGTGCTCGGGGCCGCGTCCGCCGGGAGGTCGCTCGTGGTGGCGGCCAGGCGGTCCAGGACGACGGCGAGGTTGAGCAGCCAGCCGCCGACCGTACCCGCCAACGTCCGCACCGCCGGGTCGAGTTGCTGCAGCAGATAGGTGGCGACACCGAGCAGTTCGCCGGGGGTCAGGGCCTCGCGGGCGAGCAGCCAGGGCGCGGCGGCGAGGACGGCCAGGACGGGCAGCCGGCCGCCGAGGGCCACGACCAGCGCGCGCAGGGCCGAGGCCCGGCCCAGGGCGCGGGAGGCGGCGGCGCTCGCCCGGGCGGCCCCGGTCAGCGCCTCGGCGACCTGCTCCCGGGTGCCCGTGGCCTGCACGTCGCGCAACCCGTGCAGCGCCCGCCCCGCCTCGGCGGCCAGCCGCTCCTCGGCGAGCACGACCGCGTGCCGCCGCGCCACCAGCGGGCGCAGCAGCCGGGCGAAGAGGAACCCGGCGGCGAGCAGCGGCAGCAGGACCAGCGGCAGGACGGCGGGCGCCAGCAGCGCCAGGCCGGCCAGGGCGGCGACCAGGGTGACCCCGACGCCGCGCAGGGTGCGCAGCAGGGTGGCGGTCAACTGTCGCGCGGACTCCACCTGTTCGGTGAGCCGGGCGACCTCGGCCGGATCCGCCGACGGCCGGGCGAGCGCGCTGCGGACCACCCGCTCGACCAGGGCGTCCCGCAACGGCTCCACCACCCCCGCCAGGTGCGGGAACCCGGCCCGCGCCGCGTACGACCGGACGGCCATCGCGGCGCCGAACCCGGCCAGCCAGGCCACCCCGGCCCCCGGCCGCCCTGCCAGGAACCCCTGGTCGACGGCGGCCGAGACGAGCAGCCCGGACAGCAGCGGCGGCAGCGCCTCCACCCCGGACCACGCGAGCAGCCGCAGCAGCGGCCCGCGGGTGACGGCCAGTTGCCGGAACAGCAGCACCCATCCGGGGGAGGCGAGCGCGGGAAGTCGGCGTCGCCGACTTCCGGTGCCGGGTGGTCGGCCCGCGCCGGGCCGGTGCGGGGCTCCGGCTGTTGCGGGCCGCCGGCGATGCCGACTTCTCGTGCCGGGCGGGGCGGGCGGTTGCGTGGGAAGTCGAGCGGGCCGACGTCCTGCGCCGCCGTCGGACGGGGTGCGGTGGCGGGCCATCAGGCGGAGGCCGTCTGGAGGGCGGTGTCCGACAGGGCGGCGCGGTAGTCGGGGTCGGCGAGGAGGGTGGTGTGCGGGGCGAGGGCGCGCAGGCGGCCGGCGTCGAGCCAGGCGACGAGGTCGGCGCGGGCGGCGACGCCGGCGCGGTGGGCGACCACCAGCCGGGTGCGGCCGAGGGTCGCGCGATCGAGGGCCTCGGTGACCAGGTACTCGGTGGCGAGGTCCAGGCCCGAGGTGGCGTCGTCGAGGACGACGACCCGGGCGGGCTGGGCCAGGAGCCGGGCCAGGCCGAGGCGTTGCAGTTCGCCGCCGGAGAGCCGGAGTTCGTCGAGCGGGGTGTCCCAGCCCCGGGGCAGCCGCTGGAGGAAGCCGTCCGCGCGGGCGGCCGCCGCCTCGGCCGGGCCGGCGCCGGCCAGCGCGTCGCGGACCGTACGGCCGACCAGGGCGGGCCGGGCGAAGGCGTAGCCGACCGCGTGCCGCAGTTCGGACGGGGCCAGCGCGTCCACCGGGACGCCGTCGATCAGCACGGTGCCCTCGTCGGGGTCGCGCAGCCGCCCGGGCAGCGCGGCCAGCAGGGACTTGCCGGAGCCGGAGCGCCCCACCAGCGCGACCGTGCGGCCGCCGGGGATCGTCAGGTCGAGCGGGCCGAGCAGCACCCGGTCGCCGTCGCGCACCACCACGCCGCGCAGGACGACCTCCCCGTAGCCGCAGGCGGGGAGGGCCGCCAGGCCGGGGTCGGTCGGGCGGACGGCCAGCAGTTCGTCGGCCCGGGCCTGCCCGGCGCGGGCGTGCGCCACCGCGACCAGCGCCTCGACCTGCTCGAAGAGCCCGGCGCCGAGGGCCGCCCAGCCGGCCGCGGCGGCGAGCGCCCCGGGGGCCAGGGCAGCGTCGGCGAGGAGCGACCCGGCGGTGGCGAGCACCGCGACCTCGACCGCCGCGATCAGCAGGGTGGCCTGCCAGGCGGTGCGCCGCTGCGCCGCCCAGAGCGCCTGTCCGGCGGCGGACAGCTCCGGCAGCGGCGCCAACACCCGTGCCGCCTCGCGCTGTTCGGCGCCGGCGGCGTGGATGCCGGGCAGTCCGGCGAGGGCGCCGCTGAGCCGGGCGGCAAGGTCGGCCTGGACCTCCTGGTAGCGGGCGAACGCCGGTCCGGCCTCGCGCAGGAAGAGCCGGATCAGCACCACGCCGGGGACGACGCCCGCGAAGAAGGCGAGCGCCAGCCACGGCGACAGCAGCCCGAGCCCGACGATCGCGCCCGCCGAGGTGAGCAGCGCCGTGGCCGCGCCGAGGACGGCGGGCCGCCGGCCGCCCGCGTCGCCGGCCGAGCCCAGCAGGCGGGCGGCGAGGTCGCCGGGCGGTGGTCCGTGGCGGAGCCGGCCGCCGGGCCCGAGGGCGAGCAGGTGGCGGACGAGGCGCCCGCGCAGGGCGGCGGTGGCCTCGGCGGAGCAGGCCGGGCCGGCCGCGGCGGCGGTGGCGTCGGCCGCGGCGGCCACGCCCAGGACGAGGGCGAGCCGTACGAACGCGCCGGGCCCGGGCCGGTGGCCGAGGGCGGCGTCGACGGCCGCGGCGAGGGCGGCGGGCAGGGCGAGCGTGGTGGCGGCCCCGACCGGCAGGGCGATGCCGAGTGCGAGGGTCCAGCCGGTGGGGCGGCGGGGCAAGTCGGAGCTCCCGTCGGAACGTCGGATCGTCGGAACGTCGGGTAGGGGTCGGGGGGCGGGCACGTGCAGGGAAACGGACGGTGCCGTCCCCGCCTGTCCGGACAGGCGGGGACGGCACCCACGGCTCACCGCCTGGATCAGCTGTTGGTGAAGATCAGGCAGGTGAGGATGAGACAGGTGTACTGGCAGCCGGCGCCGTGGCCGGTCAGCTCGACGGACTCGGTCTCCGGCAGGTCCTGCAGCGCCGCGAGGTCGGTCTCGAAGTCCACCATGTTCTCCATGATCGGGTTCCTCCCCTGGAACTACGCCCGCCGCGATCTGCCTGCGGGCATCGGGTGTCGCCCCCGGGCGGCTCGGTCCGCCGCGCCGGGGTGGTGCCCCGGGCCGCGTCGGGCCCGGGAGTCTGTGTGGTGAGGTGTCGACGTCCTGATGTCGAGGAGTCGAGGAGTCGAGGTGTCGAGGATTCGAGGAGTCGACGTCCTGACGGGTCGAGGTGTCGGTGTGGCGAGGCGCCGGGGCTCCGGTCAGCCCGGTCGGCCGGTCCGCAGGAACGCGGCCAGCAGCTCGTGCAGCACGGCCGCGCCCTCCTCGGCGAGCACCTCGTGGCCCGATCCGGCCGCCTCGACGTACCGGAAGTCCGCGCCCTCGACCCGGCCGATCCGCAGCAACTCGTGCCGCAGCGAACGGGACTGGCTCACCGGCACGACCTCGTCCCGGTTGCCGTGCACCACCAGCAGCGGGGCGCTCAGCCGGTGCGCCAGCTGGAGGACGTCGCGCGGGCCGCGGGCGTCGGTGACCGGTTCGTCGCCGGCCAGCCGGGTGGTCAACGCCCGTACGGGGGGCGCCGCTTCGGCCAGCAGTCGGGCGCCGGACAGGAACGGCGCGACCACCGCGCAGCGGGACACCTGCTCGGCCGGCGCGTGCGCGGCCGCCAGCAGCGCCAGGAACGCGCCGTAGCTGACCCCGAACAGGGCCGGCGGCTCCAGTCCGAGTGCCGCGCGCTGGCCGGCGATGCCGTCCAGCAGGTACAGCACGTCGTCCAGGTCGGGCCCGCCCCAGGCGCCCCGGATGGCCATCGCGTGCGCCACCCCGTAGCCGGTGGAGCCGCGCTGGTTCGGCGCGATCACGGCCAGGCCCTCGGCGGCCATCCGCTGAAGGGCCGGGTCGAACTCCAGCCGCCAGGCGTCCGCCGGGCCCCCGTGCAGCGCCAGCACCAGGTGCGGGCTGCTCAGCCAGGTGTCCCCGCCGTACACCACGGCCTCCAACGGCCCGGCCGGGCCGGCGAGTTCGAGGCTCTGCGCGGGCTGCCAGCGGCCGCCGTCCCCGGGTGCGGTGCTGCCGTCCACCCGCCAACCCGGCGGCGGGGTGCGGGAGGTGCGCGGACCGCCGGGCTGCCAGGGCGGCACGGTGTCCCGCCACGGGCCGGGCAGGCCGGAGCCCAACGGTGCCAGTTGCAGCGGCAGCGGCATCGGCATCGGGCCTGACCCGGCCTTCGCCGGGCCGTGCGCCAGCAGCGCGTCCACGTCCAGGGCGGCCAGCGCCGCCGGGTGGTCGGGCGAGGAGTACGGGAGCCGCAGCGCCGCCCCGCCCCAGTGCCCGACCGCGCCGAGCCGGCCGGGCGGCACCGGCAGCTGGTCCAGCCGCCCGGCGGCGGCCCGCCACAGGGCGAGCGCGGAGCCGGCGCCGTGGTCGACCTGCACCGCCACCTGCGGGCCGTCCGCCGTCCGCCGCAGCGCGACCGGCCGCAGGAACATGCCCGCGACGTGCAGGCACTCCGGGAACCGCAGCGGTTCGCCGCCGCCCAGCACGCCCCAGCCGAGCCGGTCGGTGCCCGGCGCGTCGCTGCGCACCATCGCGAACCGGCTGTCCGGGTCGAACAGCACCAGTCGGTCGTTGCTGCGCTCGCCGATCTCCAGCAGCGGGGTGGTCGTGCCGCTGCGCAGGTCCAGCACCACGGTGCGGACGAGCCCCGCGTTCACCCGGTCCAGCGCCAGCAGCGCCCCGGCGTGGTCCAGCCAGGCGCCGCCGCCGTGCAACCCCGGGATCTCGGCGACCCGTTCGGGCTCGCTGCCGTCCGTCCGCAGCAGCCAGGCGGTGGTCGCCGGGCGGGTGTCCGTCCCGAGGGCGAGCGCCACCGGCGTCCGCGGACCGGCGCCGTGGTGCGTCGGGATCGGCAGCAGCCGCAGCCCGGGCATCCGGATCGTGGCCATCTGCTGTTCCACGGCGCCGTTCTCTCCGTACGAGAGGCGGACCAGGTCGTGCCGCTCGCCGTCGTGCCGGCAGACCAGCACCGAGCCGTCCGGCAGCGCGACCAGCTGCGAACGCAGGCTCTCCGACCGGTTGCCGGGCAGCGGCAACGCCAGCGGAGTGGCCGGCCCGCCGTCCGACGGCAGCCGCCAACTCTCCACGTACCAGCCGCCGTCGGCGGCCGAGGCGAGGCAGGCGGCGTGACCGCCGTCGGCGGCGAAGGTGAAGCTCAGCCGGCGCAGCGCCTGCGCGACGGTCCGGGTGGCCACGTTCATGCCCCGCTCACCCCGCTGCCCGCGCCCCGGAGCCGGCGCACGGCGGGCGGCACCGGATCCACCCAGAGCCGGGGGCCGCCGTGCCGGAGCCGCAGCAGGAAGGCCAGCGCGCCCGCCGCGCCGGTGCCGTAGCCGGCCGCGCAGCCCGTCCCGGTCTCGTCCGGCAGCACCAGCAGGCCGCCCCGCAGCGCCGACCGGGCGGCGATCAGCTGCGCCAACTCCTCCGCGCTGGAACGGAATTCTGGCTCGTCGGCGACTTCGGCGAGGTCGAGCAGGTACTCGCCGTCGCCGGCCAGGCCGTGGCAGGCGCTCACCCCGCCGTGCCAGCGCCCGGCCAGTACGGCCCGCCCGGCGGCCAGCGCCAGCCCGTGCGCGGTGGCGTCGCCGGTGGCCCGCCAGAGTCGCAGCAGGAAGGTGCCCACGCCGGACGAGCCGCTGCACCAGTGCGACAGCCGGACGCGGTCCGGATCGCCCGCACTCTGCGGCCACCAGGCGCTCTCGCGCGGCGCGTCCCAGCGGACGGTCGTGGCGAGCGTGTGCCCGGCCTCGACGGCGCCGGCGAGCAGTGCGCGGTCGCCGGTCGCCTCGGCGGCGGCCAGCAGGAAGGCGCCCACACCGGCCACGCCGTGCGCGAAGCCGAGATGGGTGATCCCGGCGAGCGCCGAGTCGAAGTCCGCCGGCACCGGCCACACCGTCCCGTACGGCTCGCGCCGGGCGGCGGCGAGCAGGGCGTGGCCGCAGTGGGCGGCGCGGTCGGGGAAGTCCGGGTCGCCGACGGCTTCGGCGGTGAAGTCTTCTGCGGCAAAGCGGAGTTGGGTGAACCCGGAGCCGGCCGCGCCGTGGCAGACGTCGGGGTTGGGCCACTCGACGGGGATCCGCCGGGCGAGCGCGGCGGCCCGAGCGGCCAGCCCGTCGTCGCCCAGCGCCCGGGCGGCGTCCAACAGCGCCCAGGCCGTCCCCGACCGTCCGAAGTGCAGCCCGGGCAGCACCACCGGCTCGGCGGCCAGGCGCCGCTCGATCCACCCGGCGGCCGTCCGCGCCGTGCGCGCGGCCTCCGCGCGGACCCCGCCCGGCAGGCCCTCCGCCGCCACCGCCCGCGCCAGCACCGCCAGTACCCCGGCGGCGCCGTGCTGCACGTTGCACGGATCCGTCCGCTCCCCGGCGGGCACGACCGGCCACAGCCGGTCCCGCCGCAGCGGCGTGGCCGTGGCGGCCAGCTGCCGCAGGCCGTCGCACAGCACCCGGTCGAGGAGGCCGGCCGACGCGCGGCGGGCGGCGTCCGCCGCGGCGCCGTCGGGTCGGACGGCAGCCCGGAGGCCGTCGGCCGGGGCGGTCGCGGCGGTCGCGGAACGGTCGTCGTGGGCGTCGCCGGAGTGCTCGGCGGGCGTGGCCCAGTGGCCCGCAGCGCGCCGCGGCGGAGCCGCGGCGGCCCGCATGGCACCGGCCCTGGCGGGCGCGGTACTGCCGTCTCCGGCTCGCTGTGGGGGCGCGGTGGCGGCGGCACCGGTCGCGCGGGCGGCCTGCGGGCCGTCGGGGTGCCCGGTGTGCGCGGTTCGCCGGTTCGGCGCCTGCCACAGGGGGGTGACGGCGGCGGTGGTCTCCTGGTCGTGCGCGGCGCCGGGGGCCTCGCCCGGGCGTGTGTCACCGCCGCGCCGGGCGCCCGCAGTGGCCCCGCCCGCGAGTTCCGCCCTGACCCGGGCGAGGCTCCAGCGTTGCCCCGGCTGCTCGGCCCGCAGGCCGAGGACGGCGGGGGCGAGGCGGCGGGCGGTGGTGCCGGTGCGGGCGGCGAGGGTGAGCCAGCGGCCGAGGCGCTCGGCGACCGGGCGGGCCCGGGGGAGGTCGTCCGGCAGCAGCGGGTCGTGGCCGGTGGCGAGGAGGAAGAGCAGGCCGCCGAGGGCGTACAGGTCGACGGCCGGGTCGGCGACGCAGGTGCCGTCGTGGACGAGGCCGAGCCGGCCGGGCCCCTGTTCGGGGGCGCGGTAGCCGGGGGTGCCGGCGGAGCCGGCGGGGCGGCCGGTTTCGGCGGCGAGTTCGAGGTCGACGAGCCGGAGGCGGCCGTCGGGGCGGACCATCACGTTGCCGGGGGAGAGGTCGCGCAGGACGAGCCCCTGGGCGTGCACCCGCTCGACGAGGTCGAGGAGGGCGTGCGCGACCGGTTCGGCGTCGGCCCAGTCGACGTCGGGGCTGCCGTCGCGCCGCAGCCGGGCGGCGACCCACGCGCCGAGCGGCTGTCCGGCGATTCGTTCCTGCACGAGGAAGAGGGAGTCGTCCCGTTCGATCAGTTCGATCGGGTGCGGCGCCAGGCCCTGCCCGTCCAGCCGGGTGAGCAGGGCGGCCTCGTGCCGCAGGGCGTCGCGGGCGTCGGTGCCGGCCCGGTCGATCTCGATGTGCGCGCGGGCCTGCTTGACCACGACCTCGGCGCCGCTCGCGGCCTCCCGGCCGAGGAAGACCCCGCCCTTGGTGCTGTGCCGTACGGCGGCGGTGATCGCGTACCGCTCGGCGAGCAGCACGCCCGTGCCGCGCTTCGCCCCCGGCCGGGCCGCACCGGTCGCCAGCGGGTCCCTGGCCCAGGACGGCGCCCGGTAGGAGGCGCCGCGCACGTCCTCGGCCCGTTCGCCGTCCGGCCCGTGCAGGACGGAGCGGTACTCCCCGTCGTGGCCGAGCTCGGCGCGGGCCGCGAAGGCGCCGTACCGGTAGTGGACCAGGCTGCCGGGCCGGTAGGGGCGGTCGGAGAGCACGACGGGTCCGGGCAGTCCGGCGGTGGCCCGGTCGAGTCCGGCGGCCAGCCGCCGGAACTGGGCGTCGTCGGCCGGGTAGACGGTGATGAACTTGCCCGCCGAACCCCGATCGCTGTTACGGGAGTTGAGCTCGCGCAGCCGCTGCTCCCCGGCGGCGAACTTGAACGGGCACGGGTCGTCGGCCAGAGCCCGTACGACGGCGGCGAGCACCGCTTCGCCCGCCGCCGAGGCCGCGCTGACGTGGAGCTTCCAGCCCTGCTCCGGGAGTGGAGGCGACGCGGGCGGCCTGGCCGTGCACCAGAAGCCCCCGGCGGTGACCTCCCAGTCGCCGCCGCCTCCCCGGCCGCCGGCGTCCGCCAGCGCCGCCCGCGTCGTCTCCGGCCACGGTCCGGCCGCATCCGGCCCGTGGCCCGCCGATTCCCCGCCCCCGGCCGTACGCAGCGATGTGCCCGCCGCCATCCGCCACCACATCCCTTCGTCTCGTCCGCCGCTCGCGGTGCCCACTGCTCCGGCACCCGGGCGTGCGGCCCGGCCTGATCGGTTTCCTCGGAAGGAGCGGGAGTGCCGCCCCTGAACAGGAGCGCCGCCCCGGTGCGGCGCACCGCCCTGGTACGGCGGCGCCGCGCCTGGGGCAGGTGCCCCGGCCGCGCCCGCCCCGGGCCCGGTCTCGCCAGGGCCCGTGTCCGGCGGAGCGCCTTCCCGACCCCCGGTCGGGGCAACTGTCGGGGCAACTCCCGTTCGCAGGACTGAAGTTACTTTCGAGGCGGGAGTGGCTCAACGCAGAGCCGGTCACTTCACTCTTAAGGGTGATCAGGAGGCGGTTTCGAATTCGTGCGAGGGCTCCCGTGTGAGCAGTGGGCGCCGGGCGCGCGGGCGCGTGCGACCGGCGCCGGCCCCTCCCGGGCGCCCCCGCCGCAGGTTGACGCGCGCCCGTACGCCATCGGCACCCGTGTCCGAACCCCGCCGCCGCCTCGCCGCCGCCGCATCCTCGTTGCACCGGCCGCCCCGCCGCCGCCCGGGTCGCCGAACGGCCGAGGCCCGACCGCCCCCGCGCGCACGGTAGTCTCGACAGGTGCCGAAACTGTCCGACGTCATCACCGCGCTCGAAGAGGTCTACCCGCCGCAGTGGGCGGAGGCCTGGGACGCCGTCGGCCTGGTCTGCGGAGACCCTCAGGCCGAGGTCGGCCGCGTGCTGTTCGCCGTCGACCCCGTGCAGGCGGTCGTCGACGAGGCCGTCGAGTGGGGCGCCGACCTGGTGGTCACCCACCACCCCCTCTACCTGCGCGGCACCACCAGCGTCGCCGCGACCACCTTCAAGGGCCGGGTCGTACACACGCTGATCAGCAACGGCATCGCCCTGCACGTCGCGCACACCAACGCCGACCACGCCGACCCCGGCGTCTCGGACGCGCTCGCCGAGGCCGTCGGCCTGAGGGTGACCGGCCCGCTGGTGCCGGACCCGACCGACCCGCTGGGCCGCCGCGGCACCGGCCGGATCGGCCTGCTGGAGCCCCCGCTGCCCCTGTCGGCCTTCGCCGCGCAGGTGGCCGAGGGCCTGCCGGCCACCGCCACGGGCGTCCGGGTCTCCGGCGACCCGGACCGGCTGGTGAGCCGGGTCGCGGTGTGCGGCGGCTCGGGCGACAGCTTCTTCGCCGAGGTGCGGGCGGCCGGGGTGGACGCCTACCTCACCGCCGACCTGCGCCACCACCCCGCGTCCGAGGCCGCCGAGGCGGCGCCGGTCGCCCTGGTCGACGCCGCGCACTGGGCCACCGAGTGGCCCTGGCTCGCCCTGGCCGAGCGGGCCCTGCACGCCGCCGCCGACCAGCGCGGCTGGGCCGTGGAGACCAAGGTCTCCCACCGGGTCACCGACCCGTGGACCGCGCACGCCCCCATGTCCTTCACCGCCTGACCCGATTCACAGGAGCCTTCCCCTTGAACGCCGCGCCCGCCGACCAGATCCGCCTGCTCGACCTCCAGGCCTTCGACTCGAAGCTCGACCAGCTGGCCCACCGGCGTCGGAGCCTGCCCGAGCACGCCGAGATCGAGAAGGCCTCCGCCGACCACACCGCGCTCAAGGACCTGGTGGTCGCCGCCGAGGCCCAGCAGGGCGACACCACGCGCGAGCTGACCAAGGCCGAGCAGGACGTGGAGCAGGTCCGCACCCGGTCCGCCCGCAACCAGCAGCGCCTGGACTCCGGCGCGATCACCTCGCCGAAGGACCTGGAGAACCTCCAGCACGAGATCGGCTCGCTGGCCAAGCGCCAGGGCGACCTGGAGGAGATCGTGCTGGAGGTCATGGAGAAGCTGGAGAGCGCCCAGACCCGGGTCACCGAGCTGACCGCGCGCCTCCAGCACTCCACCGTCGTCCTCACCGAGGCCGAGACCCGCCGGGACGCCGCCTTCGCCGAGATCGACGCCGAGGCCGACAAGGTCAAGCGGGACCGCGAGACCGTCGCCGCCGTCATCCCCGCCGACCTGCTGAAGGTCTACACCAAGCTGCGCCAGACGCAGGGCGGCGTCGGCGCGGCCCGCCTCTACCAGCGCCGCTGCGAGGGCTGCCGCACCGAGTTCTCCATCACCGAGTTCAACGCCATCAAGGCCGAGCCGGCCGACAAGGTGGTCCGCTGCGAGAACTGCTCGCGGATCCTGGTCCGCACCGCCGATTCGGGCGCCTGACCCGGTGGCGGCTCGCTTCATCGTCGAGGCGGACGGCGGGTCCCGGGGCAACCCGGGGCCGGCCGGCTACGGCGCGGTGGTCCGGGACGGCGACACCGGGCAGATCATCGCCGAGGCCGCCGAGTTCATCGGCCACGCCACCAACAACGTGGCCGAGTACAGGGGCCTGATCGCCGGCCTCAAGGCGGCCCGGGAGCTCGACCCGGACGCCTCGGTGGACGTCCGGATGGACTCCAAGCTGGTCGTCGAGCAGATGTCCGGGCGATGGAAGATCAAGCACCCCGACATGCAGCCGCTCGCCGCCGAGGCCCGCACGATCCTCCCGCGCGCCCGGGTGACGTACACCTGGATCCCGCGCGAGCGGAACAAGGACGCCGACCGGCTCGCCAACGAGGCGATGGACGCGGGCAAGGCCGGCCGCCAGTGGGAGCCCCGGCCGCGGGCCGCCGCGGTGGTGGACGAGCCGCCGCTGGAGACCGCCGCCCCCAAGGTCGGCTGGGCCGCCCCCGCCGACCTCGGCACCCCGACCACCTTCGTCCTGCTCCGTCACGGCGAGACCGCGCTGACCCCGCAGAAGCGCTTCTCCGGCAGCGGCGGCAGCGACCCGGAACTGTCCGACAAGGGCCGCTGGCAGGCCGCGCGGGCCGCCGAGGAACTGGCCGCCCGCGGCAGCATCCAGGCCGTGGTGGCCTCGCCGATGCGCCGCACCCGGGAGACCGCCGAGATCGTCGCCGCCCGGCTCGGCCTGGAGGTCCGGTACGAGGACGGGCTGCGCGAGGTCGACTTCGGCGCCTGGGAGGGCCTGACCTTCGCCGAGGTGCAGGAGCGCCACCCGGAGGACCTGGCGGCCTGGCTCGGCTCGGCGAAGGCCAAGCCCACCGGCAGCACGGAGAGCTTCACCACGCTCACCCACCGGGCCGGCGTCGCCCGGGACAAGATCATCGCCCGGCACCCCGGCAAGACCGTGCTGGTGGTCTCCCACGTCAGCCCGATCAAGACGCTGGTCCGGCTGGCGCTCGGCGCCCCGCCGGACGCGCTGTACCGGATGGAGCTGTCCGCCGCCTCGTTCTGCGCCGTCCAGTACTACGCGGACGGCAACGCCTCGGTGCGGCTGCTCAACGACACCTCGCACCTGCGCTGAACGCCCGGCTCCGGGGGGTGCCCCCCTCCCGGAGCCGGCTCAGTGCACCTCGGTGACCACCACGTCCAGCTGCCACGGCTTGCGCGCCGTGCCCTCGGCGGCGAGCTCCACCCGGTGCCCCAGGCCCCGCAGCGCGTCCAGCAGCTCGCCCGGCGTCTTCGGCTCGACCCCCGCGACCAGCAGGTCCCGCACCAGGCGCCCCTTGGTCGCCTTGTTGAAGTGGCTGACGACCGTGCGCTTGCCGTTGCGCTCCTGGAGCACCCGGACGGTCGCCGTCCGGGCGGCCACCTCGCCGACCGGCTTCCACGCCGCCGCGTACGCCGAACTGCGCAGGTCCAGCACCAGCCCGTCCGCCACCTCCGGCAGCACCGACGCCATCGCGCCCCGCCAGTACGCGCCGAGCGCCCCCGGGCCGGGCAGTTTCACGCCCATCGAGCAGCGGTAGGGCGGGATCCGGTCGGAGATCCGCACGGCGCCCCACAGGCCCGAGAAGACCAGCAGCGACCGCTCGGCCCGGCCGTACGCGGCCGCGTCCAGCGTGGCCAGACCCAGGTTGTCGAACAGCACCCCGGTGTACACCTCGCCCGCCGGCCGGGCACCCGCCGCCGGCAGCCCGGCGTTGCGGGCGATCTCGCCCCGCAGCCCGGGGCTGAGCCCCAGCACCTCCGCGGCGGTGTCCTCGTCACCCCGGCAGAGACCGACCAGCGCGTCCAGCACCTCGCCGCGCGCGGCCGTCAGCCCGGGCAGCGACAGCCGGTCGAGCGCCACCGGCACCCCGTCCCTGGACGCGGCCTTGCCCTCCGAAGGCGGCAACAGCACCAGCACAGCGGACTCCTCAACACTCTGTGGCGGATGAACCCCGCCACCCTACGCAAAACCGGCCCGCCCCGGGCGGCCCGTCCGGCCCCGGCTACCCGGCGCCACCGGCCCCCGCGACCACGGCCGCCCCGGCCCCCAGCGCCAGGCAGAGCGGCGAGTAGTACCGGGTGTCCAGCCGCTTGAACCGCTCCGACCGCTCGACGACCCTCCCGAACAGCACCAGGCCGCCGACGCCGCGCGCCAGCATCACCCCGGCCACCGCCCGCACCCCGGCCCGCCGCAGCCGCCGCGGCCCCACCGCCGGCAGCACCCCGGCCTCCGCCCCCACCAGGTACGCGGCCGTCCCGAGCAGCCCCGCCACCCTGACGCAGGCCGCCGCGGACGGCACCCCGTCGCCCGCGCCGACCACGGTGTCCGCGAACTCCTCCGGCGTCCGCAGCGGCCAGGGCGTCACCGCCCACACCACGTGCAGCGCCCCCGTCGCCGCCAACACCCCCGACACCGCAGCCCCGGTCGCCTTCACCACACCCATCGCCCGAACCCCCTCCGTGAACGACAACTCGCCCCCACCCTACGAGCGCTCACACCCGGGCCCCACCCCGCCCGTGCCCCCGCCCGTGCCCCCGCCCGGGAACGGAAATCCGCTGGGGCCGCCCGGCGTTCGCCACTACGGTGAGCAGCGAGGAGAGTGAACGAGATGACCCTGCGACCCCTGGACCTGGTGCCCGGCGACGACGACGCCGTGGAGGAGTCCCTGTCCGTGCGCCTGCCCGCCGGCCTGCCGGCGGAGACCCGGCAGGCCCTGGAGTTCGCGGTGCGGGCCGCCGCCGAGGCCGTGATGGCCGGGCGGGTGCGGGTGACCGAGGCCCCGGCCGGGTCGGACACCGCCGAGCTGGCCTTCGAGGTCCGCCAGTCCGAGGTGCCGGACGCGCTCACCGAGCAGTCGCAGGAGCCCGGCCCACAGAGGTCCGACCAGCAGGAGCCCGGCCGGCAGAGCAGGTCCGAGCGCCGGGCCGCCATGGTGGCCCGGATCCGCGCCGCCAACGCGGAGACGCTGGAGAGGCTCAAGGACCTGTGACCGAGTACCTGGACCTGGAGGACGTCACCTACCTGGCCGGCGGCCCGGAGAACATCCGGGACCTCGGCGGCCTGCTCTCGGCGATCGCCCGCCCGCAGGCGAGCCTGTTCGGCGGGGACGCCTACCCGGACCCGTGGACCAAGGCCGCCGCCCTCGGCCAGAGCCTGGCCCGCAACCACCCGCTGATCGACCGGAACAAGCGCACCGCCTTCGAGGCGATGCTGCTGTTCCTGGACTACAACGGCGAGCCGTACACCGACCCGCACCCGGACGACGCGGTCGCCTTCATGCTCCGGCTGGCCACCGGCGGCTACGACGACGCCGTCGTGCTCGCGGGCAAGGACCTGAAGTCGCTGCTGGGGCGCTGAGCCCGGCAGCACCGGCAGCACCGGCAGCACCGGCAGTCCGGTGGCACCGGCGGCCCGGCGTCCGGCGCGTCCGGCGGGGTGGTCCGTCCGGAATCACCCGATTCGCCCTACGCTGCCTGCATGCCTCGCCGAAAACTGCGCGTCAAGGCCGCCGACTCCGCCCGGATCAACACCGAACTGACCGAACTCCGCGCCCGCCTGGAGATCCACACCGAGTGGCCGGAGCCGGTGCTGGCCGAGGCGGAGGAGGCGGCCGAGCGCCCCCGGCTGCCCGAGGAGGACGCCACCGACCTGCCGCTGTTCACCGTCGACCCGCCCGGCTCGCGCGACCTCGACCAGGCCATGCACCTGCTCCACCGCCCCGGCGGCGGCTACCGGGTGTACTACGCCATCGCGGACGTCGCCGCCTTCGTCCGCCCGGGCGGCGCCATCGACGCCGAGGCCCGCCGCCGGGTCGAGACCCTGTACTTCCCGGACCACCGCGTCCCGCTGCACCCCACCCGGATCTCCGAGGACGCCGCCAGCCTGCTGCCCGGCGAGCCCCGGCCCGCCCTGCTCTGGCAGCTGGACCTGGACGCCGACGGCGCCGTGGTGCTCGCCGACCTGCGCCGCGCCCTGGTCCGCTCGCACCGCCGCCTCGACTACGCGGCCGTCCAGCGCGCGGTGGACCTCGGCGGCGCCGACGAACAGCTCGCCCTGCTCGCCACCGTCGGCCGGCTGCGCGAGGAGCGGGAGCGCGCGCGGGGCGGGATCAGCCTCCCGGTGCCCGAGCAGGAGGTCGAGGAGACCCTGCACGGCTACGTCCTCGGCTACCGCGCGCCCGGCCCCGCCGACGGCTGGAACGCGCAGATCTCCCTGCTCACCGGCATGGCCGCGGCCGACCTGATGCTCGACGCGGGCGTCGGCCTGCTGCGCACCCTGCCCGCCGCGCCCGCCGCCGCGTACGAGCGGCTGCGCCGGATCGCCGCCGCGCTGGACGTGGACTGGCCGCAGACGCTCCCGTACCCGGAGCTGATCCGCTCGCTGGACCCGGACGCGCCGATGGACGCCGCCTTCCTCAACGCGTGCACCGGCCTGCTGCGCGGCGCCGGCTACCACGCCTTCGACGAGTCCCGGGGCCTGCCCGCCCCGGCCGACCCGGGCCACGCCGCGCTCGCCGCGCCGTACGCGCACTGCACCGCGCCGCTGCGCCGGCTCGGCGACCGCTTCGCGCAGGAGGTGTGCGCGGCGGTGGCGGCGGGGGAGGAGGTGCCGGACTGGGCGCGCGAGGCGCTGCCCGCCGTGCCGGGCCTGATGGCGAGCGGGGACCGCCGCGCGGCCGAGGTCGAACGGGCCTGCGTGGACCTGGTGGAGGCGGAGCTGCTGGCAGGCCGGGAGGGCGAGGACTTCACCGCGGTGGTGATCGACGTGGACGAGCGGCGGCCCGCGGCCGGCACCGTGCAACTGCGCCGGCCCGCCGTCCGGGCCCGCTGCGACGGCGCCGATCCCGGGGCGGTGCTGCCGCTCGGCGGGCTGATCCGGGTCCGGCTGACGCAGGCCGACCCGGTCACCCGCACCGTCCGCTTCGCCGCCGTCTGACCCCCCGGGCTTCCACGCGCCCCCGGCGCTCCCCCCGGCGCCGCCACCCGGACGGTCCGTCACACGGCCCCCGAGCACCGCCCAGGTGGGAGGATCGGTCCCGTGCCCGAAGCCCAGCCCTCCGGCGCCCCGGGGCGCCGCCGCCGACTGCTCGTCCTGGCGATCTGCTGCCTGAGCCTGTTCATCGTCGGTCTGGACAACACCGTGGTGAACATCGCCCTGCCGGCGATCCAGCGGGACCTGGACGCCCCGGCGTCCGGGCTGCAGTGGATCATCGACGCCTACACCCTGGTCCTGGCCTCGCTGCTGATGCTGTTCGGCTCGGTGGCCGACCGCTTCGGCCGCCGCCGGGTGTTCCAGACCGGGCTGCTGTGCTTCGCGCTCGGCTCGCTGCTGTGCAGTCTGGCGCCGAGCCTGGAGTGGCTGGTGGCGTTCCGGGCGTTGCAGGCGGTCGGCGGTTCGATGCTGAACCCGGTGGCGATGTCGATCATCACCAACACCTTCACCGACCCGAAGGAGCGGGCCCGGGCGATCGGCGTCTGGGGCGGCGTGGTCGGCATCTCGATGGCGCTCGGCCCGCTGCTGGGCGGCTTCCTGGTGGAGGGCGCGGGCTGGCCGTCGATCTTCCTGATCAACGTTCCGGTCGCCGTGGTCGCGATGCTCCTGACCGCCCGTTACGTCCCGGAGTCCCGCTCGCCCCGGCCGCGCCGGCTGGACCCGGTCGGGCAGCTGCTGATGATCGTCCTGCTGGGCTGCGGCACCGCGGCCATCATCGAAGGCCCGGGCAGCGGCTGGACGTCCCCGCTGATCCTCGCCCTGGCGGCGGTCGCCGTGGTCGCGCTGGTCGCCTTCCCGCTGTGGGAGCGGAGGGTGGCCGAACCGCTGGTGGACCCGCGGTTCTTCGCCAGCGCGCCGTTCACCGGCGCCACCGTCACCGCGGTCTGCGCCTTCTCGGCCCTGGGCGGCTTCCTCTTCCTCAACACGCTCTACCTGCAGAACGTCCGGCACTACGACCCGTTCGAGGCGGGCCTGTGGACGCTGCCGATGGCCGCGATGATGCTGGTCTGCGCGCCGCTGTCCGGCCGGATCGTCGCCAGCGGGGGCCCGCGCGGGCCACTGGTCGCGGCCGGGCTGGGCCTGGTCGCGAGCGGGCTGCTGCTGACCAGGCTGGCCGCCGACTCCCCGGCGGCGCTGCTGCTGGCGGCGTACGCGCTGTTCGGCTTCGGCTTCGGCATGGTCAACGCGCCGATCACCAACGCGGCCGTCTCCGGCATGCCGCGCGCCCAGGCGGGGGTGGCCGCGGCGGTCGCCTCGACGAGCCGCCAGATCGGCCAGTCGCTGGGGGTGGCGGTGATCGGCACGGTCGTCACCTCGGCCGTGGTCGGCCCGGTGGCGACGGGCTTCGCCCCGGCCAGCCACGCCGGCTGGTGGATCCTGGTGGGCCTGGGCGGCGCGATCCTCCTCCTCGGCCTGGCCACCACCACCCCGTGGGCGACCGCGACCGCCGTCCGGGTGGCCGCCCGCCTCGGCGGCGAGCCGCCCGCGGTCCGCTCCGGTGTACGGGAGGCCCCACCCGAGCGGCTACGATGACCACTACGGCGGAAGAGCCGGCCGGGCGGTCGCGACGGGTCCCTGACCCGCCGAGGAACGTCCGGGCTCCACAGAGCAGGGTGGTGGGTAACGCCCACCCGGGGTGACCCGCGGGACAGTGCCACAGAAAACAGACCGCCCACCGCTTCGGCGGCGGGTAAGGGTGAAACGGTGGTGTAAGAGACCACCAGCGACCGGGGTGACTCGGCCGGCTCGGTAAACCCCACCTGGAGCAAGGTCAAGATCGGTGCCCTCGGGCGCCGTGCGCGGATGACCGAGGGCTGCTCGCCCGAGTCCGCGGGTAGACCGCACGAGGCTGTCGGCAACGGCAGCCCTAGATGGATGGCCGCCTCCCCGGGCCGCGCGAGCACCCCGGGAGACAGAACCCGGCGTACAGGCCGACTCTTCCGTCGCCGACCTGAGGGAAGGCCCCCTGACCTGCGAAACCGCAGCTCAGGGGGCCTTCACCTTTGAACCACCCCGGGTTGTCAATCCAGGGTGGTTCTGCCCGTTCGGGGCCGTTTCTCGGCGCTCTGTGGCGATGGTGTGGCGGCGCCGTCGGCTGATCACCGCTCCTCAGGTCCCTTGAAGACGGCCACGGGCCGCTTCGATCTCGCTCCGGGCCGCAGCGCCGAACACGGCTTGGTCCCGCAGAGCGGCGAACACGCGGACGAAGTACGAGATGTTCTCGGGCCTGGCCGTCTGGAACGCCCCCGACCAGAACTCCTGCTTGAGCAAGCTCTCATCGAACAGGTAGAAGCCCTCACCGGGGTAGAGCGACCGTGGCCGACCTTGCGGGATGATCCCGATGGACACGTACGGGAGTCTGGACACCTCCAGGAGGTGGTCAAGTTGCCCGTTCATCACCTCAGCACCGCCCGTATTGTTAGTTAGCGCTGAGGCTTCCAGGAGGAACGAGAATATCGGTGCCCCGGTACCGAGGAACCGTTTCCGGACCATGCGGTTCTGTGCCGCTTCCTCGACGTCATCCGACGGCAGGCCGTGCAGCTTGGCATGGATGGTGAACTGCGCCTTGGCGTAGTCGACCGTCTGTAGGAAGCCGGGGACGAACAGTGACTCGTACACCCGGAGCAGCTTGGTCTTCGCGTACAAGTCCATGGCTTGGAACTGGAGACGCTTCATCCCCGGTCGGTGCCACCGCTTGTAGTCGGTCCACATCTGCTCGATCTCACGACTCATCGCGGTGAGCTCGGGGGTCTGTCCCTCGACGGCACAGGCCGTTGCCCATCTTCGGATGTCTTCCTCGGTGGGGATCTGCGTCCCGTGCTCGATCTTCGACACCTTGGTCTTGTGCCAACCGCAGCGCTGCGCGAGTTCGACACCCGAGAGATGGGCATCCCGGCGGAGTTCCTTGAGCTGAGTCCCGAAAGCGCGCCTTGCGGACTCGGATGGTTCCTGGTCGGACATGTCGCTACGGCTTGTACTCACCATTGGGGACGCCGAGCGACCAAGCCCGCTCGAACGCTTCGCTGCAGGACCGGATCACGTCCGGATCGGTTGAGAGCTGGATGTCGGTCTGTTGGTTGTCTCCTCCGATGAGGTTGAAGACCACCAGGTCATCCCGGATGAGACAGTCGTTCCCCGGCAACGGCAGGGCCGATACGAGACGGCGGGGAAGCCACCGAAGACGTTCCGTGGGGTCGGCCAGCTCGACCGCCATCCGCTGGTAGTCCGAGAGGGGTTCGGAGACGACTCGCACACGCCGGTACGGGAAGCCGGCAGTGGCCTTCCCGGTCAGGAACGCCCGATGCCCGCGCATCGTCTCCTCGACCGTCCCACGGTCGCCCGAGCGCCATGCCTCGAACAACGGTCGGTCCACCTCATAGAAGTCCCGTAGCTCAAGCTTTCGGACCTCTTGGGCGGGCTCACCGAACAGCAGCTCAATTCGGCGTGCCGCCGAGATCAATTCCATAGCGCTCCCTGACGTACTTCCGAACGAACACATCCATGGTCCGCCCGGACATCTCCCCGAACGTCTCGTCGTCGGCAAGGGCGACGAGCTGATCCCGAACCTTCGGCCCGCGCTTCTTGAGTTGCACGATCCATGAGTCACGGTCGGTCTCATAGAACGTCTCGCACTCGACGCCACCCTGAGAGTTGGGGTCCGTGCAGAAGAACGTAGCGGTCAAGTCATCGCCATCGCTGCTGTGTTGCGGCATGTTGCTCCCCCATCGCGGAGCGGTCCGGGGGCGTGCTGGACGTGCGCTCGGCGGGTACCCGCGACTGGCACGTGGGCAAGCCCGCACACTCGCTGATGATCGAGGCCGCTTCCGCCTTCGGCTACGACCTGACCGGCCACCAGGGCCGGTTCCTGGACGAGGGGCTGCTCAGGGGGCCTTCGTCGTGGGGCCGCCCCCGTCGCGCGAGCACTCCGGGAGGAAGAGCCGGGGGTGCGGGCCGGCTGTTTCGCCCGCCCGCCGTTACGCGGGGCGGGCGCCGACGGCGTCGCGGATCTGGTCGCCGAGGCCGCCGTTGACGCGGGCGCAGTTGGCGCAGCAGAAGAAGCGGCCGGCCACTTCGACGCCGTGGCCGACGATGCGGACCTGGCACTGCTCGCAGCGCGGCGCGAGCTTCTCCATCGCGCACTCGAAGCTGTCGAAGGTGTAGGTGTCGCCGGTGATGGTCCTGATCTCGAAGGCGAGCCAGTAGTCGTTGCCGCAGGTGACGCAGGTGGCCATGGCGGCCGTCTCCTTCCGGTGGGGGCCGGTCGGCCGGGGTGGCCGGGCAGCCGTTCCCAGTGTCGGAGGGCCGTGCGGGGGCGGCCACTCGGCGGCGTCGTCAGGCGGGCCGGGCGGCCAGTTCCTCCAGGGCCCGGACGGCGCGGTCGGCGTCGTCGGCGGTGACGAACAGGTGGTCGTGGTGGAAGCCGGCGACCACGTTGCAGCTGATCCCCTCCTCGGCGAGGCGCCCGGCGACGGCCGCGGTGAGGCCGACGGCTTCCAGGGCGGAGTGGATCTGCAGGGTGATCCAGGCGGCCACGTACTCGTAGCGCAGCCCGAGCGCGTCGGCCTCCTCCTGGGCGACGACGACCGTGACCCCTTCGGGTTCGGCGACGGTCACCACCGGCCGCATGCCCGCGGGCACCTTGGCGGGCAGCGTGCAGTAGACGTACCGCCCCGGATTGAGCAGCGGGCGCATCCCGTGCAGCAGCTTCGCGAGGTCTCTTTCACCGGCCATGCCCGTCACCGTAGCGGGCGGACGGGGTCTGGGCGGCGGGGTGGGGTGCCGATGCGCCGTTCGTGTCGGAATCCGTTGACGAGCGACAGTCGCCGATATATCGTCGAGCTATCGAGACAGTAACTCGACTGGCTCGGTGAACGAGGAGGTGAGCGCCATGCGCTCAGGAAACCGAGGAAATCCGGGAATGCGGTTCAGCGGCGAGGGTCCGCGCGGTGGCTGGCGCCGCGGGCCGGGGCCGGACTTCGAAGGCCGGGAGTTCGAGGGCCGGGAGGCCTTCGGCGGCTTCGGCCCGCCGCCGTTCGGCGGTGGTGGCCCCGGGCGGCCGATGGGCGGTCCGTTCGGGCACGGCTTCGGCGGGCACGGCGGGCGCCGCGGCGGTCCGCACGGGCGGCGCGGCGGCCGGGCGCGGCGCGGGGACGTCAGGGCCTCGCTGCTGGCGCTGCTCAAGGAGCGGCCGATGCACGGCTACGAGATGATCGCCGAGATCTCCGAGCGGACGGGTGGGGCCTGGCGGCCGAGCCCGGGCTCGATCTACCCCAACCTCCAACTGCTGGAGGAGGAGGGCCTGATCACCGCGGAGGAGGTCGGCGGCAAGCGGCTGGTGTCGCTCACCGAGGCGGGCCGGGCCGAGGCCGAGGCGGGGCCCGCCGAGCCGTGGGCGGAGGCCGGCCGGGAGGTCGACTGGGAGGCCGTCCAGGAGGTCGGCCAGGCGCTGGCCGCGGTCGACCAGGCGATCCGCCAGGTGATGGCGACGGGCACCGAGGCGCAGCGCGCCAAGGGCCTGGTGGTGCTCACCGAGGCGCGCAAGAAGCTGTACCTGATCCTCGCCGAGGAGGACTGACCGCCGTGGGGGGCTGGGCACGGGCGGTGCGGCTGTTCAGTCAGGGGTGGACCGTGAACAGGGCCACGCAGGCGAGCAGCAGCACCGCCCAGCCGAACCAGAGCCAGCCGTCGGGGCCGATCACCACGGTGTAGACGCACACCGCCACCAGCAGCGCCCCGGTGACACCGGCGACCTGCCGGTTATGGTGCGCGACCGCCTGGGGGCGGCTGCGGGGGTGCCGTGCCGTTCTCGCCATGCCGTCCTCCCGGGGAGGCTGGGGGCGGCGGCCGGTGCGGTCGGCGCGGCCGTCAGCCGGACGCGCGGGCGGTGGCCGCCTCGTCGAACTCGTAGCGCCAGTGCCAGCTGATGCCCCGCACCTGCTTGGACCGGACGTACACCAGTGTGCGCGCGGGGGAGGCGCCGTGCGCGGGGACCGGCACCTTGTAGGTCTTGGGCACGCCGAACATCGGCCCCAGCGGGATGGGGAGGATGCGGCCGTCCAGGGGGCCGCCGACGAATTCGGTGTCCGCGCTCTTCACCCCACCAGGGTCTCACCTCCGTACGGGTGACCGGCGCACACGCCGGGGAGCCCTCCGGCCGGGCGCGGGGAGTGTGACCGGAGAGGCACCGCCCCCGGTCATCCGGAGGCCCCGCGCACCCTTATCCTTCCTGTTACGCCCCCGGGGTTCACCCGGGTCAGCGGGCCCCGTACGGGCCGGGCGGGGCGCGGATCCGCGCGCCCTCCGGCCGACCTGGCGCGGACAGCGTGCTGCCGCGACTGCGTACCGTGACCCGGGCGTCGGCCCTCCGGTGACCCCGGTTCCCGGTCGGCAGGGCGTGGACAGCAGGGCCGAGCACCGCCCCGGGAAGCAGCGGGGGGCGCTGTGCGTTGCGTCGGAGTGGTACGTCGAACGCTGTGCCGCACCAGGTACGGCAGTGCGCGGAAGGGGCCCGATGGAAGCCGGCGGCAGGTGGACGACCTGGTGGCAGAAGCGTGAGCGTCAGCGGGCCCGGTCGGGTGAGGCGGACGGCCCCGCCGCCCGGCTCGATCAGCTGCTCGGCGCGGTGCGCGCCGGGTTCCCGCTAGCGCCGGCCGCGCATCCGGCCGGCTACCGCTGTTCCTGTGACCGGGTGGCCTGTCCGGCTCCCGCCCAGCACCCGGTCTCCTTCGCCTGGCAGACCCAGGCCACGACCGATCCCGAGCAGCTGGCCCGCTGGCTCGCCCGCGATCCGCAGACCAACTTCATCACCGCCACCGGCCGCGCCCACGACGTCCTGGACGTCCCGGTCGAGGCCGGCCGGCTGGCCCTGGAGCGGCTGACCGAGCGGGGCGTCGAGGGCCCGGTCGCCGCCGTCGGCGAGGACCGCTACCTGTTCTTCACCGCCACCAGGGGCACCCCGCAGGACGAGGACGAGTGGTGGCCGAGCGTCCTCGACTCCACCCCGGACACCATGTCCGAGCACCCCGGCCTGCGCTGGCACTGCCGCGGCTCGTACACCCTGCTGCCGCCGGCCGCGCTGCCGGACGGCTCGCAGGTGCGGTGGCTGCGCGGGCCCGAGCTGCCGCTGCCGGACCCGCTGCGCGTCCTGGACGTGCTCACCGACGCCTGCACCGAGGTGGGCGCCGTCGCCGAGGAGCAGTGGCTCATCGGCTGAACCGGCGCCCGGCCGGGGTCACGGCAGGGTGAGGACCTCCGCGCCGTCCGCCGTGACCACCAGGGTGTGCTCGAACTGGGCGGTGCGCTTGCGGTCCTTGGTGACGACCGTCCAGCCGTCCGGCCAGATCTCGTAGTCGTAGGTGCCGAGGGTGAGCATCGGCTCGATGGTGAAGGTCATCCCCGGCTTGATCACCTCGGTGGCCCGCTCGCTGTCGTAGTGCGGGATGATCAGGCCGGAGTGGAACGACGTGTTGATGCCGTGCCCGGTGAAGTCCCGCACCACGCCGTAGTCGAAGCGCTTGGCGTAGGACTCGATGACCCGCCCGATCACGTTGATCTGACGGCCGGGCTTGACGGCCTTGATCGCCCGGTTGAGGGATTCGCGGGTCCGCTCGACCAGCAGCCGGGACTCCTCGTCGACGTCGCCGACCAGGTAGGTGGCGTTGAGGTCGCCGTGCACCCCGTGGATGTACGCGGTGGCGTCGATGTTGACGATGTCGCCGTCCTGGAGCACGGTCGAGTCCGGGATGCCGTGGCAGATCACCTCGTTGATCGAGGTGCAGACCGACTTGGGGAAGCCGCGGTAGCCGAGGTCGGACGGGTACGCGTCGTGGTCGCACATGTAGGTGTGGGCGACGGCGTCCAGCGCGTCGGTGGTGACGCCGGGGGCGATCAGCTTGGCGGCCTCCGCCATCGCCTGGGCGGCGATCCGGCTCGCGATCCGCATCTTCTCGATCGTCTCGGCGGTCTGCACCTCGGGCCCGGTGTACGGCGTCGGGGCGGGCCGCCCGACGTACTCGGGGCGCGCGATGTGCGCCGGGACCTTGCGGGTGGGGGACTGGATGCCGGGTACGAGAGCCATGGCCGCGAGTCTATCGGCCGCCCCCGGCGCGCCCGGGCGGTGTGCGTGGCGGCCCCGGCCGGGGAATGATCGGTACGACCCCATCGCATCGACGGGAGGGCACCATGCCCCTGGGATTCCACCGCAAGCCGACCGGCAAGCCCGGCGAGTGGTTCTACTGCATCAAGCACGGCAAGGTCGAGGAGGGGCCGGAGTGCCCCGCCAAGGACCGCCTCGGCCCGTACGACAGCCCGGAGGAGGCCGCACACGCCCTGCAACTCGCCGACGAGCGCAACCGGGAGTGGCGGCAGGGGGACGAGCGCTGGAACGACACGCCGAAGGACGGCGGCGGCGAGTAGCGGCCGGGGCGGCGCCCGGCGGCCGGCTTCCGCCGTCAAGCCGTCGCCGTCCAAGCCGCCGCCGGCCGGCCGCCGTCAGTCCGTCGCCGGGGCGGCCTCCCGTTCGCGCCGCTGCTCCCGTTCGCGCTCCGCGCGCTCGTGCCCGGCGCGGACGGCGGCGGTGTGCGGGTCGGTGCGGTCGTCGTAGGCGAGCAGCTTGGGCAGCGCGGCGGCCACCGCGAGGACGGCGGCGACGCAGATCAGGCCGCCGCTCCAGACCGCGGCGCGGACGCCGACCAGCCCGGCCATGGTGCCGGCCCGGACCTGGCCGAGCTGCGGGCCGACGGAGTAGCTGAGCAGTTCGACGCCGGCCATCCGGCCGCGCACCTCGTCCGGGATGGACTGGTTCCACATGGTCGAGCGGGCCAGCCCGCTGATCTCGTCGGCGCCGCCGGCCAGCGCCAGGCCGAGCAGCACCAGCCAGATGCTCCCGGACAGGCCGGCCAGGGCCATGGCCGCGCCCCAGCCCACGGCGGCGACCACCAGCAGCCGGCCGTGCCGGTGGATCCGGGACGTCCAGCCGCTGGTCGCCCCGACCAGCAGGGCACCGGCCGCGGAGGCCGCGTACATCGGGCCGAGCGCCCAGTCCGCGCCCAACTCGGAGGCCAGGAAGGGGAAGACGGCCACCGGGAAGGCGAACAGCATCGCGCAGAGGTCGATCGTGTAGGTGCCGAGCAGGTCCTTGCGGCTCCACGCGTACCGGACGCCGGTGAGCACCGCCCGCACCGACGGCCGCTCGGCGCCGGTGGCCGGCGGCACCGCCCGGATCCGGACGAGCAGCAGCAGCGAGGCGGCGAAGGTGAGCACGTCCAGCGCGTACGCCGTCCCCACCCCGGAGAACGCCACCACGACGCCGGCCAGCGCCGGACCGGCCACCGAAGCGGCGTTGCGGTACAGGGAGTTGAGCGCGAACGCGGCGGTCAGGTGCTGGTGCGGGACGATCCGCGGGGTGAGCGAGTCCAGGGCCGGGCGCTGCAACCCGTCGCAGGCCGCGACCAGCGCGGCGACCAGGTAGATCGGCCAGAGCAGCGGGGACGGCAGCAGCGCGTTGAGCAGCAGCAGGCCGGCGAGCAGACCCAGCCCGGCCTCGGCCCGCAGCACCAGCTTCCGGCGGTCCAGGGCGTCGGCGAGGGCGCCGCCCCACAGGCCGAAGACGATCAGCGGGACGAGTTCGAAGGCGCCGATCAGGCCGACCGCGAAGGAGGAGCCGGTCAGCTCCTTGATCTGCATCGGCACGGCGACGTAGGTCAGGTAGCTGCCGAAGCTGGTGACGCAGCCGGAGAGCCAGAGGAAGCGGAAGTCGCGGGAGGCGCGCCAGGGCGAGAGGTCGGGCGCGAGCGAGCGCACCAGCGTGCGCAGCCGTCCGGAGGTGCCGGGGGGATGCGGGGGTTCGTCGTCGTTCACGAACCAGCATCCTCGAACGCGGGCCGCCGGGTTCGCAAAGGGTTTTTCAGCCCGACACACGGCTGTCACGGTCGGCGTCCGGCCGTCGCGGTCGGACCGGGGCGGGCTGGGGCGGGCTGGGGCGGGTCGGGCCCGGGCTACCAGCGGCTGATCGCGGGCGGTGCGGTCAGCCGGCCGGCGAGTTCGGCGAGCCGGTCCAGCGCGGTGCGGCGGGCCGGAGGCCGCCCGGCGGCGGCGCTGACCAGGTGCTGGGCGAGGTCGAAGGGCTCCTCGTCGGCGGTGCCGACCGCGAGCCGCTCGTGCGCGAGCCCGCCGAGGTCACCCGGCTCGGCGGGGGCGGCGCCGTCCAGCGCGAGCACGGTCGCGCCGTGCCGGCGGGCGTCCCGCACCCGTTCCAGCAGCGGCGCGCCGGCCGCCTCCGGCGCCACCACCAGGACGGTGGCGCCGCGCCCGGCCGCGGTGAGCCGACCCAGGCCGTGCGCGAGGTGCGCCGGGGCGCCGGCCGGCGGAGCGTGCCGCAGCAGGGTGGGCGCCAGTCGGGGGACGGCCGACCAGGCGGCCTCGTCGGCCAGGTGCGCGGCCAGATGCCAGGGCTCGTACGCCTCGGTGCCGATCAGCAGCAGTTCGCCGGCCCCGCGCCGCGACACCGAGCGCCGCAGCGATCCGGCGAAGCCGCCGACCGCCTCCAGCCAGCCGGTGCCCGCCAGGTGCTGCCGGAGTGCCGAAACTCTCACCGTGTCCATGCGGCCCAGAATGTCGCGTCCGGCCGGGGGTTTGACAGGATCGGCCCATGACTTCCCTCGATTCAGCGACAAACCCGGCCCACGAACTGCCGGACGTCTCACAGCTGGTGATCGGTGTCCTCGGCGGCACCGGCGACCAGGGGCGCGGCCTGGCCCTGCGGCTGGCCAAGGCCGGCCAGCAGGTGATCATCGGCTCGCGCGACGCGGCCCGGGCCGAGGCCTCCGCCGCCGAACTGGGCCTCGGCGTGCGCGGCGCCGACAACGCCACCGCCGCCCGGGAGAGCGACGTGGTGATCGTCGCGGTGCCCTGGGACGGCCACGCCGCGATCCTGACCGCGCTGCGCGAGGAACTGGCCGGCAAGATCGTGGTCGACTGCGTCAACCCGCTCGGCTTCGACAAGCAGGGCGCGTACGCGCTGAAGCCGGAGGAGGGCAGCGCCGCCCAGCAGGCCGCCGCGCTGCTGCCGGACTCCCGGGTCACCGCCGCCTTCCACCACCTCTCGGCGGTGCTGCTCCAGGACGAGTCGGTGGAGCAGATCGACACCGACGTCATGGTGCTCGGCGAGGAGCGGGCCGCCACCGACATCGTGCAGGCGCTGGCCGGCCGGATCCCCGGCATGCGGGGGATCTTCGCTGGCCGGCTGCGCAACGCGCACCAGGTGGAGTCGCTGGTGGCCAACCTGATCTCGGTCAACCGCCGCTACAAGGCCCACGCGGGCCTGCGGGTGACGGACGTCTGAGATCCGGTGGAGCCGTGTCGGCCTCACCCCTGGACCGGCTCCGGAGGTGAGGTCGGCGACAATGGGTGCGGCCGCAACCCGGCCGACCGCACCCGGCCCTAGGAGCCTCCCGCCATGCCCCGCACGTCCCTCTTCGCCCTGATCGTCGTCGTCCTCGCGCTGGCGGCCGCCGTGGTCTCGCTGACCCAGGGCTTCTGGCTGGGCCTGATCTGGCTCCCGATGGCCGGTGTGGCGAGCAACGTGCTCTGGATGAACCGCCGCCGCGCGAAGATCGCCGAGGCCACGGCCGCCGCGGCAGCCGAGCAGGGCTAGTGTCCTGAGCCCGGCCGAGCCGGCTAGTTGTTCCAGAAGCTGAACAGGTACCGGCCGAGCGTCGCGTAGTCCTGGTCCACGCCGAACAGGTTCATCAGGTCGTGGAGGACCCCGAAGAAGAACGAGTTCACCGAGGGCTGCCACAGCAGCGCGAACACGGCCAGCAGCCCGTACGGCGCGAACGGCTCGACCGCGCGCCGGGTCTTGTACGACAGCCAGGGCTCGACGATCCCGTAGCCGTCCAGCCCGGGCACCGGCAGCAGGTTCAGCAGGGCGGCGCTGAGCTGGAGCAGGCCGAGGAAGCCGAGCGCGGCCGCGAACGGCGAGACGTTCAGCTCGTAGCCGTTCCAGACCGCGTGCACCGTCGGGTCGTCCAGCCAGCCGGCGCCGATCGGGATCAGCAGCAGGGCCGCGCACGCCAGGTTCACCAGCGGCCCGGCCGCCGAGATCAGGCTGTGCTTGAGCCGGCCCTGGATCCGGTCCCGCTCGATCCAGACCGAGCCACCGGGCAGGCCGATGCCGCCCATGATCACGAACACGATCGGCAGCACGAAGCTGAGCAGCACGTTGGTGTACTTCAGCGGGTTGAGCGTGAGGTAGCCCTTGGCGCCGACGGTGATGTCGCCGCCGTGCAGCGCGGTGCGGGCGTGCGCGTACTCGTGCAGGCACAGCGAGACCATCCAGCCCGCCACCACGAACAGGAACACCCCGAACGCGGCGTTCCCGTAGCCCGAGTACACCGCCCAGCCGGAGGTGGCGAGGACGGCGAGGAGCACCCAGAACACCGGGCTGATCCGGCGGTCCTCGCTGCGTGAGCGCTGCGTGGCGGCGAAGGTCATGGTGTGGGTGCTCCGGGTGTCCGAGGGAAAGCGGGCAGGGGATCGATCATGCCGGGCGGGCCGGTGACCGGACAAGCCGTCCCGGGTGAACGTCCGAAGGCCCCGTCCGGGTTCCACCGCCGGTGAGGGGCCCCTGCACAATTGTGCGCCCCGATCGCCGCCCATCGACCAGAATGGACCGGTGTACTACGGCATCCTCGGGACCACGACGGCCCACCACGACGACGGCACCCCGGTGCCGCTAGGCGGCGCCCGGCTACGGGCACTGCTCACCGCGCTCGCCCTCCGGCAGGGCCGCCCGGTGCCCGCCGACCTGCTGGTGGACGAGGTGTGGGAGGCCGAGCCGCCCCAGGACTCCTCCGCCGCGCTCCAGACCCTGGTCGGCCGGCTGCGCCGGACCGTCGGCCGGGACGAGATCGGCTCCGGCCCGGCCGGGTACTGGCTGACCGACCCGGCCACCGACCTCGCCGAGTTCCAGCGGCTCGGCGCCGAAGGCCGCCGTGCCCTCGACACCGGGGACCACGCGCTCGCCGCCGAGCGGCTGCGCGCCGCCCTGGCGCTGTGGCGCGGCCCCGCCCTGGCCGACCTGCCGGACCGCGGCGGCCCGGCCGCCCGGCTGGAGACCCAGCGCGAGGAGGCCCGCCGCCACCGGATCACCGCCGAGCTCGGGCTCGGCCGGGCCGCCGAACTGGTTGCCGAACTCACCGAGCTCTGCGAACGGCAGCCGCTGGACGAGCCGTTGCAGCAGCTGATGATCCGGGCGCTGCACGAGAGCGGCCGCACCGCCGAGGCGCTGCGCCACTACGAGCGGACCAGGCGCGCCCTCGCCGAGGAGCTCGGCGTCGACCCGGGGCGCCAACTCCAGTCCCTGTACGCCACGTTGCTGACCCCGGCCGAGGTCGAACCGGCACCCGCGGCGGCGGAGCCCGGGCCCGCGCCGGAGTCCATACCGGCCCCGCCGGCCCCGCCGGCCGCCGGTCGGTCCGGGGTTGCGCCCCAACCCCCGCGGGTCGGCGGCAACCTGCGCGGCAGGCTGACCAGCTTCGTCGGTCGTGAGAGCGATCTCGCCGCCCTGCGCGGGACATTGACGGAGCGTCGGATGGTCACCCTGACCGGCCCCGGCGGCTCCGGCAAGACCAGGCTCTCGATCGAGGCCGGCCGCGCCGAGCAGTCCGCCGGGCACTGGCCGGACGGCGTCTGGGTGGCCGAACTCGCCCCGCTGGAGACCCCGGACGCGGTGCCCGCCGCCGTGGTCTCCGCGCTCGGCCTGCGCGAGATCGTGCTGCACAGCGGTGGCATGGTCGCCGAGGTGATCGAGAAGCGCGCCGAGGACCCGGTGCGCCGACTGGTCGAGCACTGCGGCCACCGCCGGATGCTGCTCGTCCTGGACAACTGCGAGCACCTGATCCAGGCCGCCGCCGACCTCGCCGACATCCTGCTCACCGAGTGCCCCGAGCTGACCGTGCTCGCCACCAGCCGGGAGCCGCTCGGCGTGCCCGGCGAGACCGTGTTGCCGGTCGAGCCGCTGCCCGACCCGGTGGCGCTGCGCCTGCTCACCGAGCGCGCCACCGCCGCCCGACCCGGCTTCGACCCGGACACCGACCCGGCGGCCTGCGCCGAGATCTGCCGCCGCCTGGACGGCCTTCCGCTGGCCATCGAACTCGCCGCCGCCCGGCTGCGGGTGATGACGGCGCGCCAGATCGCGGACCGCCTGGACGGCCGGTTCGCCCTGCTCACCGCAGGTAGCCGCACCCTGCTGCCGCGCCAGCAGACCCTGCGCGCGGTGGTCGACTGGAGCTGGGATCTGCTGGGCAAGCGCGAACGGGCGGTGCTGCGCCGGCTCTCGGTGTTCGCCGGCGGCTGGCAGCTGGAGGACGCCGAGGCGATCTGCGCGGACGGCGTCGAGGTGGTCGGCGGGGAGGTCGCCGACCTGTTGCTGTCGCTGGTCGACAAGTCCCTGCTGGTCGCCGACCTGGACGACGGCAGCCTGCCGCGCTACCGGATGCTGGAGACCATCCACGAGTACGCGACCGAGCGCCTCGCCGAGTCCGAGGAGGAGCGCGACGCGACCGGGGCCCGCCACCTGACGCACTTCCGCACCATCGCCGCCACCGCCTTCCTGAACATCCACGGCCCCCAGCAGCTGCACTGGCTGACGGTGCTGGAGCGCGAGCTGGACAACATCCGGGCCGCGCTGAGGCGCGCCATCGACCTCGGGGACGAGGAGCAGTCGCTGGCCCTCACCCTCGGCATGAGCTGGTACTGGTCGCTGCGCGGCTACAGCATGGAGGCCCGCGGCTGGTACGAGGCCGTCGCGGCGCTCGGGCCGGATCCGTTCGGCCCGAAGCCGCCCGTACCGCTGGAGCGGGACGTGCTCTCCTACGGCCTGCCGATGCCCGAAGGGGTCGTCGAGGAGGCCCGGCGACTGCTCGCGATGTACCGGCTGATGGGCATGTTCGAGGGGAACCTGGACGTGCTCGGCAACCCGGAGGCGATCGCCGTCGCGGAGCAACTGCTGGACGTCTACACCCCGGAGCTGCCGCAGGCCTACCGGTTCCCGGGCCTGATGCGGGTGTTCGGGGCGTTCCTGGCCGGCCGGCTGGAGATGATGAGGAGCCTGCTGGACGACGCCGTCCGCGGCTGCGAGGAGCACGGCGGGCCGAACGACCTCGCGTTCATCCTGCAGCTCCGGGCCAAGATGCTGAACGACTGGCCGGGCGGGGCCGACCAGGGAATCCTGGACGGCCAGCGCTCGCTGGAGCTGTTCGAGCAGGCCGGCAACCTCTGGGGGGTCTCCCAGGCCCTGTCCGCCCAGGGCGAGTCGCTGGCCAACCGGGGTGATCCGGAGGCGGCCGCCGTCGCGTACGAGCGGGCGATCGAGCTGGCCGAGGAGCTGGGGACGCCGCACGAGGTGCCGATGCTGCGGGTGAACCTCGGCTCCGCCCTGCTGGAGCAGGACATGGAGCACGGCGAGCGGATCATCCGGGAGACGCTGGAAGGGCTGGACCATCACAGCGCGGACCACTCCTCCACCGGCGCGCTGCTGTTCGGCGGCCTCACGCTCTGCGGCGTCCACATGCTGCGCGGCGAGTACGGGCAGGCGCTGGCCGAGCTGGACCGGATGGAGGCGACCAGCGTCGGCAGCTTCGCCCCGGGGATCGTGACCGGGATGCTGATCACCACGCGGGGCTGGATCACCGCCCGGGCGGGCCGGCCGGACGAGGGGCTCGCGATGCTGCGCGAGGGGCGGACGCTGCTCCGCGAGACGTCGCGCACGAGCGGCTTCGGCGAGCAGATGACGGTCATGGTGGTTCCCGCGGTGGTGGGGGTGCTGCGTGCCTTCGCCGAGCGCGACGGCGACCTGGAGCGGGCCCGGCAGGCCACCGTGCTGCACGGCGCGCACCACGTGCTGAACGGCCCGAAGGGCGGCTACCTGGACCGCGTCGAGCGGGGCAGGGCGGCGGCGGACCTGCGGGCCCAGCTGGGCGACGCCGCGTTCGAGGCCGCCCACGCCGCCGGCGAGGGCCTGAACCCGGAACAGGTCCGGGAGCGGATGTACGAGTGGATCGGCTGACCGGCGTCCGTCCCTGGTCACCGGTCAGCCGACAGGAGTGGATCGGCTGACCGGCGTCCGTCCCTGGTCACCGGTCAGCCGATCCGCCGGCCGGCCCCGTCCCCTGGTGCCGGCCGGTCGCCCCCCGGCCCTCCCCCGCGGAGGGCCGGCGGCCGTTCTCAGGTCCGCTTGCGGAAGCGGGCGACGGCGAGCGGCGCGAAGATCGCGGTGGTGGCCACCGACCAGATCAGCACGACCATCACCGGGTGGGCCAGCGGCCCCTGGCCGTTGAGCAGGGAGCGGGAGGCATCGGCGAGCGCCGACAGCGGGTTGACCTTGGTGAAGGCCTGGAGCCAGCCCGGCATGGTGTCGGTCGGCGCGAAGATCGAGCTGCCGAACTGCATCGGCATCAGGACCAGCATGGCCACGCCCTGGACGGCCTGGGCGCTGCGCAGCGCCATGCCCAGCAGCATCGAGACCCAGACGATCGACATGCCGAACACCAGCGACAGGCCGACCGCGGCCACGACCTCCAGCGGACCGGTCTTCACCTCGAAGCCGATGCACATCGCGAAGCCGATCAGGATCACGAAGGAGAGCAGCGCCCGGCAGGTCTCGGCGGCGATCTTGGAGAGCAGGACGGAGGCCCGGCCGATCGGCAGGGTCCGGAAGCGGTCCATCACGCCGGTCTGGAAGTCGCTGTTCAGACCGGTGCCGACGGCCATCGCGAGGGTGAGGCCGGTCTGCCCGAGCAGGCCGGGGATCATGTACTGCTTGTAGGAGTCCTGGTTGCCGGAGACGGCGCCGCCGAAGACGTAGACGAACAGCACCGTGAAGATGACCGGCATCAGCACGGCGTCGAACATCGACTCCGGGTCGGCCTTGATCCGCATCAGGTTGCGCCGGGTCAGTGCGCCGACGTGGCGGAAGGTGCCGGACAGGCCGATCCGGGAGTCCTCCACCCGGGAGGGGGCGATGGTGGCGGTGGTCATGCGACGGGCTCCTTGACGAGGCTGGGGGTGGCGTCCGCGGTGTCGGCGGGCTTGCCGGTGATGGCGAGGAAGACCTCGTCGAGGCTGGGCACCTTGGTGTCGATGCCGGCTATCGCGAAGCCGCGGCCGCCGAGCACCCCGATGACGGTGGTCAGCTGCTCGTCGTCGGTGATCGGCACCGCGAGCAGTCCGGTGTCGGTGGAGACGGTGGCGCTGGTGATGCCGCGGTCGCGCAGGCACCTGGCCATCTCGGGCAGCTCGGCCGGGTGGACGGCGCGGATCTGGAGGGTCTGGCCGCCGACCTTGGCCTTGAGCTCGGCCACGCCGCCGTTGGCGATCACCCGGCCGCGGTCGATGACGGTCAGCTCGTCGGCGAGCTGCTCCGCCTCCTCCATGTACTGGGTGGTGAGCAACACGGTGCTGCCCTCGGCGACCATCCGCTGGACCTCGTCCCAGACCTCGTTGCGGGTGCGCGGGTCGAGGCCGGTGGTGGGTTCGTCCAGGTAGAGCACCTTGGGGCGGCCGATCATGCTGGCGGCCAGGTCGAGGCGGCGGCGCATGCCGCCGGAGTAGGTCTTGGCGGTCCGCTTGGCGGCCTCGGTGAGCGAGAAGCGCTCCAGCAGTTCGGTGGCCCGGGCCTTGGCCTCGCGGCTGGGGAGGTCGAGCAGCCGGCCGATCAGGTACAGGTTCTCGTACCCGGAGAGGAGTTCGTCGACGGAGGCGTACTGCCCGGTGAGGCCGATGGTGCGGCGCAGCTGCTTGGGCTGGCGCAGGACGTCGTAGCCGCCGACGAACGCGGTGCCGGCGTCGGGCTTGATCAGGGTGGAGAGGACCCGGACCAGGGTGGTCTTGCCGGCGCCGTTGGGGCCGAGCACGCCGAGTACGGTGCCCTCGCGGACGGTGAGGTCGACCCCGTCGAGGGCCTTGGTGGTGCCGTAGTGCTTGACGATGCCGCGGACTTCGACGGCGTTGCCCGCGGCGGTCCCCCGGTCGTTCGGGGCGGTGGCGATTCGTGTCATGCCCTCAGGTTGTCCGGCCCGGCTGTCAGCCCCCTGTCGGCCGGCGCCGCTCGCTGTCAGGCCGCTGTCACCCGGCTGTCACCGGCGTACGGGGATGCGGCATCCAAGTTATTTCAACACCAAAAGAAAAGATTTTTAATCGGTGGCGCCTCCTCGGACGAGGAGGCGCCACCGAAAGAAAAAATTCTGAACGAACAGGGAGGGACCGGGCTCGGAATGAAGGGGGACTTGGCAACTGTCTGCCGATATCACCACTATTCGTCAGTCTGACGCGAATTAGTCGGAGGGGCCTGCCCGCGGCGCCGACCTCTGAGATGCTGAGGGTCCATCGAGGGAGGCTTCAGCAATGCAGTGGAAGATCCACGGGGAACGTCCGATCTACGAGAACCCATGGGTGAACCTGTGGTTGGCCGACATCGAGCAGCCCGACGGCCACCGCTGGGAACACCACGTGGTCAAGCTGCGGCACCTCGCTGTGGCGGCTGTCGTGAACGACCGGAAGCAGGTCCTCATGATGTGGCGGCACCGCTTCATCACCAATACCTGGGCCTGGGAACTCCCGATGGGGCTCATCGAGCCGGACGAGAGCCCGGCAGAGGCGGCAGCCCGCGAGACACTGGAGGAGACCGGCTGGAAGGTCGCTGGGGTCGAGCCGCTGATCTACGCCCAGCCGGCCAACGGGATCACGGACTCGGAGCACTTCGTCTTCCGGGCCGACGCTGTCGAGTACGTGGGCCCGCCGACCGAGCGCAACGAGTCCGACCGAGTCGAGTGGATTCCCCTGTCCGAGCTTCGCGGCATGATCGACCGCCGCGAGATCGTCAGCAGCGGCACGCTCGTGGGAGTGCTGTACCTGCTGCTTGACGAGGCCGGTCACTGATCACTCGGCCATGCCGGTGATCCGGTCGGACAGTTCCGCGGCCGAGGCGCTGCTGCGGTAGGGCCTCAGGAGTCGGCAGAACTCATGGAGATGGGCGACCACCCTGGGGGACTCGATGGCTGCGGTCAGGGCGAGGGCCTCCCCAGCGGTGGCGCATGCCAATTCGACCTCTCGCCGCTGGAGTTGGGTCCGTGCGAGCCAGAAGGGACCGCGAACACACCCTGATCCCGACGATCACCGACCGCGGGATCATGCGGCTCCACCTCTACGGTGCCTCGGAGTGCCTGCCCGGAGCCCGCGAGAACGCCGCCGGACTCGCCACCCTGCGCGGAGCCGCAAAAGCCCGCGTCGTGTGGTTCCAGGAGGCCCCGGAGCCTCTGGCCGCATCCACCCGCGTCCAGCTCAGGACCTTCGACAGCCGCGTTCCCGCTGTCGACGGAGTCGAGGCCCTGTCCGGAACAGCCGCGGACGTGGCGAAGACCTTCGAGGCCTTCGCCGAGAAGCTGGCCGGCGAGGGGTTCGCCTTCCTGCACTCCAGGCTCGAAACCGTCGGCCCCGTTCTGATCGAGGTGCGGGACGGGCGGGTGGCCGGTGCCATCGGCCCCATGGAGACGATGGCTGACCCGATCGGGCGAGTCCGCCTCCTGCCCCAGTACTTCGGAGTCCTGCCGGAGTACCGCGGACTCGGCCTGGGGCGGCAACTGTGGCGGGCCGCCATGCACTGGGGCCGGGCGCACGGCGCCGACTACCAGCTGCTGCAGACCGCCGTCGGCGGCGCGTCCGATCACCTCTGCCAGAGCGAAGGACTCGCCGACCTGGGGGTCGTCTGCGTCTCCGACATCTGAGCGGATCGAGCTCTGACGAGGCCGGGATTCGTCCTGTCTCCCCGCGGCCAACGAAGGAACCGCGGGGCCCTGCCCTTTTCGACCGGCAACGTCGCCGCTTCGGCGATGCCGAAGCGGCGACGGGCGACGGTGCGGGTAGGCCGTCAGTGGAAGCTGTGCTCCGCGGCCGGGAAGGCGCCGCCGCGGACGTCCTCGGCGAAGGCGCGGGCGGCGTCGCCGAGGACGGTCCGCAGGTCGGCGTACTGCTTGACGAACTTGGGCACCCGGCCCGCCGTCATGCCGGCCATGTCGGTCCAGACCAGGACCTGGGCGTCGGTGTCGGGCCCGCCGCCGATGCCGACGGTCGGGATGGTCAGCTGCTCGGTGACCTGGGCGGCCAGCTCGGCCGGCACGGCCTCCAGCACGACCGCGAAGGCGCCCGACTGCTGGACGGCCTTGGCGTCGCGCAGCAGCTGGTGCGCCGCCTCGTCGCCGCGGCCCTGGACGGGGTAGCCGCCGAAGGCGTGCACGGACTGCGGGGTGAGGCCGATGTGCGCCATCACCGGGACCCCGGCCTCGACCAGCAGCTCGATCGAGCGGGCGCTGCGCTCCCCGCCCTCCAGCTTGACCGCGCCGACCCCGGCCTCCTTCATCAGCCGGGCCGCGTTGCGCATGGCCTGCGCGGGGGACTCCTGGTAGGAGCCGAACGGCAGGTCGGCGACGATCATCGCGCGCTTGGTGCCGCGGACGACGGCGGCGGAGAGCATCACCATCTGGTCCATGGTCACCGGCACGGTGGTCTCGTAGCCGAGGTGGCAGTTGCCGGCGGAGTCGCCGACCAGCAGGACGGGGATGCCGGCCTCGTCGAACACCCCGGCGGTGAGGGCGTCGTAGGCGGTGAGCATCGACCACTTCTCGCCGCGCTGCTTGGCGCTGGCGAGGTCGCGGACGGTGATGCGGCGGTTGGTGACCCCGCCGTAGAGGGTGGCGGTCGCCGCCTGGTTCTGGGCAGGCGAAGGCGAAGAAGCGTTCATCGAACGGACTCCTGAAGGGTTGTCGTCTCGTGGCGCCGTACGGCGTCCCCGGATCACCTCCATGCTTGCACGCCCCGGCGTGGGCGCAAAGGGGCGTGCAGGCGCGCGGGTGCGATCTGCGGCACACCGGTGGCCGCCGGCCGGGCGGGCTTTGCCGCGTTTTTACGAAACGGATTCGTCTCGTATCGTAATGGCCGCTACTCTGGTGCCGGGGGGTTACGAGACGACCATGGCTCGGAATTGCCCGCCAGTGTCACACCACCACGGACGGGAAGACCAATGACCACCGCAGCCGCGCCACCCCGCGTGCCGGAAGCCATCCACCGCCGACGCTGGGCGATCCTCTGCACCCTGGTGCTCGCCCTGCTCGTCGTCGTCCTCGACAACTCGATCCTCAACGTCGCGATGAAGACCATCGCGACCCCCGCGCCGGTCGGCCTCGGCGCCAGCCAGAGCGACCTGGAGTGGTCGATCAACTCCTACACCCTGGTGTTCGCCGGGCTGCTCTTCACCTCCGGCCTGCTCGGCGACCGCTTCGGCCGCAAGCGCGCGCTGCTCGGCGGCATGGTGGTCTTCGGCATCGCCTCGCTGCTCTCCGCGCTGGCCGCCTCGCCCGGTGAACTCGTGGGCTACCGCGCCCTGATGGGCGTCGGCGCCGCGCTCGCGATGCCCGCCACGCTGGCCATCATCATGAACGTGTTCGAGCGCTCCGAGCAGCCCAAGGCGATCGGCATCTGGGCCGGCGCGGTCGGCCTGGCCATCGCCATCGGCCCGATCACCGGCGGCCTGCTGATCGAGCACTTCTGGTGGGGCTCGGTCTTCCTGGTCAACGTCCCGATCGTGATCGTCGCGGTGATCGCGATGATCGTCCTGGTGCCCGAGTCCAAGGACCCGAACCCCGGCAAGCTCGACCCGATAGGCGTGCTGCTATCGATCATCGGCCTGGTCGCGCTGATCTACGGCATCATCAAGGGCGGCGAGCTGGCCGACTTCACCGCCGCCGAGGCCTGGGTGCCGACGCTGGTCGGCGTGCTGGCGCTGGCCGCCTTCGTCTGGTTCGAGGGCCGCACCCGCTTCCCCGCGCTGGACGTCACCTGGTTCCGCAACAAGGTGTTCAGCGCCTCCGTCGTGGTCGTCGGCGTGGTCTTCTTCGCGCTGATGGGCGTCTCCTTCTTCGGCGTCTTCTACATCCAGAGCGTGCGCGGCTACAGCGCGCTCCAGGCCGGCCTGCTGATGCTGCCGCTGGCCGTCGCCCAGCTGCTGTTCGCGCCGCGGGCCCGGCTGGTGGTCGACCGCTTCGGCGTCGCCGCCACCGCCGCCGTCGGCATGCTGCTGATCGCCGTCGGCTTCGTCGGCTACACCCTGCTGGGCGTCGACACGCCGATCTGGGTGCTGGTCGTGCTCGGCCTGCTGATGGGCACCGGCATGGCGCACGTCATGCCGCCGGTCACCGTCGCGATCATGGCCTCGCTGCCCCGCGAGAAGGCCGGCGCGGGCTCGGCCGTCAACAACACCTTCCGCCAGGTCGGCGGCTCGCTCGGCGTCGCCGTGCTCGGCGCGGTGCTCTCCACCGTCTACCGCGACGGCATGACCGACACGCTCAACCAGCTGCCCGACGACCTGCGCGGCAAGGCCGGCGAGTCGCTGGAGGCCACCCTGGCCATCGCCGAGCGGATGGGCCCCAAGGGCGCCGCGCTGATCGGCCCGGCGGACGACGCCTTCGTCAGCGCCATGCACGTGGTGGCCTCGCTCTCCGCGGGCATCACGGTGGTCGGCGCGCTGATCGCCTGGTTCCTGCTGCCGCGCCGGTCGGCGGCCCCCGGCGGCCCGGCCGGGAAGGCCGCAGAGCAGCCCGACCAGAGCCGCAAGGCCGTGGCCGCGGACGCCTGACCCGCGATCGCGCTGAGCGACAATGGCCCTGTCACCCGGGTGAACCCCCGGGCGGCAGGGCCGAGGTCCAGGACGACAGGCGCCGCCCGGCCCGGTCCACGGACCACCATCGGAAACGGAACGGCGCCCGTGCGCCACGCGGACAGCGAGGGAGTACAGCGGGGATGAAGACGGACACCCCGGCCGCCGGGGCCGGACAGCCCTGCGCCGCCGTACGCCGCGGCCGCCCGCGCAGCGAGGCCGCCGAGCAGGCCATCTTCGCCGCCGTCGAGGACCTGATGGCCGGCGGCACCGCGCTGTCCGAGCTCACCATCGAGGGCATCGCCGCCGCGGCCGGCGTCGGCAAGGCCACCATCTACCGGCGCTGGCCCAACAAGGAGGCCCTGCTGGTCGACGTGGTCAGCCGGCTGGAAGTCCCGATGCCCGCGCCGACCGACGGCACCGCCCGGGACGACCTGATCGAGATGATCGACTACATGCGCCGGCGCGGCCTCGCCAAGCGCTCCCGCTGGGTGCTCAAGGCCGCCCTCGGCCAGATGCAGGGCCTGCCCGACCTGTACAGCGCGTACCGCGACCGGGTGATCAAGCCGCGCCGGGAGGCGGGGCTCACCCTGATCCGCCGCGCCATGGACGAGGGCGTGCTGCGGACCGACCTCGACGTCGAACTCCTCGGCGACATGTTGATGGGCCCGATCCTGTACCGCAGCATCCTCTGGGACGACTCCGACCTGGAGGACCCGGACCTGGCCCGCCGGATGGTCGACTCGCTGCTCGAAGGCCTGGCGCCGCACGCGGCCTCCGGCTCCCGCGGCTGAACGCGCTCCCGCGCCCCGGACCCCGCGCCCCGGTCCGGTGCCCTCGGCGACCTGCACCGGACCTGCACCGACCTGCGTGCGACCTGCGCCGACCCGTGTCCGGCGTGGCCTGGCTCACCAAACCGGGCCACGCCGGAACCCGCTCCGACGGCCCCGCGTCTGTCCCGGCATAGGCTGAGCCGGGTATCCGATCAAACCGGCACCAGTCCGGCACCCGCCCGTACCGCACGGGCCGGACACCGGACCGGCGACGGCACGAACAACGGGAGCCACGGATGACGCAGGCGGACAGGACCGACCGGAGCACGGCCGGGCCCTGGGGCGAGGCGGGCGCCCCGGCCCCCGCGGGCCGTCCCGGAGGATTCCTGGGCCTGCGGTACTGGGGCCGGGACGGCCGCGGTGCCACCACCTGGCGGCGCGGCCTGGTCATCGCGGTGCTGGCCGTGCTCGCCGCCCTGCTGATGGCCCTCCACGCCGACGTCCCCAACAGCGCCGGCAACCTCGGCAGCCTGCTGGAGACCTTCCTGCCCTGGATCGGCCTGGCCGTCCCGGTGCTGCTGCTCCCCGCGCTGCTGCGCCGCTCCGCCACCGCGCTGATCGCGCTGCTGCTGCCCGCCGCGATCTGGCTCAACCTGTTCGGCGGCCTGCTCAGCGACAAGAGCGGCGGCACCGGCGACTGGACGGTGGTCAGCCACAACGTCGCCGCCGCCAACCCCGACGTGCCGGGCACCGTCCGCGGCCTGGTGGCCTCCGGCGCCCAGATCGTCGCCCTCCAGGAACTGGCCGGCAAGCCGCTGCGCGAGTACGAGAGCGGGCTCGCCGAGGCGTACCCGTACCACGAGGTGGAGGGGACGGTCGGCCTCTGGTCGAAGTACCCGATCAGCGGGGTCTCGCCGGTGGACCTCAAGATGGGCTGGACCAGGGCGTTCCGGGCCCAGGTCGCCACCCCGCAGGGCCCGGTCGCGGTGTACGTCGCGCACCTGCCGTCGGTGCGGCTGAAGGCCGAGGGCGGCTTCACCGTCGACCAGCGGGACGTCAGCGCGCAGGCGCTCGGCGACGCGATCCAGGCCGAGCCGGTGAAGAAGGTCCTGCTGCTCGGCGACCTCAACGGCACCATGAACGACCGCAGCCTGGCGCCGGTCACCTCGCAGATGCGCTCGGCCCAGGGCGCCGCCGGGGACGGCTTCGGCTTCAGCTGGCCGTCGTCCTTCCCGATGGCCCGGATCGACCAGATCATGAGCAAGGGCGGCCTCGCGCCGGTCGACTCCCGCACCCTGCCCCGGGACGGCAGCGACCACCTCGCGGTGGCCGCCACCTACCGGTTCAACTAGTCCCTGGGCCCTGTCCTGATCAGCCCCGCCGCCAGCGGTTGGTGATCGGCAGGCGGCGGTCCCGGCCGAAGTTCTTGACCGAGATCTTGGGGCCCGGCGGGTACTGCCGCCGCTTGTACTCGGCGGTGTCGACCAGCCGGACCACCCGGTCCACCACGGCCGGGTCGAAGCCGGCCGCGACGATCGCGTCCCGCCCCTCGTCGCCCTCGATGTAGCGGGCCAGCACGCTGTCCAGCAGGTCGTAGTCGGGCAGCGAGTCGCTGTCCTTCTGGTCGGGCCGCAGCTCGGCGGACGGCGGCTTGGAGATGGTGTTCTCCGGGATCGGCGGCACCTCGCCGTGCCGCTCGGCCTCCTCGTTGCGCCAGTGTGCCAGCCGGAAGACCAGCGACTTGTAGACGTCCTTGATCGGCCCGAACGCGCCCACCGAGTCGCCGTACAGGGTCGAGTAGCCGACGGCCAGCTCGCTCTTGTTGCCGGGCGCGAGCACGATGTGCCCCTCCTGGTTGGAGATCGCCATCAGCAGGGTGCCGCGCAGCCGGGACTGCAGGTTCTCCTCGGCCAGGCCGGTCAGCTCGGTCGCGCCCAGGTAGGCGTCGAACATCGGGGCGATGGAGACGGTCCGGTAGTGCAGGCCGGTCCGGCGGGCCAGCTCGGCCGCGTCGTCCCGGGAGTGCTGCGAGGAGTAGCGGCTGGGCATCGAGACGCAGTACACGTTCTCGGCGCCGATCGCGTCCACCGCGATGGCGGCCACCAGCGCCGAGTCGATGCCGCCGGAGAGACCGATCAGCACCGACCGGAAGCCGTTCTTGGTGACGTACGCCCGGGTGCCGGAGACCAGCGCGGCCCAGATCTCCGCCTCGTCGGACAGCCGCGGCGCCACCTCGGGGGCCGGAGTGTCCGCGGGCGCGGTCCGCGGTTCGCCGCCCAGCTCGGTGCGGACGAGGTGCAGCCCGTCGCTCAGCAGCAGCCCGTCGGTGTGGTCGCCGCCGGCGGCCGGCAGGTCGAGGTCCAGCACCAGCAGGTGCTCCTCGAACTGCGGGGAGCGGGCCAGCACCTCGCCGTCCGCGCCGACCACGATCGAGTCGCCGTCGAAGACCAGCTCGTCCTGGCCGCCGACCATGTTGACGTAGGCCAGCGGGCAGCCCGCCTCGGCGGCCCGGCGCCGGACCAGCTCCAGCCGCTGGTCGTCCTTGTTCCGCTCGTACGGCGAGCCGTTGACCACCAGCAGCAGCCCGGCCCCGGCCTCGCGGGCCGCGGTGACCCGGCCGCCGTCCTGCCAGATGTCCTCGCAGATGGCCAGCGCGACGTCCACTCCGTGCAGCCGCAGCACCGGCAGCTGCTCGCCCGGGACGAACCAGCGGTACTCGTCGAACACGCCGTAGTTGGGCAGGTGGTGCTTGGCGAAGCGGGTCACCACCTCGCCCCGGTGCAGCACGGCGGCGCAGTTCTGCGGGGAGCCGGCCGGGCGGCCGAACCTCGGCGAGGCGTGCTCGGAGCGCCCGAGGTAGCCGACCACCACCGGCACCTCGCCCAGCCCGTCGGCGGCCAGCCGCCCGGCCAGCTCGACCAGCGCGCCCCGGGACGCCTCGACGAAGGAGCTGCGCAGGGCGAGGTCCTCGACGGGGTAGCCGGTCAGGGCCATCTCGGGGAAGGCGACCAGCTGGGCGCCGGCCTCCACGGCCTGCCTGGTCCAGCGCACCACCTCATCGCTGTTGCGGGCGATGTCACCGACCCAGGGGTCGATCTGGCTCAGGGCGAGACGGAGATTGGGCATGCCCCCGAGTATAATCGTCAATCTGACGCGATGTGCTGCCCGGGGGGTCGGGCCGGGGTCCGGACTGCCGTCCCGCGCGGTGATCGGCCATGATGGGGGCAGTCGCGTCCGGGGGTCTTCCGGGCGTAACACGAGCGTAAAGAGCAGAGGTGAGACTGTCCCCATGGGCAAGCAGCAGCAGTTCGTGCTTCGGACGCTTGAGGAGCGTGACATCCGGTTCGTCCGGCTGTGGTTCACCGACGTGCTCGGGTTCCTGAAGTCGGTCGCGGTGGCTCCGGCCGAACTGGAGCAGGCCTTCGAGGAGGGCATCGGCTTCGACGGCTCGGCGATCGAGGGCTTCGCCCGGGTCTACGAGTCCGACATGATCGCCAAGCCGGACCCGACCACCTTCCAGATCCTGCCCTGGCGCTCGGAGACCCCCGGTACCGCCCGGATGTTCTGCGACATCCTGATGCCCGACGGCTCGCCGTCCTACGCCGACCCCCGGTTCGTGCTCAAGCGCACCCTGGAGAAGGCCTCCGCCCAGGGCTTCACCTTCTACACCCACCCCGAGATCGAGTTCTTCCTGCTGAAGAACCTGCCCGGCGACGGCACCCCGCCGATCCCCGCCGACCAGTCCGGCTACTTCGACCACACCCCGCGCGGGGTCGGCCACGACTTCCGCCGACAGGCCATCACCATGCTGGAGTCGATGGGCATCTCGGTGGAGTTCTCCCACCACGAGGGCGCCCCCGGCCAGCAGGAGATCGACCTGCGCTACGCCGACGCGCTGTCCACCGCCGACAACATCATGACCTTCCGTCTGGTCATGAAGGAGGTCGCGCTGGAGCAGGGCGTGCACGCCAGCTTCATGCCCAAGCCGTTCTCCGACCACCCCGGCTCGGGCATGCACACCCACCTGTCGCTGTTCGAGGGCGACCGCAACGCCTTCCACGAGACCGGTGCCGAGTACCAGCTCTCCAAGGTCGGCCGCTCCTTCATCGCCGGCCTGCTCAAGCACGCCGCCGAGACCGCCGCCGTCACCAACCAGTGGGTGAACTCCTACAAGCGGATCTGGGGCGGCTCCCAGCGCACCGCCGGCGCCGGCGGCGAGGCCCCGTCCTACATCTGCTGGGGCCACAACAACCGCTCGGCGCTGATCCGGGTGCCGATGTACAAGCCCGGCAAGCAGGGCTCCACCCGGATCGAGGTCCGCTCCCTGGACACCGGCTGCAACCCGTACCTCGCGTACGCCGTCACCCTCGCGGCCGGCCTCAAGGGCATCGAGGAGGGCTACGAGCTCCCGCCGGGCGCCGACGACGACGTCTGGGCGCTGACCGACTCCGAGCGCCGCGCCCTCGGCATCCAGCCGATGCCGCAGAACCTCGGCGAGGCGATCGACCTGATGCAGCGCAGCGAGCTCGTCGCCGAGACCCTCGGCGAGCACGTCTTCGACTTCTTCCTCAGGAACAAGCGCCAGGAGTGGGAGGAGTACCGCTCCGAGGTGACGCCGTTCGAGCTGCGCAAGAACCTCCAGGTGCTGTGAGCGCCTGAGGCTCCCAAACACCTCCGGGCCCGCTGTCGTCCGATCGGATGACAGCGGGCCGTCCGCTGGGGTGGATGGTTTCCCCAATGGCGGTATGTGAAGATCCTGTGACGGACGGTTGTGGTCCGATGGGCGTGCTCGTCCGTTCCGTCCCGAGAGGATCCCATGCCCTCCTCCGCTGTCAGTCGCGCCGCCGCGGCCCGCCTGCTCGCCCGCCGGACCGCCGTCGCGGGCGCCGCCCTCGCCGCCGTCGCGAGCCAGCTGCTGGCCACCCCGATCGCCGACGCCCGTGGCTCCGGCTCCGGTTCGTCGAACCCGCGCCCGCGCGCCGAGACCATCGCCGAGAACCCGCTGCCGTTCACCACCCGCTTCCAGGGCGACTTCCACGGCTCCGTCACCAGGATCAGCAACTCGCTGATGACCTGTGACGAGACCAAGCCGCCGCTCGACCCGGAGCAGCCGCCCTGCGAGGACGCCCGCAAGGGCCTCGGCAGCATGCCGATCAACAACAAGTACGAGATGAAGTACGTCAACATCGACCCGGGCTCCATCGGCCCGCTCGGTGACCCGATCTACTCCGCGAGCTCCGCCGACCTCGGCCTGATCGACGGCTCCAAGGTCAAGTACGCCCGGCTGTACTGGGGCGGCACCCGCGGCATCGGCGAGACCGTGCTGCCGGAGAACCAGATCGACGAGGTGTACCTCAAGGTCCCGGGCGAGAAGCAGTACCGGGACATCGCCAACGACCAGCCGTCCATCGGCTACATCACCACCGACGTGGAGAGCAGCTACCAGGCCTCCGCCGACATCACCGACCTGGTCAGGAACGCCGGCAACGGCACCTACACCGTCGCCGACATGGACTCGGTGGTGAAGCCGCACAGCTGGGGCGGCTGGACGATCGTCGTCGCGTACGAGAACGACTGCAAGCCGATGCGGCACATCCACCTGTGGGACGGCTTCCAGGTCGAGCTGCCGGACAGCCCGACGCGGCAGATCAAGCTCACGGGGTTGCAGACGCCGCAGAGCGGTCAACTCCACGGCAAGCTCGGCTGGGTGGTCTACGACGGCGACCTCAAGTGGACCGGCGACACCCTGTCGGTCAAGTCCACCAACGGGCCCGAGACGCTGTTCTCCGACATCAACCACCCGCCGAACGACGCCTTCAACTCCACCATCGAGGAGCTGACCCCGGAGGACCAGTTCGCCCGCAACCCGTACAACCGCAACAACTTCGGCTACGACTCCAACCGCTGGGACATCTCGCCGTACCTGCGCAACGGGGACACCGACCTCACCGCCACCTTCAACACCCAGAAGGACGGCTACGACATCGGCGTCTTCTACGCCTACGTCAACCTGGACGGCTCCACCGACGCCTGACCGGCCGCCGCCCGGCGCCGCTGCCGCCCCACCCGCACCGCGCGGGCCGGCAGCGGCGCCGCCGCGTTCCCGCCGGGCCGGCGCGGTGAGCCGCGCAGCAGCCGCTCGCACGGCCGCTCCACCCAGCGGTACAGGCCCGCCGCCACCGCCAGCGACCCACCGGCCAGCAGCAGCCAGACCGCGAGCGCCGCCGCCCCGGGCGCCGGGCGGCCCAGCTCGGCGAGCCAGCAGCGGATGCCGATCTCGTGCACCAGGTACCAGGCGTAGGACCATTCGCCGAGCCGCACCGCCGCCCGCCCGGCCAGTCCCCGCCCGCCTGCCGGCCGGGGTGGCGCACCGGCCGCGTCCCGCTGGGCCGCCGCCACCAGCAGCGCCGCGAACAGCCCCGCCGGCACCAGCTGGGAGGCGCTGTACGGGCCCCACCACAGCGCGTCCGGGACGGCCGCGTGCCAGGGCGCCAGCAGCAGGTGCCAGCCCGCCACCGCCGCGGCCGCCGCGCCGAGCCGCACCCGGGGGAGCAGCCCCTGCCGCACCGCCAGCCCGACCGCCACCCCGAGCACGAACTGCGGGGTACGGGTCAGCGGCAGGTAGTCCAGCAGCCAGCCGCGCACCGTCGGATCGGCCGGCAGCAGCGGGCCCGCCGCCCACAGCGCCGGGCCGAGCGCCGCGCACACCGCCGCCACCGGCAGCCAGGCGCGGCGGCGCGGCGCCAGCAACCGCAGCAGCAGCGGGAACAACAGGTAGAACCAGGCCTCGGCGCCCAGCGACCAGGACGCCGGATTGCCGCCGTACACCGTCGCCCGCGCCCACGGATGCGCCAGCAGCAGCGACCAGAGCGTGGCCGCCACCGGCAGCGCCGTGCCGATCGCGGCGTCCGCGCCCAGCGACAGCACGGTGCTCAGCACGTGCAGCGGCCAGATCCGGGCGAACCGGCGGCGGGCGAACGCCCCGGCGGGGACGGGCGAGCCGCCGTACGTCCAGGCCAGGACGAAACCGGACAGGACGAAGAAGAACGTCACCCCCGAGCGCCCGTACCAGGCGAGCGGGTCGAGCACCGGCAGCCCGCCGACCTTGCGGGACAGGTGGTAGAGCACCACCAGCAGGGCGGCCCAGAAGCGCAGCCCGGTGAGCGAGGGCAGGCGGCTGGGCATCGGCGCTCCGGAACGGGACGGGACGGGACGGGGTGGACAGGACGGGCGGGGCGGGACGGTCGGCGCCGGGAGAACGAGCGCGGCGGGCCCGAGGTCACGGACGGGCGGCGCGGCGCGCGGCGGCGGGCCGTCCGGGCGGTCGTGTCCGGGCGGTCGTGTCCGGCGCCGGGCCGTCAGGGCGCGTAACCTGCTGGGGCGGACGGATGGAGGGGCCATGGCGGTGGACGAGCAGCGGGCCGGGAGCAGGGTCAGCCGGCCGGAGATCAGGCTGGTCAGGCGCGGGTTCACCGACCCGGCGCAGGCGGTGCGGCTGCTGGCGGGCCCCGGCCTGGAAGGCCTGGCCGACGACCCCGTGCTGCTGGACGCGCTCGGCGCCACCGCCGACCCCGACCTCGCCCTGCTCGGCCTGGCCCGGCTGCTGGAGGCCGCCGACGAGGCCGAACGGCACACCCTGCGCGACACCCTCACCACCTCCAAGCCGCTGCGCGACCGGCTGCTCGGCGTGCTCGGCGTCTCCACCGCGCTCGCCGACCACCTGGCCCGGCACCCGCACGACTGGCACATGCTGGTCACCTTCGAACTGCGCGACATGCACCCCGGCCCGGAGGACTTCCGCCGCGCGCTCGCCGAGGGCGTCCGGCGCGGCCGGGAACGCGGCCGCAGCCCGGCGGACGCGCTGCGCGTCGCCTACCGCCGCTGCCTGCTCGCCATCGCCGCCCGCGACCTCACCGGCACCACCGACCTCGCGCAGACCGCCGCCGAACTCGCCGACCTGGCCGGCGCCACCCTGCAGACCGCCCTGGACCTCGCCGCCGAGCAGGACCAGGACGCCGCCCGGGCCTGCCGGCTCGCCGTGATCGGCATGGGCAAGTGCGGCGGCCGCGAACTCAACTACGTCTCCGACGTGGACGTCATCTTCGTCGCCGAGCCGCGCGAGGGCGTGGACGAGCACGAGGCCGTCAAGGCCGCCACTCGGCTCGCCGCCGCCCTCACCCGGCTCTGCGCGGACACCACCGGCGAGGGCACCATCTGGCCGGTGGACGCCAACCTGCGCCCCGAGGGCCGCAACGGCCCGCTGGTGCGCACCCTGGCCAGCCACCTCGCCTACTACCAGCGCTGGGCCAAGACCTGGGAGTTCCAGGCGCTGCTCAAGGCCCGCCCGGTCGCCGGGGACGCCGAACTCGGCGCCGCCTACCTGGAGGCGCTGGCCCCGATGGTCTGGCAGGCCGCCGCCCGGGACAACTTCGTCACCGACGTGCAGCAGATGCGCCGCCGGGTGATCGACTCGATCCCCGCCACCGAACTGGACCGCCAGCTCAAGCTCGGCCCCGGCGGGCTGCGCGACGTCGAGTTCTCCGTCCAGCTGCTCCAGCTGGTGCACGGCCGCACCGACCCGGCGCTGCGCAGCGGCAACACCCTGGAGGCGCTGGCCGCGCTCTCCCGCGGCGGGTACGTCGGCCGGGCGGACGCCGTCTCGCTGGACACCGCCTACCGCTTCCTGCGCTCCCTGGAGCACCGGATCCAGCTCTACCGGCTGCGCCGCACCCACCTGATGCCCACCGGCGCGGAGGACCTGCGCCGGCTGGCCCGCTCGCTGGCCGCGCTGATCAACGACGACACCCGCTCCGACCCGGTGGCCGCGCTGCAGCGCGAGTGGAAGCGGCACGCGGTGGAGGTCCGGCGGCTGCACGAGAAGCTGTTCTACCGGCCGCTGCTCGACGCCGTCGCCGAACTGCCGCCGGGCGCGGCCGGGTTGACCCCGGACGCGGCCCGGGCCCGGCTGGAGGCGCTGGGCTACGCGGACCCGGCCGCCGCGCTGCGCCACCTCAGCGCGCTCGCCTCCGGGGTGAGCCGCAAGGCCGCGATCCAGCGCACCCTGCTGCCGGTGCTGCTCGGCTGGTTCGCCGACTCGGCCGACCCGGACGCCGGGCTGCTCAACTTCCGCCAGGTCTCCGACGCGCTCGGCCGCACCCCCTGGTACCTGCGGCTGCTGCGCGACGAGAGCGCCGCCGCCGAGCAGTTGGCCCGGGTGCTGTCGGCCGGCCGGCTCGCCCCCGACCTGCTGCTGCGCGCCCCCGAGGCGGTCGCCATGCTGGGCGACCCGCAGGGCCTGGCGCCGCGCGGCCGGGCCGCCCTGGAGCAGGAGATACTGGCCGCCGTCGGCCGGGCCGGATCCACTGCCGCGGCCGTCGCCGCCGCCCGCTCGGTGCGCCGCCGGGAGCTGTTCCGCACCGCCGCCGCGGACGTCCTCGGCCGCCTCGGGGAGGACCCGGCCGAGGCGCTGGACACCGCGGGGGAGGCGCTGACCGCGCTCAACGCCGCCACCCTCCAGGGCGCGCTGCGCGCCTGCACGGCCGGCTGGGAGGCCGAGCACGGCGACCTGCCGACCCGGATCGCGGTGATCGCGATGGGCCGGTTCGGCGGCCACGAGCTGGGCTACGGCTCGGACGCCGACGTGCTCTTCGTCCACGAGCCGCTGCTCGGCTCGTTGGAGCAGGACGCCGCCCGGGCCGCCCAGACGGTCTGCAACGAGCTGCGGACCCTGCTCGGCGCGCCGTCCACCGAGCCGCCGCTGCTGGTCGACGCCGACCTGCGGCCGGAGGGGCGCAGCGGTCCGCTGGTGCGCACCCTCGCCTCGTACGCGGCGTACTACCGGCGCTGGTCGCACGCCTGGGAGAGCCAGGCGCTGCTGCGCGCCGAGCCGGTGGCCGGGGACGAGGAGCTGGGCGCGCGGTTCCGGCAGCTGATCGACCCGCTGCGCTACCCGGGCGTCGGGGTGCCGGAGCGGGACCTGGTGGAGATCCGCCGGATCAAGGCGCGGATCGAGGCCGAGCGGCTGCCGCGCGGCGCCGACCCGACCACGCACACCAAGATCGGCCGCGGCGGGCTGGCCGACGTGGAGTGGACGGTGCAACTGTTCCAGCTCCAGCACGGGCACGAGCTGCCGGCGCTGCGCACCACCCGGACCAGGGCCGCGCTGGCGGCCGCCGCCGAGGCCGGGCTGGTCGGGCGCTCGGACGCGCAGGTGCTGGACGCGGCCTGGGTGCTGGCCTCCCGGGTGCGTTCGGCGGTGATGCTGGTGCGGGGCCGGCCGGGCGACAGCTTCCCCGGGGAGGCCCGGGAGCTGGCCGGGGTGGCCCGCTACCTCGGGTACGGCGCCGGGCACAGCGGTGAGCTGGTGGACGACTACCGGCGGACCACCCGGCGGGCCCGGGCGGTGGTGGAGCGGCTGTTCTACGGGGGCTGAGGCCGGGGGCTGAGACCGGCGGCTGAGGCCCGGCACGCGAAAGGGGCCCCGGGTGGGGCCCCTTCCGTACGTCCAGGTCCGGCAGCTCTACCGGCGGGCGCTGCTCACCGCGGGTTCGCTCCACTGCTCGGGGACGGTGATCGGCTCCTCCGCCGTCTCCCGGGCGGGCACCTGGGGCAGTTTGTAGACCCAGGAGTGGTACATCCAGCGGGCGGTGAGGAAGCCCACGCCCAGGCAGAGCACGCCGCCGACGGCGTCCATCCAGAAGTGGTTGGCGGTCGAGACGATCACCGTCAGGGTGGCCAGCGGGTAGAGCAGGCCGAGCACCCTGACCCACGTCCGGCGGGCCAGGTAGAAGATGGCCAGCCCGCACCACATCGACCAGCCGATGTGCATCGAGGGCATCGCCGCGTACTGGTTGGACACGTGCGCGGCGGGCCCGGAGGCCATCGAGCCCCAGGTGCCGTGCACCTTCACGGTGTCGATGAAGCCGCCGTCGGTCATCAGCCGGGGCGGGGCCAGCGGGAAGAAGAAGAAGCCGACCAGGGCGATCGCGGTGGTGGCGAACAGCACGGTGCGGGCGGCGACGTAGCGGCCGGGGTGGCGGCGGTAGAGCCAGACCAGCACGCCGATCGTCACGACGAAGTGCAGGGTCGCGTAGTAGTAGTTCATCCCGGTGATGAGCCACCCGACGCTGTCCGCGGCGTGGTTGATCGAACGCTCGACGGCGATGCCCAGGGACTGCTCCAGGTCCCAGATCCAGCGCGCGTGCTTCTGGGCTATCGAGGCCTGTTCCGGAACGGCGTTGCGGATGATCGAGTAGACCCAGTAGCTGATCCCGATCAGGGCCAGTTCGAACCAGATCTTCGGCCGGGCCGGTGAGCGCCGCTGGTCGCGGATGCGGCCGCGCAGTGCGGCGACACGGGACTGAGTGGCGCGGGCGGCTCCGTCGGGCAGGCGTGCCGAGGAGGCCGGCCGTGCTCCGGAACCGTCACCGCGGGCCGCTCCGGCGCGCGGTGCGCGGCCGTGTTGGATCTTGGTCGGTTCCCCCATGGACGAGAAGTCTGCCAGACGTCCCGTCGCCGTCCGATCATCCCCTGGCAGTGGATTCTTCACCGGCTGTCCCCCTTGAGGGTTAGGGGGAGGCTCCCACCGGGGTAGGGGGTGAGGTCGGGTCTGGTGCTTACCGGTGGGACAGGCATACGTCCCATTGTTACGCCGACCGCTCCAAGGGCGTAATCGGGGTGGCAGTAAGGGTCCCGGCCTGGAGTTTCCCGGAAAGAAACCGTTTCTGCATCTTGCTGAAACATATTGCAGGCCGCTAGCTTCCAGGGAACTCGCTCACCCCTTCCCCTAAGGGAGACCCTCAGTGGCCGATGTCCGGCTCCGCCCCCGGCGGAGCACCCCCCGACGCAGACCCGGCCGCACGGCCGTCCTGCTGGCCGCCGCGCTGACCGCCGCCACCCTCGGCAGTGCCCCCGCGGCCCTCGCCGCCGCCCCGCCGCCCCCGCCCTCGGACGCCGCCCTGGCGGCCACCGCCGGGCGGCACGACCTCAGCCGCGAGCAGTTCTACTTCGTCCTGCCCGACCGCTTCGCCAACGGCGACCCCGCCAACGACACGGGGGGCATCACCGGCGGCCGGCTGGACCACGGCTTCGACCCGGCCGACAAGGGCTTCTACCACGGCGGCGACCTGGCCGGCCTGATCCAGCGGCTCGACTACATCCAGAACCTCGGCACCACCGCGATCTGGATGGCCCCGATCTTCAAGAACAAGCCGGTCCAGGGCAGCGGCGACCAGGCCTCGGCCGGCTACCACGGCTACTGGATCACCGACTTCACCCAGGTCGACCCGCACTTCGGCACCAACGACCAGCTCAAGGACCTGATAGCCAAGGCGCACGCCCGCGGCATCAAGGTCTTCTTCGACGTCATCACCAACCACACCGCCGACGTCATCGACGACGCCGAGCAGCAGCACGGCTACCGCTCCGTCGGCGCCTACCCGACCCTCGACGCCGACGGCAACCCCGTCGACGAGACCGCGATCGCCGACGCGGGTGCGCCCTGGCCGCGGCTCACCAAGGACTCCTTCCCCTACACCCCGGTCTTCCGCAAGCCCGCCGACGCCACGGCCAAGACCCCGTCCTGGCTCAACGACCCCGCGCTCTACCACAACCGCGGTGACTCGACCTTCGTCGGCGAGTCCGCCACCGAGGGCGACTTCAGCGGCCTGGACGACCTCGACACCCAGAACCCCCGGGTGGTGAAGGGCTTCGAGAAGGTCTACCAGCAGTGGGTCAAGGACGCCGGCGTGGACGGCTTCCGGATCGACACCGTCAAGCACGTCAACATGGCGTTCTGGCAGCAGTGGGCGCCCGCGCTCAAGGACTTCGCCGCCAAGCAGGGCAACAAGAAGTTCTTCATGTTCGGCGAGGTCTACTCCGGCGACCCGGCGATCACCTCGCCGTACGTCACCAAGGGCAAGCTCCAGGCCACCCTGGACTTCCCGTTCCAGGGCGCCGCCCGCAGCTACGTCTCCCAGGGCGGCTCGGCGAAGAACCTCGCCGACGTCTACGGCCAGGACTACCGCTACACCACCGCCGACACCGACGCGTACGAGCTGCCGACCTTCCTCGGCAACCACGACATGGGCCGGTTCGGCTCCTTCCTGCTCGCCGACAACCCGGGCGCCGACGAGGCCACCCTGCTGAAGAAGGACCGGCTCGGCACCGAGCTCCAGTTCCTCACCCGCGGCCAGCCCGTCGTCTACTACGGCGACGAGCAGGGCTTCACCGGCGCGGGCGGCGACCAGGACGCCCGGCAGGACATGTTCGCCTCGAAGACGCCCTCCTACAACAGTGACCGGGTGCTCGGCGGCCCCTCCGGCCCGGCCGACCGGTACGGGCAGGGCGGCGCGCTCTACCAGGACGTCGCCGCGCTGGCCAAGCTGCGCCGCGACAACCCGGCCCTCGCCGACGGTGCCCAGATCGAGCGCTACGCCGCCGACGGCGCGGGCGTGTACGCCTTCTCCCGGATCGACGCCGGGCAGCGGACCGAGTACCTGGTGGCGGTCAACAACGCCGCCGAGGCGAAGACCGTCTCCCTGGACACCTTCTCCGCCGGGACGGGCTTCGACCGGATCTACCCGGCAACGGGCGGGAAGGTGACCTCCGGCGCCGACCGCAAGGTCACCGTGACGGTGCCGGCGCTCTCCTCGGTGGTGTTCAAGGCGGCCGCCGGGCTCGCCCCCACCACGGCGGCGCCGCAGCTCTCCGTGCAGCCGCCGGCCGACGGTTCGAGCGGCACCGTCACCGTCGGCGCCACGACCGGCGGCGGCTTCAACCGCGTCACCTTCGCCGCCCAGATCGGCACCGGGCCCTGGCAGACCCTGGGCACCGCCGACACCGGGAAGAACCTGGTCACCCAGGACCTGAGCGCCACCGCCCCCGGCACGGTCGTCCGCTACAAGGCCGTCGTCCAGGACTCCAGCGGCCGGCTGCGCTCCGCCACCGCGAGCTTCACCACCGGCGCCCCCGCGCCCAAGCCGGTGCCCACCGCCGGCGCCCGCCCGTACGCCGTCGTGCACTACAACCGGCCGGACGGCGACTACGACGGCTGGAACCTCTACGCCTGGGGCGACCTCGCCGACGGCGAGGCCACCCCGTGGCCCGCCGGGCACGCCTTCACCGGCCGGGACGCGTACGGCGCCTTCGCCTACGTGAAGCTCAAGCCCGGCGCCTCGGACGTCGGGTTCGTCGTCGAGAAGAACGGCGTCAAGGACGTCGACGCCGACCGCCACGTCGACGTCGGCGCCACCGGCGAGGTCTGGATCCGGCAGGGCGACCCGGCCGTGCGCACCGCCAACCCGGGCCCGGCGAACACCCAGCCCGCCGACACCGCCGTCCTCCACTACAACCGGCCGGACGGCGACTACGACGGCTGGGGCCTGCACGACTGGACCGGCGCCGCCACCCCCACCGACTGGGGCAAGCCCCTGATGCCGGTGCGCCGCGACGCCTTCGGCGCCGTCTTCGAGGTGCCGCTGGCCCCCGGCGCGACCAGCCTCAGCTACATCCTGCACAAGGGCAACGACAAGGACCTGCCCACCGACCAGTCCCTGGACCTCGCCGTCGACGGCCGCGAGGTGTGGCTGCTCGGCGGCCGCGAGGGCCACCTGCTGCCGCAGAACGCCGCCGCCTCCGCGCAGGTGGACCTCGGCAGCGCCAAGGCCCAGTGGATCGACGCCAGGACCGTCGTCGTCCCCGCGGCCTACGGTGCGGGCGACGCTGCCCTGGCCGGCGGCACCAGCGCCCAGCTGGTGTACGACCCCGAGGGCGGCATCCGCGCCGACAAGGGCGTGCTCACGAAGCCCGGCCGGTGGATCAGGCTCAACGCCGCCCAGGGCGGCCTGACCGCCGCGCAGAAGGCCGCGTTCCCGCACCTGGCGGGCTACCGGGCCTTCACCGTGGACGCCCGGGACACCGCCCGCGTCCCGGCCGCGCTGCGCAGCCAGCTGCTGTTCACCGAACACCTGCCCAGCGGCGCCGTGCTGGCCGCCACCGGCGTGCAGACCCCCGGCGTGCTGGACGACCTCTACGCGCGCCGCACCGGCCGGGTGGACTTCGGCCCGGCCTACTACAACGGCAAGGTGGCGCTGTCGGTGTGGGCGCCGACCGCGCAGGAGGTGTCCGTCCAGGTCTTCGACGGCGCGACCGGCGGCACCCCGAAGACGCTGCCGCTGAAGCTGGACGACGAGACCGGCGTCTGGGAAGTCGTCCGCGACAAGGGCGAGTTGGACGGCAAGTACTACCTGTACCAGGTGAAGGTCTGGGCGCCCTCCGTCCAGCAGGTGGTGGTCAACACCGTCACCGACCCGTACTCGGTCGCGCTGTCCACCGACTCCAGGCGCAGCCTGGTCGCCGACCTGGCCGCCAAGGAGCTCAAGCCCGCGGGCTGGGAGGGGCAGAACGTCCCCAAGGCCGTCCCGCCGGCGCAGCAGCAGATCCAGGAACTGCACGTCCGGGACTTCTCGGTGGAGGACACCACCGTCCCGGCGGCCGAGCGCGGCACCTACCTGGCGTTCACCGAGTCGCAGTCGGCCGGCATGCGGCACCTGCGGGAGCTCGCCCAGGCCGGGGTGACCACCGTCCATCTGCTGCCGACCTTCGACATCGCCACCATCCGGGAGAACCGGGCCGACCAGAAGCTGCCGGCCTGCGACCTCAAGTCCCTTCCCCCGGACGGTCCGAAGCAGCAGGAATGCGTGGCGGCCGTCGCCGCCGACGACGCGTACAACTGGGGCTACGACCCGTTGCACTACACCGTGCCGGAGGGGTCGTACGCCACCGAGCCGAATGGCGCGGCGCGCACCGTCGAATTCCGGCGGATGGTGCAGGCGATGCACGAGGCCGGGCTGCGGGTGGTGCTGGACGTGGTCTACAACCACACCGCTGCCAGCGGCCAGGCCGAGCACTCGGTGCTGGACAAGGTCGTCCCCGGCTACTACCAGCGGCTGGACGACAACGGCAAGGTCACCGCGGACAGTTGCTGCGCCGACACCGCTCCCGAGCACGCCATGATGAACCGGCTCGTGGTCGACTCGGTGACCACCTGGGCCCGCGAGTACAAGGTCGACGGCTTCCGCTTCGACCTGATGGGCCTGGACCCGAAGTCCACCATGCTGGACGTGCAGGCCGCGCTGCGGAAGATGACGCCCGCCTCGGACGGCATCGACGGGAAGAACGTCTTCCTCTACGGCGAGGGCTGGAACTTCGGCGTCGTCGCGAACAACGCCCGGTTCGAACAGGCCACCCAGCTCAACCTGGCCGGCACCGGCATCGCCACCTTCGACGACCGGATCCGCGACGCCGCCCGCGGCGGCAACTTCATGCTGAACTCCGCCCCGCAGCAGGGCTTCGCCTCGGGCCTGTACACCGACCCCAACGGCTCGCCCGCCAACGGCACCCCGCAGGAGCAGAAGGACCGGCTGCTGCACCAGATGGACCAGCTGAAGGTCGGACTGACCGGCAACCTGGCCGGCTACTCCTTCACCGACAGCTCGGGCCGGGCCGTCACCGGCGCGCAGGTCGACTACAACGGTGCCCCGACCGGGTACGCGGCCAAGCCGGGCGAGGCGGTGGAGTACGTGGACGCCCACGACAACACCGACCTGTTCGACGCGCTGGCGTACAAGCTGCCGACCGGCACCGCGCCCGCCGACCGGGCCCGGATGCAGGCGCTCGGGCTCTCGCTCACCGCGCTCACCCAGGGCGCGGGCTTCGCCCAGGCCGGCAGCGACCTGCTGCGCTCCAAGTCGCTGGACGCCAACTCCTACGACTCGGGCGACTGGTTCAACGCCATCCACTGGGACCCGTCGCAGGGCAACGGCTGGGGCCGGGGCCTGCCGCCGGCGGCCGACAACAAGGAGATGTGGCCGACCGCGCAGTCCCTGCTGGCGAACCCGCGGCTGACCGTGGGAGCGGCCGACATCCGCGCGACCTCCGCGCAGTACCAGGAGTTCCTGCGGATCAAGCAGTCCTCGCCGCTGTTCTCGCTGCCCACCCTGGCCGCCGTCCAGCAGCGGCTGTCCTACCCGCTCTCCGGCACGCCCGGTGAGACGCCCGGGGTGATCACCCTGCACCTGGACGGCACCGGGCTGAAGGGCGCCGAGAAGGGCGTCACCGTGGTGTTCAACGCCACGCCCACCGCGCAGGCGCAGACCGTGGCGGCCCTGAAGGGGACGGGCCAGGCCCTGCACCCGGTCCAGGCGGGCGGCGCGGACGCGGTGGTGAAGCAGTCCGGCTTCGACGCCGTGACCGGCACCTTCACCGTGCCGGGCCGCACCGTGGCGGTGTTCGTCCAGGGCTGATCGACGAACGCCGGAACCCCCGGGTCCCGCACCGCCGTTGGGGCGGTGCGGGACCCGTTTCGTTTTGGCCGCCCGGTGGCCGGAAAGCGCCGATGGCACGGCCGGAAGCGTGATGTGCCGCCCCCGCCCGGCGCCGTCGGCCACCGGGTGGTGCGGGCGGGAGCCCTGAGCGCTGGTCAGTGACATCCGGAAGTGATCGAACATTCCCCGGATCATGAAAACCGTGTTCATGAGTTCTCAAAGGGGTAACACAACTGATGAACAGTCATGCATACGGTTTCGGTAATGAATCGGCCATTCCGTGGCATGCATCTGTCATTAACGACTCGTTTGCTGCCACGATTCCTGCGGCTGCAGACGAGGGGGCCCCACCCCCCGGTGCGGCTGACCAGTTCAGGTGCAGCGCGTCCCAAACCTGCCACGACTTGTGAGCACCGCAATCGCACCCCCGTCGCACACCCCGGGCGGGGGCCCCCACTGCGCCGCAACCCTGCGGCCCAGGTTTCTCTCCACCGGTGCGAACCCGCGCCGGTCGGAAAAGGAGTCCGCATGTCCCGTTACGCTCACGCCCGGAAGGCCGCGGTTGTCATGGCCGCAACCACCGCGCTGCTGGTGACCGGCATACCGGTCATCGCGCAGGCCGCGACGCCCGACGCCCCGTCCGCCGTCGCCGCCCAGCAGTCGGAGCGGGCCGCGCTGATCGCCTCCGCGAACCAGCAGTCCGCGTCCTTCGTCCAGGCCCTGGGCCTGAGCAGCCAGGAGAAGCTGGTCACCAAGGACGTCGTCCAGGACACCAACGGCGGCCGCCACCTGCGCTACGAGCGCACCTACGCCGGACTCCCGGTGCTCGGCGGCGACCTGATCGTCCACCAGGACGCCGCGGGCGCCACCAAGAGCGTGACCAAGGCCAGCGAGGCCGACCTCAGCGGCGTCGACACCACGCCGGCCCAGGCCGCCCCGAAGGCCCAGGCCGCCGCGCTCGCCGCCGAGCAGGGCGCCGCCGTCGACACCGCGCCGCGCCTGGTCGTCTGGGCCGCCGACGGCACCCCGAAGCTCGCCTGGGAGACCGTCGTCTCCGGCCGCGAGTCCGACGGCACCCCGAGCAAGCTGCACGTGGTCACCGACGCCAAGACCGGTGACGTGCTCAGCAAGGCCGACGGCATCAAGCGCGGCAGCGGCAACGGCGTGTTCGTCGGCAACGTGCCGCTGACCACCACCCAGAGCGGCTCGACGTACTCGCTGAAGGACGCCACCCGCGGCGGCCAGTACACCACCGACATGAAGAACGGCACCTCCGGCAACGGCACGCTGTTCAGCAAGTCGAGCGACACCTGGGGCAACGGCCAGGCCAGCAACCGCGAGTCCGCCGCCGTCGACGCCCAGTACGGTGCCGCCGTCACCTGGGACTTCTACAAGAACTCCTTCGGCCGCACCGGCATCAAGAACGACGGCGTCGGCGCGATGAGCCGGGTCCACTACGACACCGGCTACGTCAACGCGTTCTGGGACGACAGCTGCTTCTGCATGACGTACGGCGACGGCTCGGGCGACACCCACCCGCTGACCGAACTCGACGTCTCCGGCCACGAGATGAGCCACGGCGTCACCTCCGCCACCGCCAACCTGAACTACTCGGGCGAGTCCGGCGGCCTCAACGAGGCGACCTCCGACATCATGGGCACCGGCGTCGAGTTCTACGCCAACCTGCCCGCCAACCCGCCGAACTACCTCATCGGCGAGCTGATCGACATCAACGGCAACGGCACGCCGCTGCGCTACATGGACAAGCCCTCCAAGGACGGCACCTCGGCCGACTCCTGGTACTCGGGCGTCGGCAACCTGGACGTGCACTACTCGTCCGGTGTCGCCAACCACTTCTTCTACCTGCTGTCCGAGGGCAGCGGCGCGAAGACCATCAACGGCTTCAACTACAACAGCCCGACGGTCAACAACATCACCGTCACCGGCATCGGCCGCGACAAGGCGCTGCAGGTCTGGTACAAGGCGCTGACCGCGTACATGACCTCCACCACCAACTACGCCGCCGCCCGCACCGCGACCCTGAACGCGGCCACCGACCTGTACGGCGCGAACAGCGCCGAGTACAACGCGGTCGCCACCGCCTGGGCCGCCGTCAGCGTCGGCTCGCTGCCCAACCCGGGCGGCATCACCGTCACCAGCCCGGGCAACCAGTCCACCGCGGTCGGCGGTGCGGTGAACCTCCAGATCAAGGCCTCCGGTGGTACCGCGCCGCTGTCGTACAGTGCGACGGGTCTGCCGGCCGGGCTGGCGATCAACGCGTCCACGGGTGTGATCACCGGTACCGCGACCACGGCGGGCTCGTCCAGCGTGACGGTGACGGTGAAGGACTCGGCGGGCAAGTCCGGTACCACCAGCTTCACCTGGGCGGTGACCGGTGGCGGTGGCGGGACGTGCACGCCGGCGCAGCTGCTGGGCAACGCGGGCTTCGAGACGGGCTCGGCGGCGCCGTGGACGAC